>CAMIWC010000004.1 GCA_946402315.1 uncultured Clostridium sp. | reverse complement strand
CCTGTGACCCCCTGCTTGTAAGGCAGGTGCTCTAACCAACTGAGCTAATCGCCCGAATACTTCGGTTTGACAATTAAAAATATAACAAATATAAACTTCTTTGTCAACCAAAATAATTAAGTTTTTTTATCTTTACTTTACTATTTTTAAATAAATTGCTATGATTTTATTGGTGATTTTATGAAAAAAGAGAAAAAACGTGATGTAGAAGCTGAAATTAAAGAAGTTATAGATCGCATTAGACCATATCTTGAAGGAGATGGCGGTGGTCTTGAATATATTAAATTTGAAGATGGTATTGTCTATGTAAAACTCCTTGGAGCATGTCAAGGATGTAGTTTAATAGATGTAACCTTAAAAGAAGGAATTGAAGCTATGCTTATGGATGAAATTCCCGAAGTTATGGGAGTTGAACAAATATAACAAATAAAAAAGGACTTATTTAAGTCCTTTTTATTTTACCTTACTTTCCAATTCTATGTCCCAAATCATCTTGGGCACCATTTTGCATAAAAGTTCCTGTTGTAATTTCATTTAAAATTGCTGTTTGTCTTTCTGGGGCTAAATTTTCAAAAATAACCAATGCATGATCTAGAGGATAAACACCTCGATCCTCACAATCAGCCAAAACACGCTCTGCTGTTAATTGTTGACCTTCTTCTTTTCCTCTATTTATTTCATCAGCAATAAATCTAGCAGCTGTATCATTATCTCCTAAAGCATTTGTAAGAAGTGTTAATTTTCGTTCTCTTTCTTCAGTTACTACTAAAAGAACATTATCAGCTAATGGATCAGTAGCTGATGAATCAGCACCTCCTGGAACAGCACCTCCTGGAACAGCTCCATTCCAGAATTTATCTGCGACGGTCTCTACTGGTTGATCTACTGGAAATCCCATTTCTGCTTCTGCATCCGGATTAGCAAAGATTGAAACTAGTCCTTTTGGCTTTGTTCCAGTGTTAGGTTTAGGTTTAGTTGAACCATCTACTCTTGTTGCTTCTCCTTTATCAGTTAATGGTTCAGCAGCAAATGGATCAAATCCAGCTAAAGGATCATCTTTTACAGCAGTAGCTACAGTGACTTCTTCTTTTACTTCCATTGGTGGTTCAAATTTCTTACCAGATAATTCTTCATATACAGCTATAGCTTGATCAAATCCACGAGGTTGTCTACGAACCCAGTCATATATCAAATTCATTGATTGTTTATTTGTTAATGTCAAAGCATCAAGATCTACATCTTGTCCAGAAGCTAATTTATCAAAAATAGGTCTTTCTACCTCAGTAAACTCTCCCCCTAGTCCATACCACATACGAGCTATATTAACTAAGTTAACAAGTCGTGGATGACTTGATGTATCAACATAAGATTTATCTTTTGCGTTATAAACACAAATAACTTGTTTTTCATTCATAAAAGGTGGCTTAGGTTGTTCTTTAAAACTCCTTACAGTATATAATTCAGTCATACCTATTTGCTTAGCTACATCGAATAATGTTGGTTGAGAATTAACAATTTCTACTAATCTTCCATCATCTACAACTTTAAACTCAGGTTTTTCATCTTTTGGTTTTTTAGGTTCAAATGATAAACCTCTAAATAAATCATCTCCACCTAAGGAATAAACTGGTGCCTTTTTACCACCAAATAATGCTTCACGAAGTGCTCTATCATCAGCTGTTTTTTTAGGTTCAAATGATAAACCTCTAAATAGATCAGCTCCACCTAAGGAATAAACTGGTGTCTTTTTACCACCAAATAATGCTTCACGAAGTGCTCTATCAGCTGATAGATTACCTCCAGGAAGAACTGCTTCTTCATTTATTTCTAATGGTTCCTTTGATCTTAAGAAACTATTTAATAAGTATTCATTTCTATTCAAAGTACCTACTAATGGAGCTTCTGCTAAATTAGTATTTTCTAAGTTAGTTCCAGGAGTTGTAACACTTAATCCTTCTAACTTAGTAATATCTACAGTTAACTCTTCACCGTTTTGAGAAATAACATCTTGAGCTACCTTAGCAATTTGTTCTTCTGTTTCAGAATACATCTTGTTCTTTTCTCTTCCGGCTTTAGTAAATCCATTTAATAATCTTGTTAATCTATTAGGAACTTTAATAGCTTTAATTCCAACTCCGTTAAGAGCAATTTTACTACCGTTACCTAAATCTTCGAAGGCAATAATTTTAACAGCTAATTTAGCTAATTTTTCAGCTTGTCTATTAAATTGTTCTACATCAGATAATACTTCTTCACCACTTGCTTCACCACGTTCGTTAATTACATTAGCAATTTCTAGAAGTCTTTGGTATTCAGCATTATACTTTTCGATTCTACGTGCTAATTTTTCATTAGAAGTACGAAGACTATCAATAGTTTTTCCAGTTAATTTGGCTTTTTTAGGTTTTGCTCCAGCTCTAACTGTTGATGGAACATCTTCTAATCTTCTTAAAAATCCTTCTTCTTTTCTCTCGTCTTCCATTTCAAGAACCTCCCTTTATATTAATACTATTGAGCGTCTGTTCCCTCTTCTTTTTCTTCGTTTTCTTCTGGTTTAGATAATTCTTTTAGAACATTCTTAATTCTAGACCATTCTTCATCAGTCTCTACTCCACCTAAAACAGGATCACTATCATCGTTTCTAATTAGTGATGCAACATAAATAGTGACATTTCCATTGTCGTCAGTTTCGTTTTTTGTATAAATAATATATTCTTTTTTAGTATCCGTAAATTCAAATGATAAAAGAACCTCAACCTCATCGATTGAACCATCTTCTAATACGATAGACATAACTTTTTTTTCTTCTGACATATTAATGCCTCCCTTTATTCTATACTACTATTAATATTATCATGATTTAGGTATTTATTTCAATATTATTTTTGTTTTTTAGGTCTTTTTAATAAGAAAAATCTACATTCATAAGAACAGTAAGTTTTAATATAATTATCTAAGTCTTTAATATTATTAATATTCTTTACTTTTTTATTATTACTTTCATAAAATCCTTTAAGTCTTAATTTACCATATGAGTAGTCTCCAAATATGTAATCGTAATCATTAAAGTAATCAGTTTCTCTAATTGCTTCTAAGAAATCATCTTTATCAAATCCATCTTTATATTCTTTAACTAATTCATACTCTAGGTTATTAAATTCAACTGTTTTCATATTAACTCCTACTCATCTATTTCATTGTACTTTTCTTCAACCCAATCATCTAATTGAATAGATAAAGTTTCAAATCCACTAGGTGTTTCTTCAATTTTACCCCTACTCTTTTTATTAATACGATAATCAATATCTTTTATACTTAATTTTAAATGATAAGTATCATCATCTTTTTCTAGTATTTTTACTCTAATAGTTTCACCTATTTCAACAAAATCACTAGGATCTTTTACAAATTTAGTAGATATTTCAGATATATGAATTAAACCACTATAATATTCATTTAAACTAACAAATATTCCATAGTTTTCTATTCCTGTTACACAACCTACTACTATTTTTCCTTCTTCATATTTTGACATAATCATCCCTCATAACAATTGTAGCACAAAACAAAAGTTAATACTAATTAGTATTAACTTTATATTACATTTATTTCTTTTAGAACAAAGAAACTAACTATCGCAATTAAAACTAAAATAATTAATACTACTAATATTATTATTCTTCTTTTAGCTTTGCTTTCTTCTTTTATTTCATCTCTAAGTTCAAAATCTTGTTCAGATAAATCCATACTTCTAGTATAAAAAGAATTAATAATCTTTCCACTATCACTAATAGTTTTATTAAGATCTATTTCTTCACTCTTATTATCATCATCTACCAATATTTCTTTTGCGATTTCTTCTTGTAATTCTTCATTAGATAAGGCTGTCATAGCATTAGTTGCCATTAAATCACTCATTAAATCTTTACCATCATCTACTTCTTCTTTAGGTTCTTCTACAATTGCATTAGATGTAATAGTATCTATTAATTCTCTAATTCCTTCTTTCTCAAGGTCTTCTTCCATCTTTTCTTTTTTAGATAGATATTTTTGATTTAAATCATTCAAAATATTATATTCAATATCTTGTAGTTTTCTTCTTTTATCAGCTTCTTCAGTAGCACTTCTATTCTTTTTAGCTTCTTCCAGAACTGAATTAATATCATATATTTTTTCTTCAGTAACTGGATCAATACTATTTTGATTTTTTTCTACTCTAGTATGTTTTATCTCTTCAACTACCGGAGAATTATTATTAATACTTTCAAAATTTGTTAAGTCAACAATACCCTCATATCCAACTTTTCTTTTATCATCATCATAAAGATATTTATTCTTATGAGCACGACTTTTTTTAGGATCTTGTGGTTTTTCTTCAACGTATTTAGAAGTTCTTCTTTCCATTTAAAGCACCTCCTACTATATCTACATTTTATCATAGACAAATATATTTTTAAATAGTAAAATGTAAATAGATACTTAGATATCGGAGGTGAACAGATGAAAGTAAAAGTTGAAGGATGCATTGGATGCGGTGCATGTTTAGGAGTTGCTCCTGAAGTATTTGAAATGAATGATCAAGGTATGTCTACTCCAAAAGAAGAAGTAGTTAAACCTGAACTTGAAGAATCTGCAAGAGACGCTATGGAAGTATGTCCAGTTGGCGCTATTAGTGAAGTAGAAGAATAAAAAAAGAACCTTATGGTTCTTTTTTATTTTGTTAATTCATATAATTTTGAAACTTCTTTATGATTTAATTTACGATATTCTCCTGAATTTAAACCAGTAAGATCCAAGAAAGCATATCTTTCTCTTTTAAGTTTTAGTACTTCGTGATTAACTGCTTCAAACATCTTTTTAACTTGATGATTACGTCCTTCATGGATAGTAATTTCTACAATTGAAGTATTACTATTTTTATCAATACTGCGTACTTTAACACGTGCTTTAGATGTTTTAATACCATCAATAACTACTCCATTTTTAAGAGTCATTTGTTCACTAGGAGAAAGAGTTCCGTTTATCTTAGCTATGTACACTTTATCAATATTACTCTTAGGATGCATAAGTTTATTAGATAGTTCTCCATCATTTGTTAATAGAATTATTCCTGTTGTATCATAGTCAAGTCTTCCTACTGGATAAATACGTTTATCTGTATCTATTAAATCAATTACTGTCTTACGATTATGTTCATCTGATACAGAACATATTACTTCTCTAGGTTTATTAAGAAGAAAATATACTTTTTCTTCTCTATTTATTTTTATACCATCAACAAGTATTTCATCTTTTTCAGAAACCTTTGTTCCTAACTCAGTTATTACTTCACCATTTACTTCTACTTTTCCAGAAGTAATAAGTTCTTCTGCTTTGCGACGAGATGATATTCCAGCTGACGCAATAACTTTTTGTAAACGTTCCATAAAATCACCAATAAGATTATAGCATAAAAAAAATGTATATTTCTATACATTTTTAATATCTATTGTCCTGTACCTACAGCATTAGCCATTTGGTTAGTGTCTGTATTCATTGAAGAAGCGATAGCTTCATCTTGTTTAGCATAAGCATCTGCAACTTGTTGAACGATTTGTTGTTCAGCATTTAATAATGCAACAGTATATGCATCAGCTTCAGCTTTTAAACTTTGAATTAAACGTTTAACAGCTGATTCAACATTAGTACCTTTGAAACCTCCAGCAATAATAGTTGTAGTATCTGTTTCTAATTGATTTATAAATGATTTAATTCCAGTATCAGTACCTGTATATGTTTCGATAGCTGTATCCATTTTAGTCTTAAAACTGTCTTTAATTCCTCGAGCTGTTCCTGCCATTTGAGAATCAACATTTTCACTCCAACTTCCCCAGTGTCCATCGAATAATGCTGTACCATGTTCAACAGTAGTTTGTTGAGCTCCTCCTACACTTGAAGCGTAGTTTGATGAATTCATTGAAGTATCAAATTCTGATCTTAATTGTCCTTCAACTTTTTGATCTGTTCCTGTAACTGCCATATTATCTAATTCTCCCTTCTACATTATTGACCGATACCTAAGTTATCCATTAGATGATCGTCAAATTTTTCATATTCTAATCCTGCATTATTAATTTCAGCTATTGCAGAGCTAACTAGAGCATTTACATTATCTGCAAATCTTTGTGCATCTTGGTCAAGCATTAATTCAAATTGTTCCTCTGAAGTACCTGTCCAATATTCTCTTGCAACAGTTTTAATAACATTTTTTCCGTTATCACCTGTTGCATATCCAGCTGCTTCTGTTAGAGCATGTAATTTTATATTATCAATTAATGCTGAAACACCTGTGGCGCTGACACCATATTCATAGTTTGTTAATTCGTTTGTATCCATTTTTTCCTCCTAAATATTTATTTAATTATTAATAGATTGAAGATCATGGGCAAGATCTTCAACTGCTTGAGCAGCTTTTTGCATTGCTTCAGCATTTTGATTATCCATGTTTTCAAATTCATTAACAACTACATTTAATTCATCAATATGTAAATCAATATTCTTGATAATAATACGATTATAATTTTTTAAGCTATTGTATTTATCGCTTAAAACAGTAAAATCGTTTCCATCAAAATAGGATTCAATACCTATCAAAGCTTGATCCATATCATTAAAGATTCCATTCAATCTTGTAGTATATGTAACAATATCTCTTTTCAAGGTAGTTACACCAGACTTACTTATTGCTGCATCATTTTGAACTGTATCTGAATTTCCCATAATACATTCCTCTCTATTCTTACCTTAAGAATAAAACATTTTCCACAATTTGACAATACATTTTAACGTATATTTACACATCAAACTGCTTTTGGTCTTTCTTTTATCTCACTTACTTCTATCTTTTCAATAGATGATTTGTATTCACCTTCTGCTTGAGTCAATTTATTTTTAGCACCATTAACCCAAGAATCAAACTTTTCTAATCTAGAATTAATGGTATCTATACTATTAACATAACCCTTTAATGTATTCCTATAAACAAAATCCCATGGTATATAAACATCATTTAGTAGTTTTCTACCATTATATAATTGGTCTTTAGCGCTTGATATATTAGGATTAATTTTATTATTTATAACATCTGAATCTAAATGTACTTTTGACATATAATCACCTACTTCAATTGATCCTTAATTCCAACTTCAAGTGTGTCAATATAACTAAGCAATGCTGTTGATAAACTTTTCATAGCGTTTGCATGTTTTAAATACTCTTCTTTTTGTTTTTTACACATTTCAACATATGCTTCTGCTGCAGTACCTGTCCATATTTTACCTTTTATATCACACATTTCAGTATATAAATCTTCAATAGTTTTTAAATACTCATCTGCAGAAGTACTCAAATCTTCTGCGTATCCCCTAAGTTTTGTTGTATCTACATCTATTTTTGTCATACTCTATTCCCCTTCTGCAGCTACTGCATCTAATTTTTTTATTTCTTCTTCTATTTTTGGAATTATTGTATATCTTAAACTTGTATAAAGGGTATTTATATCTGAATATTGTGAACTTAAATATCCATTGTCTGCTGCTGCATCATCTATACTATAAGCATCTGCCATATTACTTTTAGCAGCATTAATATATGATAAAGCGTTTCCTAAATTATCACGTACTATTCTTGTATAATAAAGCAAATTATTATAATATCTTTTCTTTTCATCATTGCTCATATTAAACCTCCTACCCTATCATAATAATATCACATTAATATTAATTTTGTACCATTTCTTATATCTGTTTTACGTATAAGATCATTGTTATTATATTTAGTACCAGTAAAACTATTGTATAGAGAAATCTTTGAATCAAATTCATAATCTCCACCATTAAATTCATTAATACCTTTAATTATTAATCCAATAGCATTACCAACTCTTCTATTAACAGGAAGATATATATCATATTTTTTTTCTATTATTGGTACAACTAATTCTACTAAAACCTTATTCTCCATTATCTTTTTCCTCCATACCATCTACTACATATTTAACAATCATATGGTTTCCTTTATATACAGGATATCCAATAAATGGGAACATAATCTTTTTATCATCAAGTGATAAAGTTCCTATATTAATTGCAAGTTGTGATCCTACATCTTCTCCTAACCAAATACCATAACTTGTATCTACATTTGCACGATACCAATCATCTGTCTTGATATTATCAAGTCCAGCTAAATCATCAGCAAAGATAAATGTACTATGGTTAAATAAGCTTACACGTTTAAATATTTCTTCATAAACAATCTTGTTTTGATCGTTTAATTTATCTTTTAACGAAGATATTCCAATGAACATATAGATAGTATCAGTAGTTGCATTAGCATCTTGATTTAATTCAATAGCAATATTTCTAATTAAGTTATCAAAATCATCATTAAATATCTCTGCTCCTTCATAAGCACCTTTAAAGATATTTAAAGCATCTATAATCTTTACTTTATTCTTAGTCATAATAAGTTCTTTTGTTATAGCATATAAGAAATGAATATGACTACTAATATTATTAGCTGCAACTAAGTTAATCTTATTAATAGTAAAGTCATAAATATATACTTCTAGACTATTAAGTTCAATACCAATTGGTATTCCATTTAATCCTGTCATTTCAAATAAAACATCATCTAGAACACATTTTTCAGGTAGAGTCTTAATCTTAGGAACTCTTGTAGTAATTTTTGCACTTAATTCTTTACATGTTTCTCTTATTGTTTGAGATAAGTTCTCTCTTTCAGTTACATAAGCTGATTGGAATTCTAGAGGTATACCATTTATTAAACCAATACCTCTACCAAATTTATCTGCTGGGAACATTCCTCTAGGTGAACCAAGAAGGTCTCTATATACAGAAGGATCTCCTAGTTTTAAAGCAATTACATTTGTAAAGTTTTGAGCTGTTCTACCTCTAATAGCGCTTACTACTGAAGTAGATACTATAAATTCGATTCCATATTTAGCTCCATCCCTAAATAATGTATCAAAAATACCAGTAATTCTAGGATACAATTCTTGGAATGTTTCAAAAGCATTTAATACTACCATAATTAATGGTAACTTTTTCTCATTTTGTTTATTATATTCACTAAAACTTCCACCATAATCAACAAAGGCTTTTTTACGAGTTGCTAGTTCTTTTTCTAATTGTTTAACAAGATTCATTAATTTATCCGAATCACTACCAACAAATACATCTCCTACTTGAGGCATCTTATTAAATACTGTTAATGTTTCAGCTCCGAAGTCACCAATATATAAATTAATTTCTTCTGGAGTATGATTCATACAAATAGAATATAGAATTGTTGATATTAAGTTCTCTTTACCAGAACCATTAACTCCATGAATAATTAAGTTTCCTGTTTCATTAAAGTTAATTGTATATAAACCTTGAGTTTGTTGTTTTGGGAAGTCATATTCACCAATAATAGGTTCAATTACATATTTTTCTGGTTGATATCCATATTGAGCTATTAATTCATCAATTTTAACAAATGGTCTTAAACTATCAAGCCACATTTTCTTAGGTTTTATATTTTCTTTTTCTGCTATTTCATATAAATACCTAACAATATTAGTTAATTGATCTCCTTGATCTTTTTCATTTTTATCTTGTTTAATAGCATCATTAACTGTCTTAATTATTCCACCATTATTATTAATAAAATTAATTGAATCATCTAATTTCTTAATAATTCTTTCAGCAGGAATATATCTCGCTCCACTCCATCCAGATTGACCTATATCAAAATATTCATCAAATCCTACTTGTAAGTAGAAACGTCCTGCTTCTTTAATAGATGCTGCTTCTGGACGTTTTAACATTTCCATTGAGTCAGCTCTACTTTGAACTTTTAAGCAAACTTTAAACTTAGAGTTAGACCATATTTGATCATTAACTACTCCACTTGGTTTTTGTGTAGCAAGTATTAAGTGTACTCCAAGTGAACGTCCTATACGTGAAGTAGAAATAAGTTGGGCCATAAAGTCAGGTTGTTGACTCTTTAACTCAGCAAACTCATCGGAAATTATAAATAGATGAGCCATTGGTTCTTTAATTACACCTTCACGATATAATCTTTGATATTTATAAATATCCATAGTACTTTCACCAATAGAGTCTCTTACTTTATTAAATTGAGCTTGTCTACGTTTAAGTTCACTTTCAATAGATACTAAAGTACGATTCATTTCAGCAGTATCTAAGTTAGTAATAGTACCTACTAAATGAGGAATATGTACTCCTGTTTCTCTATTTTCAAAAGCACCAGTTAAACCTCCACCTTTATAGTCAATAAGTACAAATTGTACTTCATTAGGATGGTAATTAATTGACATTGATAAAATATAAGTAATAATGAATTCTGATTTACCAGATCCAGTAGAACCAGCAATAAGTCCATGTGGTCCATCAAATTTTTCATGTAAGTCTAGGTTAAATAAATCTCCATTTACATGAACTCCTACGGGAGCACTTAAACTTGTAGTTGGATCATTTCCAGACCATCTACTAAGTACATTTAATTGTTCAATCTTACCAACATTGTACATCTCTAAGAATGACAAACTACTAGGAAGAGCTGCGGCTAATTCTCTACTTTGTACTGGTATATTAGCAATTTTTGTAGCCATTTCTTCCATATTAATAGTTGGATCATAATCAGCTTTAAATTTGATTAATGAATCAGCATTTAATTCTTTATTAAAGATACCACTTTCTTTATCATATATTTGAACGAAAGTATTACATTCTTGTGGTAAATTCTTCATTGAATCTCCAAAGAATACTAATGAGAATCCTAAGTTTTGATTTTCTTGGAAGAATTTTCTTACAAAAGTAGAATCTTTTATACTCTTATAATTGTCTGTAATTACTAAATAATATGTATCATACTTTGTATAAGGAGCATCTTTTCTAATACTTCTCTTTTCTTGAACTATCTCAGTACTATCACGATCTCCACCGAATTTTTCTTCACGTATACTGAATTCTTTATCTAAATAAGTTAAAATATTTTTAGTCTCCTCAGTATTTGTTGAAAAGAATCTTACTGTATGATCTTCATTCCAAAAGTGAGGAAGTTTTTTTAGATAGTGCCATTTATCTTCACTTTTTTCATCAGTAAATAATACTATTTTCAAATCTAATGCACTATGATAAGTAAATAATTGTAATAATAAACCATCTACAAAATCATCTTTAAAACTACAATCAAAGATAAATGATGTAATATTGTTTTCAACTAATGAGAAACAAATTGGTACGTTTTCTAATGTCTTATATTTGTCTGGAACATCAATAACTTTATTTGTTAAATCATCTTCATCCAAAGTAAAGTGTTTAGTTGGAGCTGAAATAGTTATATCTGCTGGGCAATCTCCAATCCCCATTCTAATCTTTAAGAAATCATCATCTTTTATTTCTCTACTCCAAATAGTACGGCTATTATTTTTGATTAAGTTAACTACTTCTTGTAAAGGTACATTATTTTCATTAATTATTTGTATTTGTTTTTTAACTATTTGTTGAATTTCATTTTCTTTTTTAGCTAAATAATCTCCATATTTAGTTTGACGTAATTGTTCTCTTTTCTTTTGTTGTTTCTTTTGCCATCTTTTTGTTATTTTAGGAACAACTAATGAACCGATAAGCATTACTATTGACATAGCAATCATCGGATAAGCTCTAGCTTTTTCCATATGTCCACTCTTTAATCCATAAAGAGAGTTATATAACATATAAGCAGCTGAAGCTACCATAGTAATTGAAGCAGCTAAAGAAAGTAATATAGGCATATCTCCATTGTGAGGATCTTGGTTTCCAGGAGGAGAATCTATATCTACTTCTTCATGTTCTACTACTGTTCTAAGTCTTGGAGTATGAGTAAAATAATCATTATCATTATATAAACGAACCATTGATTCTTCTTCAGATACAGGTTCATATTTAGTGTTATCTGTTACTTGTTGTTCTATATATGGATTAAGACCATTTATTTTAACTAGTCCTCTTGGATTATTTATAACCAAGAAACTCTTCATCCAAATAATTTTTAGTCCGTTAATAAAAATTACATCTCCAGTATGAATCTTAGTAGCCATTTTAATTCTTTTATTATTCAAATAAGAATGAGCTTTTTCATCATTAACTGGTACAACATACCAATCATTCCCAGACAAAGAAATATTTAATTGAGCTGGTACAACTAATGGATTTGTATATTGAATATTACAATTACCACTACCAATAGAAATCGTACTAGTTTGACCAACAGCATATTTAGTCATGTTCTTATCATTAAATGGTAAAGAATATAAATATTTATTTTCTTTTTCGCCAATAATTTGTAGTGGAACTTCTATATAATCAGAAAGAGTTAGAGTTGGTTGTACTCCACCTCCATTATTTAGAATATCTACACTACCATTACTTTTAATAACCCAACTATCGTTAACAGCGTCGATGTTAATAGTTTTTTCTCTTTCATCTCTTCCTTTAAAAGCAAACAAAAAAGAACCATTAACTTTATTAGGCAAATCAAAAGTATATAACTTCTCCGTATCCACTAAATATAATTTCATAAGCCGACTCCTATTTTCCTATAGTAATTGTATCACAAAAAAAAGACTTTTATAAAGTCTTTTTTATAACTATAATATTTTTTTTGATATTATTTTAGAAAGGGTCTTTTTATCCCAAGCGGATGCTTGGACACAAGCTATATGATCTTCATCTAATAAAAGCATTAAAATTCTAGAAATTCCTATACCTCCTCCTATTGTAAGAGGTAGTTCTTTTTTAATAATTGATTGATGATATGGTAATTCTATTTTAGTTAAGGAATCAGTCTTTTTT
Organism: uncultured Clostridium sp.; assembly: GCA_946402315.1. Classification (GTDB taxonomy): domain Bacteria; phylum Bacillota_I; class Bacilli_A; order RF39; family UBA660; genus RUG11788. Next base: position 87,490 of record CAMIWC010000004.1, on the reverse strand, counting down.
AATTGTTCTAATAAAGATTTATCGTCCACTCTTATTCCCATAGATGTAACCTCTACAGCTTTATCTAGAGCTTTACTATAGATTAATAAATCTCCGTCTAAACTCCAATCATCATAATCAGGACTTCTTAAATCATGAGGTTTACCACTTTTAAGTTTCTCTCCAATACCAATAATAAACACTGTACCATATTTTTTAGTAATTAAATCTTCTCTTTCTTTTGAAGTTTTATCCGGATACATATCTTCTAATTCTTGAGAAGTAATAAAAGTTACTCTTGGTACCAGATCAATCTTTATATCTAATCTTTTACTTGTACTTTTAATAGCACAATAAATTTGTCTAACTATTTTCTTAAGATAAGGGATCTTTCTATCATCTTTAGATATAACTTTTTCCCAATCCCATTGCTCTACATATAATGAATGCAATTCATCTACTATTTCGTCTTTTCTAATAGCACGCATCTCTGTGAGTAAACCTTTATGTAATGGAAATTCATACTTACCTAAAGCACTTCTTTTCCATTTAGCAAGACTATGAACAATTTCATATGATTCATCTTCTTTTATAAAACCAATTCCTTTTTCTACTCCAGTTAAATCGTCTTGTAAACCAGTACTTGTTTTAACAAATAAAGGGCACTCTACTTTTATTAGATCTAATCTTTTTTCTAGTTCTTGTTCAAATAATTTTTTACATTTACTTATTAATTCTACTCTTTCTAAATAACTTAATTCTTTTTTCATAATATACCTTCTTTCTTTATTTTATTTTTTTAAAACAGATACTTGTAGGTAATATCTTATATATCCTCCTTCCTAAATAAAAATACCCGTATCATCCTACAATAAGGACGAATACGGGTATATCCGTGGTGCCACCTTAATTTATCACTAAAAAAACCATTTATAAAAATGGTTTGTTAATCAGTAATCTCTTTTTCAGTTCTAACAAACCTAGCAATATGATAACGGATTGCATATCCGGACTAGTCTACTTGGTTTCCCTTTTGGTAGTCAGCTCCGAGGTGTTCTTTCATCAAGATTTATTATTGGTTTCCACTATCTCCAACTCACTGGAATAAATTACATGATTACTTTTCCTCATCAAAGCAAATTAATTATACCACATTTTGGGCATTTTTGCAAATTCGGTTATTTTATTTCTTCTAAATTATAATCCAATTTATATTTTACTTTATATGTGCTTTCAAAAGATATACTTTCACCTTTATTGTAATAATAGCATAAAAAAACTAATTATAGTTTATAAAATTATAATTAGTTTTATTGTTTACATTAATCCACAAAATGTTGTCGTACTTTGTATCTTTTATTCCTTTAAAATACATAGATGTTACTCCATCATTTTTTAAAGAATCTATTCTAAAATTATTTCTTTGTTTCTTTGCTATATCAAACTGAGTTTTATTATTATTTTCAATAAATGGACAAGAAACAAATTCAAGTAAAACATTATTATTTAATCTCATATGATTCTTATTAAGATCAATAATAGATAAATCTGTGCTTATACATTTAAACTGTTTTTCTTTAGCTACTTGAATCATTCTTCTAGGCATAATATATTTTCTAAAACAGATATCTTTTTTACTACCAAAAAGATAAGTTCTACACAAAGATATTCTAAAATATTTTAACTGAATTGAATCTGTTTCTAGAATCTCGATAAAACGTTCATATATTTTTATCTTCATAATTATACCCCCATTTGATTGGGCATATTATATCATAAAAAGGTTTTTTAGTCAATTTTGACATAAAAAAAAGAACTATTATAGTTCTTCTTATACTAATGCGTATGTTGTTAAATATAATGCAAATACAAGTGTTCCTGTAACTAATCCTAAAAGGAATCCAGCAAAAATATGATTTCTATATTCCTTTTTGATATCTTCCATTTGTTTTTTAGTTAATTGTTGAGTTTGTGGAGTTTTCTTTACAGTTTTTTTCTTAGTTTGAGTTGCCATAATATAATTCCCTCCTATCTTATAAATAAATTATATCATTATATATTTTATTTATTAGACTTTTCATTAGCTTTATTGTAAAGTGTGTAAATATATTGAACATTATTTTCTAAGAAATAATAATGCTTTATATAGAAGAATACTAATACAACAAATATTAATAGTATTAATAATAGAATTAAATTATCAATAAATAATGATGTTACTAAAAGAATTACTGTTATTAACGAAACTAAGATTGTTACTAGTAAATGAATTAATCTTTCGTGTTTAAAAAATTCAAGATGTACTAAAATATCTGCTTTTAACTCTTTATAGTCAGTTTTTTTATTATCTAATTTTTCCTCTACTTCTTTAATATATTCTTTCATCATCTTCTCCATTATTTATCACCTAATTTTATTTTTTCTATTTCTACACCACTAATTTCATCAAAACGTTTACTAATCTTATCAGTAGTTACATGAATATTTTCTACATCTTTATTAACAGTCTGAATACTCTTAGATAAATGATCCCATCTTTCCTTATAACGATTAAATTCAGTACCAAGTTTATTTAATTCTTCATGAATAATAGATGCATATTTATCTCTTTCCATATTCTTAATAATCATTTCTACTACTGTTAATGTAGATATTAATGTAGTTGGAGATGTAATCCATACACGTTTCTTATAAGCATAATCAATAATATCTGTATGATATGCATTAATCTCAGCAAAGATTGCTTCAGCTGGTAAAAACATGATAGCTTGGTCACTAGTTTCTCCTGGAATGATATATTTCTCACTAATCGCATCTATATGTTTCTTAACATCTGCTTTAAATAATTTCTCATATTTTTCTCTTAATTCTGGACTATTATTTTTATCTACCATGTTTTGATAGTTCTCTAATGGGAATTTAGAATCAATACCAATCGTACCAAGAGGTTCTGGAGCAAATAAGATACAGTCTACTATAGTAGAATTAGACATAGTATATTGTAATTTATACACTTTATCATTGTTATCCCCAAATACTGTTGATAAAATATGTTTCAAATTTACTTCTCCAAATATTCCTCTACTCTTCTTATCAGTTAATACGTTTTGTAAAGATACTATGTCACTTGATAAAGTTTCAATTTTCTTTTGAGCTTCATCTATTTTAGATAATCTTTCTAATACATTAGAGAATGTTTTATTAGTTTTTTCAAAGTTTTGATCAAGTCTTTCATTAACTTTATCATTAATAACAGTTAACTTTCTTTCTAACTTTTCATTCATCTTATCAAAAGATCCATCTATATCTTTATTAAGATCATTTTTTAAATCATTTACTTCTTTATTTATACTAAATTCAAATCTAGCTAGTTTTTCTACAATACTAACTTCATCTTTCTTATTTTTAATATTTAATATAATAAGTACTAATACTAAAATTACTAATACTATTAATAAAACTAAACACGCTATTTCCATATATATCCTCCTAATCTATATTATATTTCTTATTAATTACTTTAGATAGTAAAAATGAAATTAATAGAATAATAAATATTTGTATTAATTTTTCTGGATCGGTAATACTATCTATTAAACTAGTTCCAATAAATCCCCAGAAATAAACAATTGATAATTTACCTATCAAAAGAGATAAAAAGAACTTTTTAAAATTAACATTAGTTATTCCACATACTATATTTATTAGAAATGCTGGAGAAAAAGGTAACGCTATTAAAAGTACTAAGTTAGGAAAACTAATATTCTTAATAGATTTAGATATCTTCTCTACCTTAGTTAAATTCTTTTTTGAAACATAATTGTTTAATCTCTTACTAAAAAAATATCTAAATAATAAATATGATAATATACATCCAATTATAGTGGCACTCCACGATATTAAAAAACCAGTAATAAAACCAAACGATTTTATATTAAGAGCAATAAAAACAAATAATGGTAACCATGGAAGTATAGATTCTAATAAAACAAGAATGAATCCAAAAATATATCCACCTTGTTCTACATAATCTATCATGATATTAATTAAAGTATTTAACTCAACCATATCATCACCATAATTATTATAACAAAAAAAGAAAGTTTATTAAACTTTCTTATAACTTAAATATTTTAATTTTTTCTATATCTCGAGGACATTCTAATTGGCGCCCATTTTCAGAATCAAATATAGGAATATCTACACCATTCATTTTCATTATTTCCTGTATTTCTTCAAAATATTCGATAGTACCTATTAATCTTTCTTTTCTAGTAGATAAAGAAAGACCTTTTTGAAATAATCCATACATATTGTAATTGTAGATTGAACAAGATACTAATAATAATCTAGCTGGAAATAATAATCCTGTTATTTTAGAAACAGGAATATCATCTTTAGTACGATATTCGTCATTATATTCAGTAAACCCTCTTAATCCTCGAGCATCTAATTCATAAGCTTCAGCAGGAGAAAGTACAGTTGGTTTAAAAACTCCAGTAATAGATTCATCCACTCTTAGTATTACTCTTCCACAATAAATAAAATTATAAAGACAGGAACTTCCTATTAGCAGATTAGAAACTGGTCTGCATAGACAAATCTCATCATCATAATTCATTCTACTTGATTCATTACCAACAAGATTACCCGAACTAATTGATTTGATTCCATCAGCCATAATACCATTTAATATTCTAATGGTTTCTGGTTTAGTATTTCTTATAGCGTGATAAAAATCTGCCATAGAATCATTCCTCTCTTTTTATTTGGTTATAGTACTACAAAATAAAAAATAAAGCAATTTTTATTGCTTTATTTTATTATCACAAAAATCACATACTACATGTTTCTTTTTTAACATATAATTTCCACATTTATTACATTTAACATAATTCTTACGATCTTCTTTGGTTATAGTAACATTCTTTAATTCTTTTCCTTCAGTTAAGTCTACACCTTGTATATATTTATTTTTAATTAAAGTATCTAGACATTCTCTAACACTAAGTTCATCTTCTAATGTTTCATCAATAATTGTACTAATATCTCTTATTCCTTTTACATTAATATATTCTGTATAAACAACAAGATTAGAAGTAATCTTATTTAAATACTTATATCCTAGTAATGAACTTATCATTATCATTAGCCCAAACAAATATACATAAACAAACTTAAATGAATACATATCAAAATTCATATGACTATCAAATAATGATACATAGTCTCCAAAGTTGAATAATAGATAAATAAGTAAGAATAATAAAGAGATGGTTGCACATCCCTTTAAGATTTTTTCCGTTCTTTTTATTCTTTTAAGTTTAGTTTCACTTTTTAAAACTAAATAATAAACTCCTAAAGGATATAGAATAATTAATGATAGAATTATTAGATATGTTGGAACATTCTTTCTATCAAAACAATCCATTTTAGCAATCCTCTTCACATAGGTCATCTAACATAATATGAATTAGTTTAGTGAACTCTCCAAATAATCTTTCTTCATATTCTTTATTATATTCTTCTGGTTCTGATTCAGAGAAGAACTCAGATATTTTACCATTACTTAAGAATATAATTAATGGAAGAAATGCTTTTTCTTCTTTAAGATTTAAATACTTTAATACTTTCTTATAATTATTAGTATTATTTTCTTTATCTTTAGCAAAATCATAATAGTAGAAATTCTTTACTCCAGCTTGATTTGCTGCTTCAAAGAAAATAGGTAGCATTCTTCTACTTGCATTATCTTTAGCTGATGCAAGAATTATTGCTCCACTAGCGTCTCCACCAATCATTTTTTCAATATCTGAAAAACTTACATATTCAAGATTTTTAACTTCAGGCATTTTTACTTCAACATAGTCTGATGTATTATTTAATCTCTCGTATTCATTTACAAACTTTTCAGAATCACTTCTTCTGTCAATCCCTTTTACAATTACTAATACTATTAGTAACACTGCAAGAATTAAACTTGCTAAAACTTTCATTTTATCTTTCATTTTAATCACCTAATTTAATTATAATATTATAATTTAAAGATTGCAAATAAAGTGTAAAGTAATACCAGAAACTACTCCAATTAAATATAATAATCCTAATATTTTAAAATTCTCTTTAACATTCTTATTGCTTTTAAATAGCACTATTATAGCTACCCCACTATTAGTAAGTAAACCAGCTACCATACTAGAAAAACTAATGGCGTTTTCAATGTATAGTTCTGTTAAGATAACACTAGATCCACAACTAGGAATTAATCCAACTATTGATGATATAAATGGACTTAGTACATTATCTTTTAAGAATAATTTAGATATAAATTCATTTCCTTTATACTCTAAAAGAATATTAATAACAAATGTTACTAAAAAGATAAATAATAATATTTTTAATGTATGTTTAAAAGACGCTACTAATACTCCTTCTTCATCACAATGACAATTCTCATCATCACAAATAGAATAATTAACTTTATCAAGTTTCTTTTTTCTTTTTCTAAGAATGGCATCTATTATAAAACCACAAATAATACCAATTACAAATTTAATTAATAAAACTCTTAATATTATAGATATATCTACTTTTCTAGAAAGCATAATAACTAACATTTCATCAGAAGTAGTTAGATATATAGATATTAAAGTACCTAAAGATATAATTCTAGTTATATATAAATCAGTCGCAAATACAGAAAAACCACATTGAGGTATTAAACCCAAACTACTACCAATAAGTGGTCCTACCTTCTTGCTTTTTTCCATTATCTTTTTACTTTTTTTTGAAAATTTATGTTCAAATAATTCTATTAAACAAAAAGCTAAAAAGATAAACGGAAATATTTTTAATGCATCTAATAAAGTATCTAAAAATATTTCTAACATAGATAAACCTCCAAATGCTATAATCTTATCACTATTATTATCTTATTTCAACTTTAAATGTCTTATAAATAGAGATAAGTATAATAAACCAAATACAAAACCACCTATAATATCACTAAAGAAATGTACGCCTAAATATATTCTGGTTAATCCTATTATAAAAATTATTAATGATAATAATAATTCATAAGTCTTTTTATTATTTAAATTACTCTTGTGAATTAAATAAATAATTAATCCATAAAAGCAAAAAGATACCATTGCATGTCCTGAAGGAAAACTAAAACCAGATTCTTTTACTAAATGAGTAAATATTGGTCTACTTCTTCTAAATACTCTCTTTAAAATTTGGTTACATAAAAAAGATAAGATTAGATTTATAGTAATTAAATAATTAATCTTTTTATTTTTAACAATAAAAAAAGAAAGAATAGCTAAAGGTATTAATACATAAGCGCTACCTAAATAAGTCATTGTCTTAATAATACCAGTTACAATAGGACTTTTAAATCCGATTAAAAATAGATAAACTACATTATCTATAATAACTAATCTATTTCTAAAAATTAAAAATATCCATGTTGTGATAAAAAGTATTGCTAATTTTTCAAGTTTTGTTAACACCAAATTTTCCATATACTTCTCCTTCACTATTAAATAATCCTTTCGTAACTTTAGATAATCTTTTAACTTTTGATAAAGCATAGATATATAAGAATATTATAAATATATAGAATAATGCATCTAAACCAGCAAAAGCTAAATAATCATAAATAAAATGACAAGTAGCTGGTACAAATAAACTTCTTATTTTATATACTTTACTTTTTTCATGAAAATTATGAATATGACTTAATTTAGATAAAGCTAAATAATAACCCATTAGAACCCCAAAGAAAGCATGAGCTGGTACTGCCGAGAACATTCTTAAGAAAGCTATTCTACTTCCTCCTATTAAGACATATAAAATATTTTCAATAGTAGCAAATCCTAACGAAACAAATACAGCATATACTATTGCGTCATATGCATAATTAAATTCTTTATGATTCCAACATACAGCATAGATATAAATCCATTTAGAGAATTCTTCTATTAAAGCAATTCCAAAAAAGACATAAACCATTAAAGAAATCATATCTAATGATTCATAATTTTTAGAAAATATAGGAAATATAGATTGAACAACTGCAGTAAGAACTAAAGTAGTTATTGCAGATAAGAAACCACATAAAAATAATATAACTAATAATTTCTTTGGTTCCTTTTCAACAATATCTTTTTTATAGATATAAGATCCTAATATTATTGTAGGAAGAATTGCTAATAATATATCCATACTATCACCTATTAAAAATTATAATATAAAATTACAAAAAGAAAAAGGAATAACTTAGTTATTCCCATACACCATATCCAATGACATTTCGATTTGTTAAACTGTAATGTCTTTCAGCAACTGAATCATTAGAGTTTCCTTCAATAGTTAATACTTCTCCCCCTTCTACAGTCTTTACAATACCAATGTGGTCTCCGTCATAAGCATTACCTTCCCAATCGAAGAAAATATAATCTCCCATTTTAGGAACATAAGTACCTCCATGACCAGCAGAGATTTGATATTGTCCTTTTCCTTTGAAATAAGACATATATGATTGAACTCCAGCTGTCTTATGAGGAACCTTTTCAGGATATACTCCAGATAAACTAGATACGTACCAAACAAAGGCAGCACACCAGTGATAATCATAACTACCTCCAATTGCTCCATAACCTCTAGTTATTTCATTTGGTCTTCCTTTAATTCCAACTTTTGATAAAGCAACACGAATTAATTCAGCAGCAGTAGCGCTAGCAGTACCTGTACCAGCCCAACTAGCTTCTTCAGATGCCGCTAAAGCTCTTTGCTTAGCTTCTTCACTTTGATCTTCATTTTTAGCTCTTGCAGCTTCTCTAGTTGCTTCTAATACTTTTCTCTCTTCATCAGCTTTTTCTTTTTCTGCTTTTAGTTTAGCAGCCTCTGCTTCTTCTTGTTGTTTTTCTGCTTCTTGGTACACTTTTATGGTAGTAGGATTAGCATTTTTCCAACACTCACTACTTGTTACTACATTAGTACCTAAAGCTAATGTTAATACGTTGACAATTGTTGGAGTAAAGAATACTAATACTGCAGCAATTGTTCTACCATAAATACTCTTTAAATGAGATTTATAGTTTTTCATATCATCATCAGTTACTATTTTAAATAATGTAATTGCAACAGTTAATATCAAAGCAATTGGTACAACCATAGAAATAATTTCTATAAATCTTTTTGAAAATAAAATAGTAGATAGATACTTTGAATCAGTACATGCTTTTAAAAACATAACTTACCTCCTAACTACGATTTCTCATATATATTACTGTCCCCATTATAACAGCAATAAATATTATAGAAATTATAAATTTTACATACCAAGGAATAAGATCAGCACTTCTATTCTTATTCATATCTTTTTCCTTAGATTCTTTTAATATTTGGAAAGAAATACCATCTTTTCTAACTTTTTCGTCACTTAAATCCCAAATATATTTATTGTTTTCTTTAGAAGTTGCATTACTATCTAATACTTTAGCACTTGTTACTAAAGTAAAAGTACTACCTTCATCTAAATAGTCACAACTAAAATCTCCGAATGCGGAATAATATATTGTATTATTGTTTTCTTTATAAGTATGATGTGCAAAACATTCTCCTGGAAGAGTAATATCGTTTAAAGTAGTATTCTCTAATGTATGAGATATCTTTATATCATATTTACTACTACCATGATCTACTGACCATTTTTCACTTCCATCATTAACAGCAGAAACATTATTCTCTTTTAATGCTTCGTATGATGGATGCCCTTCATCTTCTATATAAGTATCAGCACTACTTATAAATTCTAAATGTTCAGTAAATGTACCATTTTCGTATTCTAAAACGTAGTTTGCTTTACATCCAGTTAATATAAGTACTAAAAATATTAATAAACCAATCTTTTTATTCATAATAACTCCTATTTTAATTCATCTATATATTTCTTTAATTGTTTAGAATTTTCTCCAAGAATTATTTTTAATTGATTATCTATTTCAACAATACCTTTAGCACCTAGTTTTTGAATACCTTCTTTATTAACTATAGATACATCTTTTAATGTAACTATAAATCTAGACATATTAGTCTCAGTATTAAGAATATTATCTTTTCCACCTAAATAATCTACTAACTTATTTAGTTCTAAGTGTGCATCTTTTTTTCCTGCTTTTAATACCGCTAATAAAATTATTAAAATAATAACTAAAATCGCAGCATATTGGATAAATTGCATATTCATTGTATCACTCTCTTTTCTCTTGTAATTATATCTTTTTTTAAATTAAAAGACAATATATTACATTAAGTCTTCATATACTGCCTTTAGTTTTTTACCTATAATTCTTAAGTCTCTTTCTTCAGCTACTTTTCTTCCTGCTTTAGTAACTGATTTTAGTTCTCCATTTAAGAATGCTTTAATCTTTTTCTCAAAGTCATCTACATCTTTAGCTTTATAAACATTAACACCATCTTCAAGCCATCCTTCAAAGATAGGAATATCTCTTACAATAGCATTTGTTTCACAAGCACAAGCTTCAATTATTGGAATACCTTCTGTTTCTTCAAATGTTGGGAATATATATAGGTCGCATCCATTCATAGCTTCTTTAATAACAGAACTTTCTACATATCCAGCAAATAATAAATTATCTAATTTAGTAGATACTGCTTCTTTAACTGGTTTTGTAGCTGCTGATAATGGACTATATCCAAACCAAATGAACTTATACTCAGGCATACGACGAGCTAATTCTACAAAGTCTACAATACCTTTTCTTTCAATATATAGTCCAATACCAATTATAACTTTTTCATTCTTACCAATGTTATAATCTCTTCTAAATCTTTTACCAGCTTCTTTATCTTTTTTAAAATATTCTATTTCAATACCATTGGATATAGGATAAATCTTTTTATCTTCTAAACCTTCGTATTTTTCAATGATTCTCTTAGCATAATCTGTAGGAGTAATTAATACATCTCCTAAACTATAACATTTAATAAGCCATTTTTTAAAATGAGCTGAAACTTGTCTAGAAAGAATAAATCCATCTTTAAAGTCTTCCTCTGTAGAATGAGCATGATATACTACTTTCTTACCTTGTTTTTTAGCTTTTTTAGCCATTAAATAACTTCCAGGAAAGTATGTATTAATATGTAAGATATCATAACTATCATCTTTCTCATCAGTAGTATATTCTACTCCTGCATATTCTAAAGCTTTCTTTTGATGTTCAATAGCTTTACCCAACCCACTCTTATTAATTAATCTATATCCTTCTGTATATAAAAGAACTTTCATTTTATCTCTCACTTTCTAATAATTTTATCTCTATTTCATTAAATAAAATACTATTATTAAACTCACATTCATTAGATTCAATACTAATTAATTCAATTGTATTTAATTCTTCATTACGATCATCTAAATACTCTTTTTCAATTATTTTTAATTCATCTAATAAATAGGTCTTAATACTATTATAATCTAATTTCTTAGAATTTTTAAATAGTTCTATAAAATGCCCAAAATTATGAGTATCATTAGAGAACTTAAGACTATCTGCATATTTATATAAATTTAAGTCTTTATCAACTAAATATCCTATCGATAAGAACTCAGTTTCTTTATAAATATCTATATAAGCATCTTTTCTTAATTTATTTAAAAGAGTACCAATTTCCTTTAAGTCATTACTAACTAATTTCATCTGTTCGATCCTTGTCATAATCATCGAAAAGTGTATCTAGAGTTGCTTTACCTTTTTTATGAGACTTTTCTATATTAATATTTTTAATAATTAAATAGATAAATGCATCTATAAACAAGATTACTCCTAAAACTACAATAAATTCAATAGAAGTTACAAAGAAATAATGCATTAAATCATTTAATAGATTAGCATAATCAGTACCAGTAAAATTAATATTACTAGAAGCTAATAAGATAATTGCTTGTAGAACTATATTAATTATTAAAGGAACAATAGTATAAGTAAATACTGCGATTATATTAAAGTTTACGATTGCTAGTAAGATAAGAGATATTACCAATATGATGATTGCTAGTTTTTTATATTCTTTATTTGTTAGAACTTTAACTACATCTAAATATTTTTTATGATTCTTTATACCATCATCTACACTTTTATAAAAATTATCTAAATCACTTTGTTTAATAAATTCAATATTTTCATAATCAATATTATATTTTTTAGATAATTCTTCAATAACAGTTCTTTTAATTTCTGCATTAACTCCAAATTCGTCTAGAACTCCACTCAATCCACCTTCATAGTTTTCAATTCGATAAGTGATATAAGCATCTAATCCTATTTTAATTTTTTTGTTAACTAAATCTCTATCTACTCTAGGATCATTATCAGCCATTCCTAATTCATAAATAGTTTTATTAGCGACATAATCATTAATAATATCATCTAAATCTAAAAAATTATATAATTCGTCATCTACTTCTACTTTTCCAACAGCTAAATAATTAATTCTGTTTTTAGTTAAAGATTTATTTATATTTTTATAATTAATAGAGGTATATAAAAAACTATTAATTACAATATATGTTAAAGCTATTGTAAAAATAATAGTTAATATATAACTAAAAAATACTTTTATACGTTCCATATATCCTCCTATATTAATATTATAACATGCATTTAAACTTCCCTGAAATTTTTAATAAGATAATCAAATTCATTAGCTAGTTTTTTTTCATTACTAGCAACAGTCCACATTATTATTTGTCCGTAATAATTAGTTGTTTCAATAGCATAAGATCTAATATATGTATTAATATTGTTATTAACATAATTAAAATCTATGTATTGCCATTCATAGTCATTAACTGTAACTTTTTTTATTTCATCTATTTTAATTTTATATTGTTCTTCTTTTTGCTTAAATACTTCGTTCTTATATGAATTATAATAATTTTTATAATCTAATTTAGGATTAATAACTAATAAGAAATAAGCATTATCTTTTTCATTATATAGTTCTAAAATAGCATCTTTATTTAAAGAGTACTTGTCTTTTACTTCTTTCCATTCTTTAGATGTCCTAATAGTAAAATTCCTATCATAACTAGTATAATCCATATAATTAATCTCTTCTTTTAATTTAGGTTCTTCTATTTCTTCTTTTTGATAAAAATATAGTCCTACAAAAATAATAAATATAATTATTAATAAAAATAAAAATACTTTGATAATAGTTTTCATATTTATCACCATAATCATTTTATCAAAAGATTATATTTTTTTAAATACAAATAAAAAAAGGCTTTATATAAGCCTTTATTTTATTGGTTCTATTACTTCTTTTCCACCCATATATGGTCTTAATACTTCTGGAATAGTAACACTACCATCAGCATTATAATTATTTTCAATTAAAGCAATAAGTCCACGAGGAGTTGCTACTACAGTATTATTTAAAGTGTGTAAGAAATAAGTTCCTTTTTCACCTTTTTTACGAATACCAAGACGTCTTGCTTGAGCATCTCCTAAATTAGAACATGATGCTACTTCAAAATACTTTTGTTGACGAGGAGACCACGCTTCAACATCACAAGATTTAACTTTTAAGTCAGCCAAATCTCCACTACAACATTCAAGTTGTCTTACTGGAATATTCATATTTCTAAATATTTCAACAGTAAATCTCCACATTTTTTCATACCAGTCCATTGATTCTTCTGATTCACAAACAACTATCATTTCTTGTTTTTCAAATTGGTGTACACGATAAAGCCCTCTTTCTTCTAGTCCGTGACTTCCACCTTCTTTTCTAAAGCATGGAGAGTAAGATGTCATAGTAATAGGTAATTTATCTAGAATTTGATCTTTAAATCTACCTATCATAGAGTGTTCTGATGTACCAATTAAGTATAAGTCTTCATTTTCAATTTTATACATCATAGCTTCCATTTCAGGAAAAGACATAACTCCAGTTACAACATCAGCATGAATCATAAACGGAGGTATTGCATAAGTAAATCCATGATCAATCATATAATCTCTTCCATAAGCAATCATAGCTTCGTGTAGACGTGCTACATCTCCTAAAAGATAGTAAAATCCTTGTCCACTAGTTCTTCCAGCAGCGTCTTTATCCATTCCACCTAATCCTTCAATAATATCAGCATGGTATGGTATTTCATATGAAGGAACAATTGGATCTCCAAAACGTTCTACTTCAACATTTTCAGTATCATCTTTACCAATAGGTACTGAGTCATCAATGATATTTGGAATTACTAACATACGTTCTTTAATTTTAGCATCTAATTCTTCTTTTTTTACTTCTAGTTCAGCAATCTCATTACCCATTTCAGCAATCTTTTTCTTTAATTCTTCTGCTTCATCCTTTTTTCCATCTCTCATTAAGGCACCAATTTCAGAAGACTTTTTATTCTTATCTGCTTTTAAGTTATCAGCTTTAGTTTGAGCTTCACGAACTTCTTTATCCATATCATAGACTTCATCTACTAATGGTAATTTTTCATCTTGAAATTTCTTTTTAATATTTTCTTTTACTAAATCTCTATTTTCTCTTATTAATTTAATATCTATCATATTATTTTCCTTCTTTCTTAATTTCTTCAAATCTATATTTTTGTTTTATTTCTGGATATTTATCTTTATCAACTAAAGAGTTAAACATATCATATGGTCTTACCCATACTTCATCAGTTTCAATATTTTGATATACTACCATTCTCGAGGCTTTTGGATCATTATCGGTATAAGTTTCAGTATTATATCCAATCGCAATTACTCTATACATATGCCCTTTAAAATGTTTATATAAATTGTCTACTTTAATTTTTCTCATAACATCCTCCAAAAATAAAAAAGATGGTAGTCTTAAGGAGTCTTAAGACGGTACCATCCTCTGTTTTCTTAATTAAATAACGGATTAGATCCGGGAAGTATTAGTTCCTCTCATGAGTAGATTTCTATAAAAATAATAATTTGTTTTCACCAACCACAAACTCTCTAAATATTATATTTTATATACTTATCTCAATCAGCGATTTCTAGATAATCTTAACATATTATTATATATTTGTAAACTAATTGAATTCTTTAAACATCTCATCTATTTCTTTTTGTTCTTCAGGAGACATTTCTTTAGAATCTAGTTTTTCATCAAACCATGAAGGTAAAGTACCCACATCTTTAGTTTTAGTAGTCTTAGTTGTACTATTCTTATTGATAACTCCTTTTAGCTTATTGTGTTCTTTTTGAGCTACTTCCATAGCTTCTTCTACTGTTTCAATCTTAAGTCTAGACCATTGAGAAGCAACTGCATCTACATATGTTTTAATAAACTTTTGATTAGTTACTTTTAATACATAAGATATAAGTACATTAACTACACCAGGAGGCATCTTATAATCTACCATTAACTCTTCAATTATTTTTAATTCTCTAGCACTAGGTTCACCATGACTATATTTACTCTTTAAATAATCATATGGACTTACATTTTCAAATGTATATATAATCTTAGCTTTATTAGATGTATCTCCAGATGGTTTCTTTAAATAATCTGGTTGTTTAGCATAAATTAATGTAGGTAGAGATCCACCGTTTTCAAACTGATAATACTTACGACAATTAAGTCTTAATTCATTCTTATCAATAAGTCCTTTTTCATTAATACTATTACGTACTATCATTTGCATATTCATATCATCTATTTTATAAATAAATGCTAGTTGATTAATTAGTTCTTTAACTTCATCATTAAAACATCTTTCAGATACTAAATTAGAAGGAATACTAGATATTAACATATTCATATCTATAACATTACTAAGTTTAATATCTTCTTTAGTCTTATTAACAATATCATCAGAAATAGTATTAATACTTCCATTAACACTACCAAATACACTATTAAAGTTACTAGTAATATCTTCATAATCTTTAAGACTTATTCTTGGCATTTTATAATAATTAAGAATCTTATTATATTCATTTTTTCCTACATTATTATATAAAACAACATTTAATATAGGATGATTAACAAATTCTTCTACTGACATAGGAGAATATAATATATAAACATAACTATTTATATTATCTTCTTTTTTAACATATGTTTTAAGAAGACCTACGGCTTCTAATTTTTCACGAGCTATAACTAAATTCTCTAATTTTATTTGCATAGTAGACAATAAATGATGATGCGTTTCTTGTTTAGACATTATTTCATCTCTATTTAAATCATCTACTAAAGTAAAATATAAAGATGTAGCACGTGAACCAATAATTGGTTGATATAAAGTAGTTATAATTCGACGATCTACTTCTGTAATAATAGTCTTATTAACGACTACATAAGTGTCAGCAGGTAAAATATTATAAGACATATTATCACTTCCTTAAATTTATTATAATATTTCTTTTAAATAAAAAAAAGGTAATTATTCACCTTTTTCTTCTACTTTAGGTAGATATGGATATAAAGAATCAGCTAGAGATGGAATTGGCATTGTTTGAAGTATTACTTTTCCAGGACCAGTAACTGTCGCTAAGAAAAGTCCTTCTCCACCAAATAGAACATTCTTTACTCCTTTTACCATTTGAATATCTAAACTACAAGTGTGAGAAACTAAAGCTAGATGTCCAGTATTTACTACAATCTTTTCTCCTTCTTTAAGATCATAAGTACAAGAAGTACCATCTATTTCTACAAAGGCAAGTCCTTTACCACTAACTTTTTGCATTATAAATCCTTCTCCGCCAAATAATCCTGAACCTATTTTCTTATTAATAAAAATAGATAGGTTTACTCCTGAAGTACCTGCTAAAAAACCTCTTTTTTGGATTATTATAGGATGTTCTTCATCTATTTCAACAGCCATGATGCTTCCTGGAAAACAAGAACCAAAAGCTATTTCTTCTCCATCTTCTTTAGCAGTAAATTTATTTAAGAAAGCAGCTTCTCCTGTCATTATACGTCCTAACATTTTATTAACGTTTCCTGCGATAGTTTCCATTTTAATGTTTGGACTCATCCAAATCATCGCACCACTTTCTGTCTTTAAATATTCATCTTTTTCTAATTTACAAATAAGTACAGGAAGACTATCTCCTTTAATAATGTATTCCATAACATCACTCCTAAACATTTTTAGTATAACATAATAATTAAAAAAGGTCATATATAATGACCTATTTTCTTTCAACATCTAGTTTTACTTCAATTCCGTTAAGATTGTATTCTTCTTTAACACTATTATCTTTAACGAAATTTAAACATAATGTCTCTTTCTTAATAAATTCTTCATATTTAGATAGAACTTTTTCTAATTCTTCATTTTCTTCATAAAGAATATCTATCTTATCTATAATATTAAAGTCTTTATTCTTTCTTAATTGTTGAACTTTACTTATAAGTTCACGAGCAATACCTTCTTCAATTAAGTCTTCAGTTAATGTTGTATTTAAAATAATGAAATTATTATTTTCCATAGCAACATCGAATCCTTCTTTAGAAGATATTCTAATATCTACCATATCAGGAGTAACATTAAACTTACCTAAAGTAACTTCTTCTCCATTTTCTAATTTTGATATATCTTCATTAGAAATAGATGTAAGTGCTTTAGAGAATTCTCCTATTTCTTTTCCAAGAATTGGTCCACATACTTTAAAGTTAGGCTTAACTTCAAAATTCATGTATTCAGATAAATTTTCAGCAAAGATTACTTCTTTAACATTTAATTCCTCTTTAATTAATGAAACTAAGTCACCTAATACTTTCTCTACTTTACCATCAAGCACTACTTCACTTATAGGTTGACGTACTTTTATCTTAACATTTTCTCTAGCATTTCTTCCTAGAGTAATCAAATCTCTAACAAGATCCATCTTAGTTTCAATTTTTTCATTTATTAATTTCTCATCATAATCAGGAAAATCTTCTAAATGAA
The DNA here is from genome assembly GCA_946402315.1 of uncultured Clostridium sp. Classification (GTDB taxonomy): domain Bacteria; phylum Bacillota_I; class Bacilli_A; order RF39; family UBA660; genus RUG11788. The sequence continues at coordinate 69,531 of CAMIWC010000004.1, read as the reverse complement.
CTGATTCTTTGTTAGTTAGATTTCTAAACATTTCTTCAGATATGAACGGAGTTATAGGAGCGATTAATTTAGTTAAACCAACTAATACATCATAAGTAGTTTTATAAACACTCTTCTTAGAATTATCTAAACTACTACTCCAGAAACGATCTCTATTACGACGAATGTACCAGTTAGATAAATCATCTGATACGAAAGTTGCTAAGTACTTAACCACTTTATTAAGATCGTACTCTTCATAAGCTTCTTTAACATTTTTAACCAATTTATTATATTTAGATAACATCCATTTATCTATTTCTTCTAAATTCTTATAATCTACTTTAAAGTTAGTACTACAGTCTTCTAAAGATACACCATCGATATTAGCGTACATTGCAAAGAATGAATATGTATTCTTTAATGGATTAAAGAATTTAGAGAATACTTCTTTAAGACCATCTACATCAAATTTAAGTGGTGTCCACACAGGAGATACATATGGTAAATAGAATCTTACTGTATCAGCACCATATTCATTAATAATACTAAATGGTTCGATTGCATTACCTTTAGATTTATGCATCTTTTGTCCATTCTTATCAAGAAGAAGTTCATTAACAAGAACATTTTTATATGGACTCTTTCCAGTAACAAATACACTTATTTGTAATAAGCTGTAGAACCATCCACGAGTTTGATCTATTCCTTCACAAATAAAGTCTGCTGGGAATTGTTCTTCCCAAAGTTCTTTATTTTCAAATGGATAATGATATTGAGCAAAAGGCATTGCCCCACTATCAAACCAACAGTCTATTACTTCAGGAGTTCTAGTCATTTCTTTTCCACAATGTGGACATTTAATATGAATATCATCTACATATGGTCTATGTAATTCTATATCTTCATATTTTAATTTTTCAGTAGCTTTTTCTATTAATTCTTCTCTACTTCCAATCATTTCCATATGACCACATTCACATTTCCATAAAGGAAGAGGTGTTCCCCAATATCTATTTCTTGATATTGCCCAGTCATTCATATTTTCAAGCCAGTTTCCAAAACGTTTTTCTCCAACGTATGATGGATACCAATTAACAGTTTTATTAGCTTCAATAGTCTTATCTTGATATTTAGTAACTGCTAAATAATAACTTGGACGAGAATAATAAACAAGTGGTGAATGACATCTCCAACAATGTGGATAATCATGTTTCATTTTTTGTGATTTGAATAACTTATCATTTTCTTTTAAATATTTAATTACTTCAACATCAGCATCAAATATTAACATACCTTTCCAAGGTCCTTCAGTAAAGCATCCATCTTCTCCAACAGGATTAAAGAAAGGTAAATCATACTTTCTAGATACACGGTTATCGTCCTCACCAAAAGCAGGAGCGATATGAACGATACCAGTACCATCAGTCATAGTTACATAGTCATCACATACTACAAAGAATCCTTTTTTATCAGATTTAAGCACAGGAATTAATTGTTCATATTCAACATACTCTAAATCTTTTCCTTTGTACTCTTCTAATACCTTATATTCATCTCCTAAAACTACGTTTGCTAAAGCTTTAGCTAAGATAAATTTATATCCTTTAGATTCTACTTTTACATAAGTTTCATTTGGATTAACACAGATACCAACATTTGATAAAAGTGTCCAAGGAGTTGTAGTCCATACTAAGAAATATACATCTTCATCTTTCTTTTTAAATGGAACAATTACAGTATTAGCAGTATCTTCTTCATAACCTTGTGCTACTTCATGAGAAGCTAGTGCTGTTCCACAACGAGGACACCATGGAACTATTTTTACTCCTTCATAAAATAATCCTTCATCAAAGTATTTCTTTAATATCCACCATTCAGTCTCAATATAATCATTCTTATATGTAATATAAGCATCCTCTAATTCGATAAATTGTCCCATTTCTTCTGTAAGATTTCTAAATGCTTTTTCATTTTTCCAAACAGATTCACGACATTTTTGATTGAATTCAGCTATTCCATACTTTTCAATATCAGTTTTATCAGTAAATCCAAGTTCCTTTTCTACTTGAACTTCTACTGGTAATCCATGAGTATCCCAACCAATCTTACGAACAACATTATAATTATTCATAGATTTATACTTGCAAAAAGTATCTTTTAAGAATTTAGCTACCATATGATGTAGTCCAGGATTTCCATTAGCTGTTGCTGGTCCATCAAAGAAAACAAACTTTTCAGAATCTTTACGAGTTTCTAATTGTTTATTATAAATTGCTTCTACTCCACCCCAACTCTTTAGAATATCTTTTTCTACTTCATTTACTGGTTTCTTACTTAATTCTTTAAATTCCATAATATCCCTTCTTTCTTAAAAATAAAAAAGATGATACCAATAAGGACGATTGTCTCGTGGTACCACCTTAATTTGTAATTTAATATTACCTCAAATACTATAACGCGTAACCGATTTTATCTTATCCATAAAATGCACTTGAAAGTGATCTAAGAATATCTCTATTTATCTACTTTCACCATTATGTAGACTCTCTAAAAATTTTAATATTCTCCGTCTTTCGCACTTGCTTGAATGTCAATAATATATCACATATATTAACCTAATTCAATAAGTTATTTCTAGAAAAATAAAAAAGGCTTAAAGCCTTTTTATTATTGTTGATTGTTTTCAACTGGTGCTTCAGTAGTTGGTTGTACTGGTGCAGCAGTAGTTGTTGTTTTACCTAAAACAAACTTATCATATGCCATTACAGCAACTGCAACAATTAGACCAATTAAAGTAATCCAGAACCCAAGTTCTAAAGATAGTTTGAAGTTACTACTTAAATAACTACTAGTGCTTCCGAATTTACTCTTAACATCAATAGCGTCATAAATAGTAATACCTAATGCAACTACAGATAATCCCATTGGTCCATATGGAGCAAATGATTGAGGAATCTTGTCATATAAATCTTTTGCAAACTTTTCAGCTAAAAGTAATGCAGCAGCAACAAGAATAAGTACTAATACTATTTTTCCATCCTTTGATTCAGAATATTTAACAGCAGCACTATAAGTTCCTAAATATGTACTTGAATATGATAGTTTTGCAAAGTCAAGGAATAATCCAATGAATGCAAATACTAATGCACCAACTTTAATGTATAGTCCGTTTTTACTAACTACTTCTTTTAATTTATCCATTCTTTCACCTCTCTACAATAATTATATCTATATGTGTTAAAAAAGTATACATTTTTTTTATTTTTTTTAGATAGTAATTTATTTCTTTTCAAAACTATATTATAATTATAATATGGTGATACTATGAATAAAGAGGGCGTTATTAAGTATAATGAATTATTAATCAAGTATCTAAATGACTTTGTAAATAATATTGAAAGAAAGTCCGATTTAAAAGATCGTTCTATTAATGATGCAATAGAAAAATTAGAAAGACTTTTACTTGAATTCAATATTATTATTGATAGAAATCAAATTAAACAAGTCATAGATAATTCTTTTGTAATGTATTCAAATATTTTGAAGACATCTTTTGATAATGCCGGAATTCATAGAATTGATGAATCACTTAGTTTAAGTGAATTAGCTAGAGATATGAATGAAGTAACTACAAATCTATCTAAGGCTGTTAACAATATAAATAAAATACCAGAGTATTCTGATATGATAATTAAAATTAAAGGTACTATTCTTTATTTAATAAGTCAAACTAATCCTAATTATGTAGGTCATGAATATGATGTTGATCAAATATTAAATGATGCAATAGGTACTTTTTATTCTATATATACAGAAACATTAATAAATGATTTCTCTAGAGAAAACTTACCAGAATTATTTAAGTTATGTGATGAGATTAATTATGTTAATAGTAATGTTGATACTACGATAGATGAATCTTATCCAAATGAAGATAGAGATAACTTCATAAGTAAAACAATGGAAATAGAAATCAAAGAAGGAATGAAAGATGGAAAAGTTACTCTAACTATTGTTGATAGTATGGGTAATAGAACTGAATTAATTGGTAATGCTGCGATTGAAAAGTTGAAGAGTTATAACCAATTATATGAATCTAGTAATCCAGGAAGAAAAGCTGATACTTCTAATTGGCCAGATGAACCGTATGAAATGCCAAAGAATGTAGAAATTAAACAAATACCAACTCAAGTAATGGATCCAACTCCACAAGCACCGGTAGTTGAAATAGCTCCACCACCAACTAGTTTTTCAAATGACTTTAATGATTTAACTGCTCCTTCTGGTGTATCTTCAGAACCAGAAGAAACTAAAAACGAAAATGAAGAAATGATTAAGAATTTCTTAAATCAATATAAGAATGATACTTTAGCTACTCCTGCAGTAGATTATGAAGATAATAAAAATGAGGACGTATCTAATATAACCATTCCTGTTAATCAATTTATTCCTACAGGAACTATAGAAGAAACTACTACTCCTCCACCAGCATTTATAGATAATCAAACACAAAAAACTAATTCATTCTTACCTACATATGATACTCCTGTTAAAACAACATACGGAGATGAATTTATAGGTAATTATTCAAATCCTAACTATGATAGAGATCAATTTATTAAACTTACTACTGGTATTGAAATACAAGAAGATATAGATCATCAAGGAAGATTATTCTTAAGAGTAATCGAACCAACAGGAAGAGAAGTTATTTATTCTGGTAAGGAAGCAGTTAGAATGATACAAAATTATAATAGAACTTATTTAGATGCCAATCCAGATAAAAAAGTAGATACTACTCTAATAGATAATTACAAAGAATAATAAAAGTAGTATAATAACTCGAAAGAGGTGCATTATGGCTAAAGACATTATTATAGATGGAGATAAATTTCAAAAAGAATATAAGAAACAATATAAAAAAGAAGTAATATATGAAATAATACTTGGAATACTATTAATACTAATTGCTATATCAGGACTATTCTTTGGATCTAAACTATTACTTAAAATCGGAATATATATCTTTCCAATATTAATAATAGGATATGGAATAAATTTATTAACAATAAGTTTATCCTTAATAAGAAGATTCCCTAAACAAGCAAGCAGTTTTTTAATCCAAGCAGTACTCGCTTTTCTAATAGCATTCTATATTATTTTTAATCCTATAGAGACACTAAGTTATATCCTAATAATATTTGGTGCATTTATGGTAATTAATTCAATTATAAAAATATTATTATTAAAGAATCGTTTACCAATAACTACTCTATTAATAGGATTAATACTAATGTTATTTTCAAATGAGTTAATAAATATTATGTATTACTTTGTAATGGTTCTACTATTAATAATAGGAACTATTCTAATAACAAGTTCTTATTACAAAATAAAAAATAAATAAATTAAAAGCAAGATCTAAATCTTGCTTTTTTTATTGATTAATCTGCTAGAGTAAAATATCTTCCAGGATCAGGTTGATCGGCATATACAGTTGAAGAACTTCCATACATTTTTGTTGTAGTATTATTAATTCCATTACCATTTGTTTTTGGTATTTTTATTTTCCATGTTGTTGCTCCAAAGCCAGTTTGCCTAAACATATTAGACATATTTGATACTTTTGATGTGTTCCATCCGCTAATATCTAATTCAAAAGATTTTGATTGTCCTCCCGCAAGCCAAAACATATTATTCATTGTTGTTACTTTTGACGTATTCCAATTACTTAAATTACCAACATACCAATTTGTAGTTTTATATCCAGAATAATCAAACATACAAGTCATATTTGTTACTTTTGATGTATCCCAATTACTTAAATCACCAACATACCAATTTGTAGTTTTATATCCAGAATAATCAAACATACAAGTCATATTTGTTACTTTTGATGTATCCCAATTACTTAAATCACCAACACTCCACATTGCTGAATTTTTACCAGTATCAGCAAACAATCCACATATATCCGTTACATTACCTATATTCCAATTACTCAAATCACCAATGCTCCACGAAGAAGAATTAAGACCAGCGTAACGAAATGCTTGATTCATTGTTGTAACATTTGAAACATTCCATTTTCCTACATCTATTTTAAACGAAGTTGCATTAGCACCAGCTTGATAAAACATCGACATCATATTATTTAACTTAGATGTATTCCAATTACTAATATCACCAATATCCCATGTTGTAGCAGCATTACCCGCCATATAAAAAGCACTAGCCATATTGGTAACATTAGATGTATTCCATCTATTTAAACCCTCAATAACATATGAATTTGCATTTCTTCCTGTAATATTAAAAATGCGAGACATATCAGTAACTTTGGATGTATTCCAATTTTTCAAAACCAACCTAAATGTTGTTGAATTATATCCAGCTCCTGCAAACATATTCTTCATATTTGTTACTTTTGAAGTTTTTAGATTGCTAAGATCTAACCTAAAATTCGTCACATTATATCCAAAATAAGAAAACATTGAATCCATACTGATTACATTTGAAGTGTTAAGTTTATTAATATCTATATTAAGTGAAGTACTATTATAACCAACCCCATCAAACCAAAACTGTGTTGATGTCGGAGCTATAGTGCTTTCTACTTTTATAACAGATACATCTTTACTTCTGTTATTCGAAGAATTAAAGCCCGCTCCTATCCATGGTATTTCTGTACTATTTATAAATGCTTTTGTTCCCAAAAAATTTCCGCTATATGTTCCAGTAACAGAATTTTTAGAAAACACTAAAGTTTCATTTGTTCCATTTGAATCATTATCTTGTAGAGCCCAGTATATTGTATTAGTAACTTCTACTGGAGTATCTACTATTGTCGTATGATCAGAATTACAGCTACCTATTTCGAGCACATTTACTTCTCTATCACCTATTGTTTGTTGAGTAATGGTAGTATGATTCATTTCAGTTGGATTTGTTATTCTACTTGTTTTTATTTCATCTTCCCTAGTCAATTCCATTCCATATCCTGCATCATCATAGAAGGTAAAATAATATTCATATTTATATTCATCTGGATTATATATTACTGCTACATAAGCTTCTACCCAATTACCAAATGGATCTATTCCACCTTTTTCAAGACCAACACATGATTTTTCAACCTCGTTATGTACAGGAATATAATATATTTTAGTTGGATCAGACATAGATTCAAAATCATTATCATTAGCCTTAGTCATTGCAGCACTTATAAAACTATCCATTGTTTTTAATAGAGTTTTCTTCCTTGATTGTGTAATATATCTAGTAACCGCTGGAAGAGCTATAGCAACTAAAAGACCTAGAATTACTATAACCGCAAGAAGTTCTATTAAAGTAAATCCCTTTTTCTCTTTTTGAATCTTCCTTGTTGGTGAGTTTTTCTTAACATGAGTCTTCTTAACATTTTTTTTATTTTTATTATTATTCTTTTTTGTTTGAGTCATATTATTCATCTCTTTTATATAATTATTCTGCTATTGTAAAACTTCTTCCTGCATTAGGAACAGCTACAACAGATGTAGTACTTCCATACATTGCAGTTGTTGTATTATTAATACCATTTCCATTTGTTTTTGGTATTTTAATTTCCCAATTAGTTGCTCTTGTACCAGCATTATTAAGCATTGTAGTCATATTTGTTACTTTAGAAGTATCCCAACCACTTAAGTCCAACTTATATGTTGAAGCATTTTGCCCGGTACAACTAAACATATTATACATATTAGTTACCTTAGATGTATCCCATTGACTTATGTCTCCAATATCCCAGGTTGTGGCAACATTTCCAGCATTAGTAAACATATATGTAAAAGATGTTGCACTAGATGTATTCCATTTACTTAATCCAACAATTCTAAATGACTGAGATCTTAATCCAGCATTTGTAAATGCTGATCCAAAACTGGTTGATTTTGAAGTATTCCAATTATTAACATTTAAATAAAAAGTTTTAGCATTATATCCTGCACTATTAAAAATACTTCCCATCGCAGTTACATTAGAAACATCTATATTTCTTAAATCAGCATAGAATGACTCCGCATTATATCCTACTCCATAAAACCAGAAACTCATATTTCTTGGAGATATTCTGCTTTGTACTTTAACTTTTGTAACATCTTTACTTAAATTAGAAGATATACTACCATTTATCCATGGAACATTACTATAATTACCAAATATCGTTGAACCTGCAAAATCTCCACTATGTGTACCGTTAACAGAATATTTTGAAAATACTAATGTTTCATCCGTACCATTGGCATCATTGTCTTGAAGTGCCCAATATATTCTTTCTGATATAGGTGCATTTGAGCCAATTACTATTGCATCTCTGGCATTACAACTTTCAGTTAAAAGATTTATCTCTCTACCATTAATTGTTTGTCCAGTTATATTATCTTCTTTCATACTAGTTGGATTAGTTATACTAGACATTTTAATATCATTTAATTTTGTTAACTCCATTCCGTAACCAGAATCATCATAAAAAGTAAAATAGTATTCATACTTATATTCATCAGGATTATAAGCTACTACTACATACGCTTCTTTCCAATTACCAAATGGATCTTTTCCACCCTTTTCTAATTCAACACATGACTTATCTTTTTCATTATGTACTGGTATATAAAATATTTTATTAGGATCAGACATAGAACCAAAATCATTATCATTTGTACTAGTCATAGCAGAAGTTATAAAGTTATCTATTGTCTTCATTAAAGTCTTTTTTCTAGATTGTGTAATATATCTTGTAACTGCTGGAAGAGCAATCGCCATTAAAAGGCCAAGAATTACTATAACTGCAAGAAGTTCTATTAAAGTAAAACCTCTTTTCTCTACTTTTTTCTTAATATTAGTCTTCTTAACTGTTTTTTTAGTACTGTTAATCTTTTTCTTTTTACTATTATTCTTTTTAGTTTGAGCCATACTATTCATTCCTTTTATTCTATTCTAATTTTATTATACTACTTTTTCTTAGCTCTAGGATGAGTTTTAAAATATACTTCTTTTAATCTATCATTCGTAACATGAGTATATATTGCAGTAGCACTTAAACTCTCATGCCCAAGTAGTTCTTGCACTGTTAAAATATCGCATCCTTCATTAAGTAAGTGAGTTGCGAAACTATGTCTTAACATATGTGGAGAAATCTTTTTCTCAATAGTAGTCTTTTCTATAATCTTATCAAGAATAAATCTTACTCCTCTATCTGTAAGTTGTCCTCCTCTATTATTTAAAAACAAATATTCACTAGATGAATTTAATTTATAATGTCCATCTCCTAAATACATATTTAATATTTCTTCACAATAGTCTCCATATCTTACTATTCTTTCTTTATTACCTTTACCAAGAATCTTAATAGTATGATCTCCTATGTCCGATACTTTTATATTAACAAGTTCACTTACACGTACTCCTGTAGCGTATAACATTTCTAATATTAATCTATCTCTTTGACCAGTCGCAGTATTAAGTTTAGGTGTATTAAATAATTCTTCTAATTCATTGTAATAGAAAAATCTAGGTAGTTTTTTATCTTTCTTAGGAAGATTAATTAATGAAAAAGGATTATTTTCCATTTTATGTTCATTTTCTAAGTATTTATAAAAACCTCTTAAGGCACTTATCTTTCTAGATATAGTAGAATTAATATCTTTTTTATCATTTAGATTTATTTGATATAATCTTATTTCTTCATAGGTAATCTTATAAAGATTAATGTTCTTTTCATGTAAAAATAATAAATATTCTTTTATATCATCACCATAATTAATAATAGTATAATCAGAATAATTTTTTTGATATTTAAGATATTTTAAATATTCAGACAATTCTTTTTTACCATTTACGTCTTCTAAATCATTTAATAATTTTTCTAATTCTTCATTAAAGTCTTCCATATTTTACCCTCTATTTAATTATATCAAAAAAGGTCAAATAAAAAAGTACGTTAATACGTACTTTATTTTATTGTACAAGTTTGATCACCAGAAGTTAATTCTGTTTGTAACGCATCAATTGTAACAACTTTATATTCATCAGGAATTTCCATATCATAAGATATAGTTAAAATTTTTCCAGACCATGTTGCTTTACAATTTTTAAGTGTATATTCTTCTCCCTCAGATGGATTTCCCATTGAAGAACACATATCTAATGTTTTATAAGTTTGAATAGTATTATCATCTAAATTAGAGAAATTCCATACTACACTAATTCTAATTACGGATAATACACTATTAGTAAATACATATTCTGTAACTGATTTGTATTCTCCAAGTTCTTGTGTACAAGATAATGTTTTAGTTCCAGATGGTGTTGGAGTAGCTGGATCTGTTGGTGTAGTTGGATCTGTAGGAGTTGTAGGATCAGTTGGAGTCGTTGGGTCAGTAGGTGTAGTTGGATCTGTTGGGTTTGTTGGATTTGCTGGTGTTGTAGGTGTTGGTTCTTCTTTTTCCTTATCCTTTGCTTTATTATTTCCTAAATACCAGATTCCTCCTGCTGCTGCAGCACATAATACAATAATCAATAAGATAATAACAACTGAGGTATTTTTCTTTGGTGGTTGTGTAGTTGGTACTGCTACCGGTTCTGGTTGATTCATGTTTGGTGTCATATTTTCATTCATATTTTATCCTTCTTTCTATTGAGATTTACTATCTCTCTAGTTTTAATTATAACACCTCTTTTGCAAAATAAAAAGGATACTATGCAGCAGTATCCATTTTCTTTACTTTACTACTTCTAGGAGAAATGTAGTAACCTTTTCTTCTACGATTTACTTTTCCTCCTATATATATGACGTTAGCTAATGTATTTACTTCTGGCATGAAGTTTACAACAGCTTTTGGACCATTTATTGATTTATAATATTTATTAATACTCATTCTTAAGTTTCTTGAGTAATAATATAGAATATCTTCATCTTGTTCTTCTAATTTACCTTTCCATATTTCAAGAGTATCTTCTACTAGATCTCTCATAAATCCTAGTTTTTCTTTTTTAGAAGAATAATCTAAGATATCTTCTATAGTCAAGTAATAATCACCATCTTTAAATAATGGTTTATATCCAGCACTCACTAATTCTTTTGCTTCAAATTGTTTTAATTTAACTAAGCATCCAGTTGTATCTCTAAACCAATCTTCTTTCATTACTTGTCTTACGAACAACTTCCCTTTGCTTGAGAATAATAGTTTTCTAGCTCTTTCTATATCAGTAGTACTATTATCTCCATACATATTATTTAATTTAGTAATCACTGGTTTTTGGTCATCATATAATATTGATAATTGTTCTCTACTTGCGTTATTCTCGATGAAATACAATATAAATCTTCCTTGTTTATTTGGATTAGCATTATCAATTCCTAATGTTCTTTCTAGATATGTTTGTATTCTATAATTGAACTCAGGACTATTTTTCATTTCTACTTCATCTGCATATAATCGAGTATCATTATCGATTTGTCTAAGTGATCCAGTAAGTAGAATTTCTTCATTCATTGGATCCCCTAGAGAGTAAACAAGTGTTGCCATACTCATAGAAATCTCCCCCAAACTCTTAACTACTAATTTTCGTTAAGAGGTTATAATAACAAAAACTGTTATAAAAGTCAACTCTTTTTATAATTGAACAGTTGTTTGACAAAAACATACGTTTGTTGTATCATATAGATGAATGGAGTGATGTTATGGAAAAGTTAACAAAACGACAAAATGACATACTAGAAGTTATTAAAAAATTTATGGCTTCTCATGGATATCCACCTACTGTTAGAGAAATAGGTTCTGCTTTAGATTTATCTTCTCCTGCAACTACTCAATTTCATTTAAATAAGCTAGAAGAAAAAGGATATATAAGAAAAAATAATAGTAAAAATAGAACTCTAGAACTTCTTGTAGAAAATGAATTTGAAGAAAAGAATGAAGATGTTGTAAATGTACCTTTACTAGGAAAAGTTACAGCTGGGAATCCTATTGAAGCAATTGAAACTCCTAATGAGTATTTTTCTCTTCCTACTACATTAATAAATGGTAAGAAAGAAATATTTACTCTACTTGTTAATGGAGAATCAATGATTAATGCTGGTATCTATGATGGAGATATAATTATTGTAGAAAGACAAAATACTGCTTTAAACGGAGAAAAGATAGTTGCAATGACTGATAACAATGAAGTTACAGTTAAGACGTTCTATAAAGAAAATGGACATTTTAGATTACAACCAGAAAATGATACTATGAGTCCTATTATTTTAGATAAAGTATCTATTCTTGGTAAAGTAGTTGGATTATACAGAAAATTTTAACAAAGTAAAAGAAGAGCACTTGCTCTTCTTTTTTTTAACAATTGTCTAGAAGAAGAATGTTTAGCGATAAAACCCGCCCCTAATCAAGCAGGTGGGTGTCCATACTTAACCTTTAGGATTCCAAGATTAATGGCATTCAACACCGGTTAATGATCCGAACTCCCTTATCGTAAACTTAGTCGGTTTTAAAAGAAAACATCCTTTCCTTTAGACAATTTTATTATACCACAAAAACAAGACCTGAAAAATAAAAAAAGTAGTGCTTGACACTACTTTGTGTTAATATCAGTTATCAATTTTTCTATTTTTTCCCCATATTCTATGGATTCATCATAGTAAAATCTTAATTCAGGAGTATGTCTAATATCTACTCTTTTACTGATTTGTCCTCTTATGAAAGATTTATTTCTTTCTAAAGAATCTTTTATTTCTTTTTTATCTACATTATCTAAAACTGTATAATATACTTTGGCATAACTTAAATCATTAGTTATTTCAACTCCTGTTAAAACAACAGATTTAAGTTTTTGATTCTTTGTTTCCATAAGTATCTGACTAATTACTTTTTGAAAAGTACTGTTATATCTATCTATTCTTAAACTCATTATCTTTTAATCTCTTTAAGTTCATAACACTCTATTACATCAAGTTCTTTGATATCTTGGAAGTTCTCTAAAGTAATTCCACAATCCATATCTTTCTTTATTTCTTTAACTTGATCTTTTTCGTGTTGAATTGATTTAATCTTTCCTGTGTATATAACAATACCATCTCTAATTAATCTTGCATTATAGTTATTTTTAATTAAACCATCAGTAACATGACATCCTGCAATATTACCAATCTTAGAGAATTTAAATATTTGTCTTATTTCAGCATGACCAATTATTTCTTCTTCAAATACTGGATCTAGTAATCCTTTCATTGAATTTTCAATATCTTCAATCATTTTGTAAATAATATCATATAAACGTATATCAACATTGTAATTCTTAGCAAGATCAATAATATTACCACTAGGTCTTACATTAAATCCTAAGATAATAGCATCACTTGCATTAGCTAAAGTAATATCACTTTCAGTAATAGTACCTACTCCACCTAAAACAATATTTACTTTAACTCCTTCTACATCTATCTTAGATAAACTTTGTTTAATAGCTTCTAATGAACCATTAACATCTGTTTTAAGTACAACATTAATTTCTTTCTTTCCTTCTTGGATAGCTCCAAATAAATCTTCTAAAGTCATACCACTCTTATTAGTATCAGCAGCTTTAGCTCTTTCTTTTCTTTGTTCAGCTATAGCTTTAGCTTGTTTTTCAGTTTCAAAAGACATGAACTTATCTCCAGCAGATGGTACTTCATTAAGTCCAGTTATTTCTACAGGAGTAGAAGGTAGAGCTGATATAATATCTTGTCCTTTATCATTCTTTAAAGTTCTTACTTTACCAAAAGATGTACCAACTACTATTGGGTCCCCTAGTCTTAAAGTTCCGTTTTGAACAAGAAGTGTTGCAATTGTACCGACTTTTTTATCTAATCTTGACTCAATTACTGTACCCATTGCATATCTATTTGGGTTAGCTTTTAATTCAGCCATTTCACTTACTAGGATTATACTTTCTAGAAGTTCCTTAATTCCTTCATGAGTCTTAGCAGATATTTTATTAGTAACAATATCTCCACCCCATTCTTCAGGAGTTAATCCATATTCAGTAAGTTCAGTCATAATTCGATTAACATCTGCTTCTGGTTTATCTATTTTATTAATTGCTACAATTATAGGTACTTTAGCAGCTCTAGCATGGTCAATTGCTTCTTTAGTTTGAGGTTTAACCCCGTCATCTGCAGCAACAATTATTACAACCACATCAGTAACACTAGCACCTCTAGCTCTCATCTCAGTAAATGCTTCATGTCCTGGAGTATCTATAAATGTAATCTTTTTACCATCTAATTCTACTTGATAAGCACCTATTGCTTGAGTAATACCTCCAGCTTCACCACTGACTACATCTGTTTTTCTAATTGCATCAAGTAGTGATGTTTTACCATGGTCTACATGTCCCATTATGGTTACTACTGGCGGTCTATCTATTAAGTCTTTATCTTTTTCATGTATTTCATAATTTTCAAAGTTAGAAATATCTGCATTTTCTTCTCTAGTAACTTCTTTACCATAATCAATTACAAGAAGTTCTGCTACTTCAAAAGATAAAGGATAATTTACATTAGCCATTACTCCTAATTTCATTAGTTTCTTAATTAGCTCTACACTAGAAACCTTTAATTCGTTAGCAAGTTCTGCTACTGTCATATCTTCTTTGTAGATAATCTTTTCTTTTAAAGTTTCATCTTCATTAGATTGTAATTTATCACGATGTTTATAGATATTTTTTCTTTCTTTTTTGAAATTATTATTTTGAGTACTTTCTACTCTATCTTTTTTAGATTTTAATTTCTCTATATTACTTTCATTATCTATTTTAATATTATTTGTAGTAATAAGATCTTCTACGGCTTCATCAAGAGCTTCTTCTGATTCAGTTTCTTCATCTGAAACTACGTAATCTTCCATGTCTTGAATTTCATTATCTAAAATGATGATATCATCTTCAGTAAGCATAGAGTTTTCATCATCATAAGCAATTTCTAACTTATCACATAACTCCATTATTTCTTCTAAACTTTTGTTAACATCTTCTGAATATTCTAATAAATTCATCATATAGAATTCACCTCTTCTTTCTTATTTTTCTTCTATTATTTCTTTTATATGCTCATATACACTATCAGGAATATTTACTTCTAAATGTTTTCCTAAAGCATTTCCTTTCTTAGCTTTTTCTAGTACTTCAATATCCTTTTTTATATAAGCACCTCTACCATTTAATTTACCAGTTAAATCTACTTCAATATTACCTTCAGGAGTTCTTACTATTCTAAGTAAGTCTTTCTTAGGTAATTTTTCTTTTGTAATTACACAAGTCCTAAATACTTCTTTTCTTTGTTTCATAATTAATTAATGAAATTAATTCCCATTTCTCTAGCTTGTTCTGTATTCTTAACATCAATCTTATAATGAGTTAATTTAGAAGCAAGTCTAGCGTTTTCACCTTTCTTACCGATAGCTAATGAGAAGTTATCATCATCAGCAACTACGATACATTCTTGTTTTTTAGGATCAGTTATAATTACATGTAAATTCTTAGCTGGTTGTAAGGCGTTAGCAATAAATGTTTCAGGTTCTTTATCATATCTTACTACATCTATTCTTTCACCATTTACTTCTTCAATTATACGAGCAATTCTACTTCCTCTTTCACCAATACATGCCCCTACTGGATCAATATTGCTTCTTTCAGAATAAACTGCTACTTTAGAACGACTTCCAGCGTCTCTAGCAACACTATATAGAAGTACTGTTCCATCAGAAAGTTCTGGAATCTCAAGTTCAAATAATCTCTTTAAGAATCCATAATGTTTTCTTGATAAAAGAATAAGCATTCCTTTACCACTACCATCTACTTTACTAACATATACTTTTATTTGTTTTCCCATTTCTATTTTTTCACCAGGAATGCATTCTTTTTTAGGAAGTATTCCATTACTTCTTCCTAAGTTAATAAAGTAATTATCTACATCTTCTAGCTCAACTGTACCAACTAATAATTCATCTTCTTTATTACCAAATTCTTCAATAATAGAATTCTTTTCCGCTTCTCTTAATTTTTGAACTATTACTTGTTTAGCAGTTGATGCAGCTACACGTCCAAAGTCTTTTGGAGTAACTTCAGTATCAATAGTATCTCCTACATTTAAAGTCTTATCTATTTTTCTAGCATCAGTTAAACTGATTTCTGTATCTAGATCAATATCTTCAAAATCATCTTCTACTACTGTTAAATATGAGAATACTTTAATATCTCCTGTATCTCTATTAATAACAATCTTAGAATTAGTTAAAGAATCAAAATTCTTTTTATAAGCAGTTGCTAAAGCAAGTTCCATTGCTTCAAATACTACTTCTTTATCAATTCCTTTTTCTTGTACTACTAGGTCTACTGCCTTTAAAAATTCTTTACTATTCATCTTCTTTATCTCCTTTTGGTTTAGCATAAACATCTAACATATAATTATCTAAGTCTAAATCTTCCTTATCTAGTATTGGATTAATAATTCTTGTAGCTTTAACTACAGTATTAAGATCAATTATATAATCTGCATCTAAAGCTATTCTTAAAAAAGTTTCATTTTCTTCTTGTTCTACTTTAATAGAATCTACCCATACTTTTAAATCCTTAATACTAGGATTAATAAGGTTTATTAATTTTTCTTCCATAAACACCTCTCTAAATAATATAAAAAGTGGAAGAAATCTTCCACTCGATGCACTTATATAATAATACATTTTTAATTAAATAGCAATAATAATTTAATACTACGGTCTATCCCAAGGGTTTTGATTACAAGATACTTGTGGAAGATTTACATCATGCATTGTTGTCGTGTAAGTATTGTCTAAAGTAATAGTTGAATTACCAGTTACTCCATCTAATGAATAGAATCCATCGAATGCATAATAAACTACTCGGTTTTGAGAATCTATTGTCCATCCTTCAGTATTACCACTACTATTTACCCAAGTACTAAATTTCATATTTGAACTTGGAACTGTATACTCTTTTGTATTAATATTACATATATTTAGTTTAATACTTACTTTAAATGTTCCAGCAGGAGTAGATGGATTACTACCACCACCACCAGATATTACTACAGGAGTACTTTGTTGAGCATTACAACTACCAGTTCCTAATACATAAGGTGTCGCACCATTAATTGTTTGACTAGTTATAGTATTAGAATCACTTGTTGAAGGATTTATTGGACTAGGATTTACAATTTGTCCCTTTCCATTTGATTTAATTTCATCACTCTTAGTTAATTTCATTCCATAACCTGCTGAATCTATAAATGTAAAATAATAATCGTATTTATATTCAGCAGCATTATAATAAACTACTACGTAAGCTTCAACATATTCTCCAAATGGATCAGTACCACCTTTTTCAAGAGAAACACATGAATCATCTTTTTTATTATTAACAGGTATATAAAATATTTTATTACCATCAGACATTGATCCTAAATCATTATCATTTACAGCAACTCTAGCAGCACCTACAAATCCATCAATACTAGTTACTAAAGTTTTCATTCTAGATTGATTTATATATCTAGTAATAGAAGGAATAGCAAGAGCCATTAATAATCCTAATATTACTATTACAGCTAATAACTCTATTAAAGTAAATCCTTTTTTTGTTTTCACTCTTTTAGCAGCAGTTTTTTTAACTGTCTTTTTAACTGCTTTCTTAGTAGTTTTTTTTGTAGTCTTCTTTGATGTAGGTTTAACACTTTTCTTTTTTGTACTTTTTTTACTATCTTTCATATTATCACCCCATTATAATTATATTATTAAATAGCAACACAATGCTTATAATTCTATGAACCTACTGGATCATTACATACGATTGATGGGAAAAGTACACCATTATTTGTAGTAGTATATGTCTTTCCTGTAGTTATATATGAGTCTCCAGTTACTCCATCTATTTCAAAATTTCTAGTATCTGTTCCTGTTATAACTTTTCCAGTTGGTCCAATACGCCAGTTATCAGTATTGTTTTCAGTTTCAACCCAAGCACTAAATTTTATTTTAGCTCTTCCCATATTAAATTCAAATGTTTTAGTCGTACAAGCATTAATTTGTCTTCTAACATAGAATTTTCCTCCACCTGTTGGTGGGTTTATTGGTGGATTAATTGGTGTAAATCCGCCTGCAACAGTACTATTAGCAGCACTACAACTATCAGAACCTAATATATGTGGTACTGCGTCATCTATAGTTTGAATAGTTATTTGATTAGAATCAGAAGTTGATGGATTAACTGGACTAGGATTAACTATTTGTCCTTTTCCGTTACTCTTAATCTCATCTACTTTTGTTAACTTCATACCATAACCAGCATCATCTATAAAAGTAAAATAATAATCATATTTGTACTCTGATGCATTGTAGTGAACTACTACATAAGCTTCTACAAAGTTACCATATGGATCTAATCCACCTTTTTCAAGATTAATACATGAATCATCCTTGATATTACTTACAGGAATATAATAAATATTATCTTGATTAGACATAGATCCAAAATCATTATCATTTACAGCTATAGTAGCAGCATCTAAATAACCATTAATACTTGATACTAATGTTTTCATTCTAGATTGATTAATATATCTAGTTACTGCTGGTATAGCAATTGCCATTAATAAGCCTAAAATTACTATTACTGCTAATAACTCTATTAATGTGAACCCTCTTTTAATTTGTTTCTTATTAGAAACTGCTTTCTTTGCAGGAGTAACTTTCTTCTCAGTTACTTTTTTCTTAGTTTGAGTAACCTTTTTATTAGTTACTTTCTTTTTAGTAGTCTTCTTAGGTGGTGTTGTACTACTCTTTTTCTTAGTACCCTTTTTTACTTCTTTCATATTATCACCTATTTTAATTATATCATACTATTAATATATTACTTAATATATTACTATTTTTTTCTTTTTAAAAACACTTTAAATGTATATCCTAAGAATATAGCAAATAGTATTACATAAACCCATACAAGTATTGTAGATAGTATTCCATTAGTGTATTTATAGATTAATGACTCTATAGAACTAGGAAAATACTTAGCAATAAAACTTTGTAGTTCAGGAACTTTTACTTCACGTCTAATAAAATCTAATATTCTTAAGAATATATCTACTATCGCAAAAGCGTATACAAAGTTAGAAAATCTTCTAAAATAAACTGTTACTAGTAATAATAAAACTACTATAATTATTAAATCTAAATACATATAATCACCTCATATAAATATTATAATCTATTTCATGTGAAAGAGTTGTTTCTTCTCCATGTCCTGGGTAAAGTTTTACATCTCTATCATATTTTTTAATATTAGAAATACTTTTTTCCATTTCTATTTGATTCCCTGAATCTAAATCAGTTCTTCCTATAGAGTTTCTAAACAAGAAATCTCCTGTAAATATTACTTTATCTTGTTCAAAGTAAAATGATACAGAATCACTAGTATGTCCTGATGTAGGTATTATTTTAAAAGAGAAATTTTTAATACTTTGATTTTTTTTACTCTTATAATCAATAATATCTACAGGATAATCTTTTAATAATGATTCGAGGGCACCTATATGATCAAAATGATGATGAGTAATTAGTACTGCTAAAACATTATTAGTACCAATCTCTTTTTTTATAAGTTCATAGTCATCCCCAGGATCTATTACTAAAGCATTATTACCTTTTATTAAAATATAACAATTCTCTTCTAAGAATCCCGTAACTACTTTAATTATTTTCATCTTTAGACACCA
Source organism: uncultured Clostridium sp. (assembly GCA_946402315.1). Classification (GTDB taxonomy): domain Bacteria; phylum Bacillota_I; class Bacilli_A; order RF39; family UBA660; genus RUG11788. The sequence goes on along the minus strand of CAMIWC010000004.1, from coordinate 49,751 downwards.
CTTTTACATTACGAGCAAGTATTAAGTAATCTCCTTTTTCTTCTCTATATTCAACTATATCTCCTACTTTAACAGGAGTTGATAAATCTTTTTTTTCAAAATCTACTAAATCATTTCCTGATTTGATTAGTCCATATTCTCCATTATATTCAACTACTTTTCCATATTTAACCATAATGAGTACCAGCTCCTTTACTTAATCCTAGTTTTTCTTTAACAACGCCTATTTCTACTTGTTGTCTATTATCTTTAGTTGGTACAATTACCTCTTCTACTATTTCTCCATTATTATGAATAATGTACCAATCTTCTCCTAATAATATTTGATTACCAGTACCTTCAAAAATAACCGGTTCAAAATTTCGTTCAAGATCTTCTTTTGCCATTGAATCAGGCATCATTTTAATACTTATAGCTTTTAATCTAGTTAATTCTTGATCAGTAGCTTGTTCTCTTATTTTTTCTCTTTGTGGATGATAAGTTACTACTGGTTTAACAGTAAAATTAAATTCAACATCTTCTTGAGGAATAACCATTTCATAGAAACCTCCCCAGTCAGCATGCGGAAATTCAGTTTTTAACCTATCTTCTCTTTTTCCGGTATGAGGTGCCGTTGCGACAACAATTGCTTCTAGATTATCTCCTTTTTCTTGAGCTTCAGTCATCATTTGTTTACCAATTTCACTAATTAATAATTGATATTCTTTTTCATCAATTCTACCATCTAAGTTTCTTAATTGTAATTGAATAAGATTTCCTCTTCTTATAGCAAGTACTCTTCCAATTAATTCATTACTAGTAATATCTCTAATTAAAATGGCATCTCCATGTGGACCAGCAAGGCATTCAAAGAAAGTATCATATCCTGAAGAATCATTTAAATCTAAACAACTATCATCATACATTTTCCCTATTACCATACGATCTTGATCTTTGAAACTAGATTTATATGTATATCTTCCTGTTTCTCCATTAACAATAGGTATAGTAGAATCTTGTCTATCAAATAAATGCTCTAAATAGAATAAAGCATATTTACCTACATTATGTTCTCCTATATAACCTACTATATTAGGTGTAATAATAGTTCTAAGTAAACTAGATGACATACCATAATCAGTAGCAAATCCTACTAGTTTTTCAAAACAAAATTCTAGATTTTTACTTGTGCCATTCATGTTAATTCTACGTTCTATTCTTGGATAATTTGCAAGTATATCCATTAACATTTCAACAGATAATTCTTTTGTTTTCGGAATTGATCCAAAGAAAGGTATAATTCTTCTTAAAGGTTCAGCTTTATCTATTTCTAATGTTGCTTTTCTGCATCTATCTGGATCATCCATAAGTAATACTATTAATCTAGCTAAAGTACTATCTGTTATTCCTTTATTAGTCATACAAAGATTTTTAGGAACAAATTCTCTAGTATATTTAGCTCTATCTCTAAGTGTTATTGCTGATTCTTCTGGAGCTAATCTGATAGCTCTAGCAGATTCATTTATTTCTTTATTTATAATATCCACTATTTTAGCAGTACATTCTTTTAATCCTATTTTTAAGTATGCTGGAATTATTTCTCTTTCTCCAAAAATAGTTTCTTCTAAGTACTTATATAATCCGTCGGTATTAATATTTCCTGTTTCAAGTAAAGTATCTATTATATGTTTATATATTTCTTCTATTTGACTATCTTTAAAATTAGGATCTAATTCTCTTAATTCTAGTGTTATCTTTAATCTATCAAAATCGTCATAACAATCTACTCCACGATTTTTGAAATCTCTAAGTCTTGATATAACTCTATTTCTTCTTTTACTATGAAGAATGCTTTGGATTCTAGTTTGTTTTAAAGAGAAATACTTATTAATTAATTCTTCTACTGCAACTCTTTCTGAAGCAATAAATTTATCACGATGGAAGTTTAACATATAATTACAGATTTCAGTAATTAATGCTCTATCCTCCCCTTCAGTAGGCATAGTTCTATTATTGTTTTCATACTTTCTATATATATTTAATAAACTAATTCTTACTGATTCTTCAACATCATCTTCAGGAGTAGCTTCCATAAAATCTACTACTTCTCTAGTTAGAATACCTAATAATATATCCTCGTTTTCAGGATTCATCTCTAAGAAATATTTTTCAAATCTATCTATTAATACATCAGCACTTTTAAATTTAAAAGTATTTTTTCCAAGACGATATCTATAAGCACCTATTCCATCTATAATAGCACTTAATATTGACCAATTTTCATCATTAACATTATTATTCTCTGCATTACTTAAGTCTGGTGTTATTACCTTTATTAATCTAACTACTTTATCAATATCTGCATCATCTTCAAGCATTGGATTAAGTGTATGGTTAAAGAATGGTAATTCACTTATTTCATCAATTCTTCCTAAACTAATTAGTTCAGTTACTATAACTATTTTTTGTTCTGTAGTTAAAGACCTATAATAATATAGATATTTTCCTTCACAAATAGTAGAATCAGTACATAAGAATGGATTATCTAAAAAGTCTTGTCTTGTTAATTCTACTTGTTCTAAAGCATCATAAATAACAAAAGTATCTATAACAGTATGAAGATATTTTAATAAATGAGGATTCTCCTCAATAGATCTTTCCATAACTCCTGGAAATTCACATAGTTCTGGAACCTCTAATAGTTCTTCTTCTGTTGCAACGAACTCTACTTTATTAGCATAATTTTTTATTTCGCTTTTAGGAAAAAACTTAATCATTCTAGGATTAGTTCTTAATAATCTCTCTAAAACACCTATAGGTATATGTGGACCCATTGAAGGGTTTTCTTTTATTTGTTCATAGGTTGGAATAAAATGATTCATAACTGCGCTTCTTAAATAAGTATTAGCTAAAGTATCATCTATATTATCATATGGAAACAATAAAACAATAGAAGGATCTTCTTCTATTTTAGGCATTATGAAATCACTAATTCTTAAAATATTAGGATTAGTTGCTAAATTTTCTTTAGTTAGACTAAAACTAGTATTAAGATAACTACATACTTTTTGAAGCAATTCACTATTAGCTAGTACTTCATCAATATGATTATTTACTAATTCTAATATCTCATCCATATAATCACCCTACTATTATTATTTTAACATAAAAAAGAATGTGAATACACACATTCTATCTAGATTTTCTTGTTTCTTCAACTAATATAATTATAGCATATAATTATATAAATAAAAAAATGCTTATTAAGCATTTTCTTCTTTATTATCTTTAGTCTCTACTACTTTTTTACCTTTATAACTTCCACATTTAGGGCAAGCTCTATGTGGTTTAATAGCTGCTCCACATTCTGGACATGTTACAACTCCAACAGGTGTAAGAGCATTGTGACTTCTTCTCATTCTTTTTCTAGTTTTAGAAACTTTTCTAAAAGGTACTGCCATGTTATCACTCCTTTTCTATATCTTTCAGTACATTGAAAGGATTGCTTTCGTTTTTCAATTCTTCTTCACTGATTAATCTCCAACCATCCCCTTGATATTTACTATAATCAGTAATATCAGTATACCTAGATGGGACCTCTAAGACAATATTTTGCCATAAAACGTCGAGAATATCAATATAATTTTTTGAACTTTCCTCTTCTTCTAGTAAATTTTCTTCTATTTCTTTAGAAAACGGAAGCGTTTTTTCTTCTAAACTAATCGCATCAAGAACAATTATATCTCCAGATAAAGTTCCAGAAATAACTATTTCTTCTAAATCAGTTTCATATAATCTACCAATAAAATGTACTTTTCTTAAATCTTTTAATTCCGGTATATGATATAAATCTAAATCAAAAGTAACGTCTTGATCAATTTTTAAATCCATATTATTAGTCAAAACTACTTTTTTTAAATCGATCATGTCATCACCTCGAAAACAAATTATATCATAGTTAATTAATTATGCAACCTAATCTGTTACACCATTATATTTTTTTAATATATAGATTCCTATTCCTAGTAATATAGCAATAATAATTATTCTAATAACAGGAGGAATCATATTAGCATCTTTACTAATATTCTTTTTACTAACTTCAATAACTATTCCATCTGTAGGAATACTATCCCAAGAATAAACTCCTTTTTTAACTTTATCAGCATTGTGTTTAATAACTTGCTTATCTGTTTTAAAAGTTATAGTAGCATTTTCTAAGTGTTCACAAGTCATTTCTCCACCTAGATATATATAAACACTTTCATCTCCATCAACGAAACTCTTTTCAGAAAAGCAATCATTATATACAAGTGATTTATCAAAAGATAAATCTTTATAAACATAAGTTGCTTTTAATATATTATTCTTTTCATCAGTAGAATGTTCAATAGTATAATATGAGTCTTCATTTATTTTAACTTTATTAGAATTAGCTTTAATATTGGTAATAGATGGAAACTCTTCATGTTTAGCTACTTCTTTATCTTCATAAATAGTAATCTCTTCAGTAAAATATCCTTTTTTATAAGTTAATTCATAATTAGCAGTACATCCTGTTAATAAAAACATTAAGCATATAATTAATAATATCTTCTTCATAATCTCACCTACGGTTTCGTATATATATAGAATGATACTCTATCACAAGCACTAAATGAACTTTCTGGCCAAGTGTGTTTATTACGTTCAGGTCCACCACCAGCTGGATCGGCAATTGAATACTCACCATCTACTATTCCAGTTATTACTAAGTAGTGTCCTCCATTAGTAAAGGCGCAAGTATCAGCCTCTCCATCTTCGTGTACTAGAATAATAACCATACTATTTCCTGATAATAAAGCTTCATTCATTCTTTCTATATTAGGTTTATTCCAAGCAAGATATTCACTAGCTTGTACTCCAAGAGTTTCTAGATAATTAGTTAAAACATAGAAATAACTACCATTAGAAGTACATCCATTATGAGCACATATCCAATTAGTTGTATCAACAGGAGAATGTCCTTCAGGACCAAACCATGTAGAAGCAATAATTGCACAAGATGTAGGACCACATCCATGAGATCTAATAGTTCCATATGAACCATATGGATACATATAATAATCTGCTTGGCAATAATAAATTACATCTCCAAGTCTTAATCCACCAGTTTGTTGATATTTTTTTAGTTCTTCTTCTGTTTTCTTTTCATTTTCTTGTCTTTGTCTTTCTCTAGCTTCTTCTACTTCTTTTCTTGTTTTTTCAGCTTCAGCATGTTCTGAATCTAATCTTTCTTTCTCAGCTGCATCTTCCATCTCTTTTTGAGCACGATATACCGCTATTGCTTCATTATTAGCATTAGTCCAACAATCAGTCTTAAGAACACTAGTACGTCCTAAAGTAGTCATTAGAATACTAACAAATAATGGAACAAAGAAAACTGCTGCGGCTGCTATAAACTTATTAGCAATCTTTTTTACATCTCTTCTAGTCATTTGTACATTAGGATTAACTACTATCTTAGCAAGTGCTATACCAGCAGTTAAAACTAGGAATAACGGAACAAGCATACAAGCTATTTCTATTATTCTTTTTATAAGCAAAATACTAGATAAAAATGAATAGTTTTCACATGCACTTAAAAACATTTCTACACCTTCCTTATTCTTATATTTATATTATAAATCAAATATAATTACATTAAAACTATCTTCTGTATCATAATACGAAGGATAGTCAAATATTAAATATATTTGTTCTTTATTATTGTCGGTATATCTAGTAGCACGTGCATTAACATAACCATCTAGATTCATATTAATATCATAATTATAAATATGATTTTTATTTAAATACTTTACAAGAGTTCTTATCTCTTCTTTAAACTCCTCTATATTATTAGGAGTTATATCATCGTTAATATCCATAGTAATAATTAAAGAATCAGTCTTAGAAATAGAATAATATGTATCTAAGAATTCTTGATCACTAACACTCTTATTAAAACTATAGTACTTATCATATAAATCTATTCTTTCTTTAGAATCATTTCTATTCTTAAATAAAACATTATCTAGTCCAACAGCTATATTATCTAGACTAAATTCTATATTCTTAGATTTACTCATAATACCTAGAATATCTTTATAGTACTTATTCTTTATCTCTCTAATTTTATATTCATAAATATAATTCTCATATATTCCAGGAGAGATTAAATCTAAATCATCATTCTTTTCATATGAATTATTTCTATATTCATAATAGTACACTTTAAAACTAACTAATCTATGAGAAGATACTTCCATTTCATAAACAAAGGCATCACTTATTTCATATTCTTCTTCAAAGACATAATTATATTCTTTAATACTGTTTATTTTAAATTCTTCATGATATTTATCTTTTAAATAAGTTAATACTTCTTTTTCTACTTTATTTTTATTACTACTATTACTTAAACCATATAGTATTACAAAAACAAATAAAAGGACTGTGATTGTGAATAATAATCTATTCTTCATCTTCAGTATATCTTGAATGATATAGATCTTCTTCATCTATATCTTCATCTTCATTTACAATCATATCGAATTTAGGTAATTCATCTTTAGAAGCAAGTCCAAAGTAATCTAGGAATTCACTAGTAGTAGCATATAAAATAGGTCGTCCTGGAAGATCACTTCTACCTACTTCTTTTATAAGTCCTTTAGCAACTAACTTATGTAACATCTCACGAGAATTTACCCCTCTTATTTCATCTACCATAATACGAGTCAATGGTTCATTATAAGCAACTATAGCTAAAGTTTCTAAAGCTGCTTGAGATAGATTACTATCTTCATCTTCCAATAATTTCTTATAGTATTCTCGATGTTCTTTTTTAGTACTTAGTTTAAATCGGTCTCCTAAAATACTAATCTTTATACCATGAGATTCATCTTCATAACTTTTTCTAAGTTCTACTATTAAACTATTTGCTTCTTCTGGAGTAACTTCAAGTATATCTTCTATTTGTTTTAAAGTAAGTCCATCATCTCCAACTACAAATAATAATCCTTCAAGTATTGCTTGTTTATTCATCGACTCACCTCACATATTATATTATCAAAGTTCTTATCTTGATAAAGTTTTATTTCGTTATCTTTAGCCATTTCTAGAATAGCTAGGAAGGTAACTATTACATATTCTTTATTTATTTCTTCAAATAATTCTATAAAATTAACTCTTTTCTTTATAGATAATATTTTCTTAATACTAGTTCTTCTTTTTTCAACACTAAGTTCTTTAGTAGTTACTTTAGTATGTATTGGTTGACGTTCTTTTTCGCGATCTAAGAACTTTTGAAAAGCACTAATTAAATCATCTAAAGTAACATCTCCATTATTAGTAACCGCATCACTATATTCTCTAATATTTTCTGGTAACTTAGTAATTATTTGTTTTCTTTCTTCTTCTAAACTTTTAAAATCATTAGTTAATTCTTTATATTTTTGATATTCAATTAATCTATTAACTAAGTCTTCACGAGGATCTTCTTCCTCTTCAGAATCATCTTCATGTTTAGGAAGTAACATCTTAGACTTAATCTCTAATAATTCAGCAGACATAACTAAATAAGCACTAGCTATATTTAGATTCATCTCTTCCATCTTATGAATATAATCTAAATATTGTTTAGTTATTTCTTCTATCTTTAAATCAAATATATCCATTTTAGATTCTTTTATTAAATGTAATAATAAATCTAATGGTCCTGCAAAATTGTCTATTGTTAAAGTATAGTCCATAAGATATCCTCCTATTAACTATAATATCATATTTACTTTACATAATGCACTAATTTCTTATAATCCATATAGTTTAATATATGATAAAATGATAATGATAGGAGGCCTATATATGGACACATTTAAGAAAATATATTTAGCTTTAATTTTAGTAACAGTATTTGTATTTGGTGCTTTAGCAATGATCAGTTTAGGTAAGATTTCTATTTATGGCGAAACTGGTATGATTATATATTTATTAGCAACTAATCTTTTAGTAGGAGTATTTATTCTTTCAAGAATTGCTAATATATTCGGTAATAGACAAAATCTATTTATCGCTTATGCTGGAGCAGCTTTAACATTAGTTTATATGATTCTAATGATTATCGATGTAATGTTAATATCTGCTAAGAATTATGATGCTGTTTTAGAACTTAATAAAGCTATTGAATTCTTCTCTAAAATAGAAACACTAGTCTTATTAAATACTCTTGTATTTGAAATACCATATGTTAATAGTACTCATAAAAAGATTCAATATGTTGCAGCTGGAATATTAACAATATTATTCTTATTATCAGCATTCAATGATAGTTCTAGTTCAATTAGTATATTAGGATCTAATTCATATAGTTCAAGTTCATATACTTCAAGTAGTTTATATAGTAATAATACTGATCAGTCTTCTGAAGATTTAAAAACAGTTTTAACTTATACAGGAATAGCATTAATAATTATTAATCCAATGCTTAGAGTATTCTGGATAGATAAAGATTTCTATAATGCTAGAGATGTATATGATGTAGAAAGACAACAAACACAATTAACAGTTAATGATTTAGGTAAAGTTACTAATAATCAAAATCAATTAAATAGACCAGAAGTTGATCCACATGCTCAACCTACTGTACCTATACCAGCACCTGTAGAAGAAAAACCTAAACCAAAAACATTTATTACAGAGGAAGTTGCACCTATAGAAGAAAATGTTATAACTGAACCTGTAGTTAATACTAACTATAAGCCAACAGATGTATCTGAAATATTAATACCATCTGTAGATGGATCAGTTCCTACTCCTCCAGATAACGGAAATAATAATCCAACAACTTAAGCTATATAATCAAATAAATCTTCTAAGATATAATTTAGATATTTATTTGGTCCTATAGCTTTTTCTATGTTTAAAACTATATTATCTATATTATTCCATCTAGAAATAAATATAAGTGAATTAGACAATTCAAAACTACTCTTAATAGTTAGGATTCCTTCTAAGTTAACATAAAGGAATCCTTTTTTATATTCATACTCTACTTTTAACATATAATCACCTATATATATTTTTATTTATAAATAGATTTTTTCCTAATAAAAAAAGAGTATTTCTACTCTTTTTTATCATTATCTTTTTTCTTAATATCTTTTGCTTGAACATAAGTAGCAAATAGTATCAAGATAATACCAAATATTAAGATATATGCCCATATAGGTATTACTGCCCATAATTCTCTAAATCCAAATAGTATTTCAATTATAATAGCAATTATACCTATAAAGAACTTACAATCATTTTTCTTGTTCAAGAATCCAAATAATATTGACAAAGATGCAAGTACTATAGCATATAGAATAATATATGGATCATCATTTAATACTACCATTAAGAATGCTAGAGAATATCCTATATAACCAATTATTTGTTTAGCAAGTTCACTCTTAACTATTTGAGCAATAGTAAACGTTAGATAGTACACAAGTAAAGACATTAATATAGTACTTAAAGTGACATCTAATTCAGTATTATTTAAGATACTAAAGAATGGTACTCCTACAGCTAATAAAGCTAAATTATAGTCGTATTCATCTTCTCTATTTAGAATAGCTACTCCAATATAGAATAACATTGAAATAATTCCAGTATATAAAATATAACTATCTCTAATATAAATATATCCAAAGATTTTAGGAACTACATACAAGTAAATTAATAATAAGATATAAGTATATAGTTTAAATGAATCTGTTTCATCTTTATGATACATATTAGATCCAAAGTATAAGATTAACATAGCTACAAATGAAGCTAAAGATATCGCAATCATACTAGTATCATCTATTAACTCATAAGATATTAAATATACTAAAGATACTACCGGAAGTATTCCAGAATAAAATTTAAATACTTTTTTAGTTTCTTCATTAGTAGTTGCAAAGTATACAAATGCTACTAATAAGAAAGTTAATGTTAATGACGTACCTATTACATTAACATCAAAGACATATTTCTCTATTAATAATAGTAATGAAATAATTATTAATAATAATTTTACTGGTATAAATAAGAATTCTATCTTATTAAATCCTTCTTTAGAGAATGTCATACCAGAAATATATAATGCTACTGCAGTAACTAGACATGTCATTAAATATCCTTCTGGATATGATACAAAGAATGTTATACATACTAAGACATCACTAACTACTAATGATATCTTTTTAGCACTTTCATTTTTATATGTTAAAGATAAAATATAGTTTGCTGTAACAAATATTAATAATAATACTATATAAGTCTTAGCATTCTCTACTAATGAAAAAGCAGGAAGAAGTGCTAAGAAATATCCAATCGATACAAAATTTGAAATAGGTTTATCTTGATGTTTCATACTTAGTAAATATACATTAATTAATGCTAATAATGAAAGCATTAATGTAGAAGCAATTTGTGTATATGAGAATGATAATAATGCAAAAGCAAATATTGTTAGAACTGCTCCTGATTCACTAAATATTTTTAAAGTATAAAGATCGTTATCTTCTTTATAATCCATTAATTCTAGTAAAGTAAATAATCCTAGAATAACTGCTAAACTTGTTTCTAGTAATAAATCAAAATGAACCATTGTTTCTATAATAGCTATTAAAACTGCTGTATAAGTAATGTACATTATATTAGCAGATTTAAGATTAAAGTAACTGATTAATCCTAGTATAGCAATAACTATAAATATAGATGCCATAAATAAACTTTCACCAGCACCATTTAACGAGAAGTAAATACCAAACAAGTTATTTAATCCTATAGCTATATATATAAAGGTAATGAAAGCCATCCCCAGGAACCAATACAAATATATAGTAGATTTAATCTTAATATTCTTTTCACTATATTTAGATAAGAATATAAATAATGCTGAAATAAGTATAAAGATAAATCCTTTAATAAAGATATTTAAACTTTCCCATCCTGTAGTTGCAAAGATAAATCCAGCAACAAATACCATGAATACACCAATCTTAATAGTTAAATCAATCTTTTTAACTTTAGGATCTACTTTAGGTTTTTCAGGAACTGTTACTTCTTCAACTTTTATTTCCCCTGATTCAATCTTTTGAAAACGTTCTTCTCTAGAAGCATCATCATATAGAATCAAATCTAATACTGCTGAAATCCATTTCAATGAGAGCAAGTTAATTATTCCCATTACGATTAGAATTTTTCTATCTGATATAAGAGTCCTATCTTCATTATTTAAATAGTAGATAGATAGAACAATGTTAGCAAGTGTAATGACTCCATAGACTTTAACTAAAAGACCTAGCACAATAGTTAATAGATTGAGAATTAATATTGCGACTAACATTCCATTTTTTTTCATCTAATCACCCTATCCTATAACTAAAGTTTAGCACAAAAAAAAGAAATATAATAGATATATTCTTTTTATTTAGTAATTATCCAAGCGTTAGGAAGACCTCTGTGAGTTTCTTTTTTTCCGTTCCAAGGAACATTTACAAATTTATTATTTTCTACAAGAGAAGTAGATGTTCCTCCATCTAAGTTAGCAGCATTAACCACTCCATACTTTTCAAATATAGCAGCGAGATCGGCATAACTAGCTCCTTTGGTATGAGAACGTGAACCTTCAATTACTAAGAAAATAATTGTACCATCTTCTCTTTGACCTATTGCAGTTCTAGAAGTTGCCCAAGTAAATGATTTAACATTTTTATATTGATTTTTTCCATTTACTATTAAGAACGGTCCAAAATCAACAGCATATTTATAATCAGATGGTTCAAAAGTAGAATACTTAGAAACTAAATTCAATTTATTTTCATTAGTAATTCCTATTAAACCTCCACCATGCTTACCTCTTCTAAAGTTTGTTACTAGTTCACCATCTATAATTACAGGCCCAGCAGGAATTCCTCCATTACTTCTCCATCCTGGATCATAGAATCCACCAGCATTAATGGCAACCGCTGCATTATTTTGTTTAGCAATAGTATCTAATGTTTGTCCATAAGAAGCAGATGTTACACCAGCACCTTTACTTTTAACTAGTTTTAAATGATCTATATCATATACTATTACCATGTATCCTTGATAAGTATAATTAGAACCAATACATGTACCATTAATTTTTACTATTTTATAAACTTGTCCTTCTTCATGATCAAGTATTTCTTGTTCAGCGGCATTAGCATATATAGTATCATCATACTCTATATCAAAATCTGCTAGATCACCACTTAAGTCTTCTATTGGTTCAATATTAGACATTGTATTATTAATAGTTTCAGTATCATATAAGTATTCAGCTACATATTTATAATTAACTGAACTAGCACTAGTAGTAATTAACCATTCTTTAAAATTATTATCATAATAAACAAATCCAACTACTCCTAATACTTCAAATATATAGAATAATGCAAAGAACATTAATGAATATGATCTACATAAATTCTTATTAAATATTCTTTTCTTATAGATTAATTCAAATAATCCTACTAAAAGAATAAATAAATATACATAGAACATAATATAACTAATTATGATAAACTCTTCTCCAAATCTATCATAATTATTCTTAACTATATTTAAAGCTATATACAAAAAAGGGACAATGATAAGACTAATAATTGTAATTACTTTAAGAAAATCAATTTTTTTAATAATCTTTATCATATTTATCCCTTCCTATAACTCATTATATAAATTATTTAACTCCGTATCGATTGGACTAACATAATAGTCCACTTTTTTATTGGACTTATTATTATATAAACCAACTATACGATTATATTCATCTATCGCTTTATGATATGAATCAATAGAACTTTTATAATTCTTTTTAAAGATGTCACACTTCTCGTTTTTTAAAGTACCATTTATATCATAAGAACAGTACTCATTTAATTCTTCTGCAGTACTTAGTAGTTCTAATAAATCTACATTTATAAAAGTAATATTATTTCGAATATTATAATTACTTATAATAAAATCATCTAAATATATGTCGTATGATGCATATAAATCTTCTAGATTTGTTTTATATCTATCAACATCATCTAAGAACATATCATATTTTACATTTATAGAAGACACTATTTCTTTGGATAAGTTTACATCATCTAAGTATTCTTTAACTAATCCATTAACAGTTTCATAAGATGTAATTGCAAATCCTATAGCCATTAAAAACACACCTATTTTAATGAAAACTTTTCCTTTCATAATATCACCTAATTATATGATAATGAGCAAAAAATAAAATGTAAACTATTTACAACACAAAATTGTATAGTTTACATCAAAAAATATAATTACTTTACACAAAAAGAGAAGAATTACTTCTTCTCTTTTAAATCTATAATTACTTCTGTATTAGCTAAAATATCATGTGGTCCTCGCATTTCCTTATTAGCATAAGCAAACACTACCATAAATATTGTAAATAATATATTAAGACCATATAATCCATCAGTAATATTTATATAAATGCTTTGGCTTAATACCCACGGAAGTATTGAACTCAAGATGTAGTAGATCAAATTACCTAAGAATATTGATCTAATCGCAAGTTGTTTATAAGAAACATATTTCTTTTTATTAATAGGTTTAACTCTTAGATGCATTATCTTCTTACCTAAAGTCTTACCATTAGTAAAGCCTTGGAATAAGATAAGATATAGAGCTGTTACAACGATAGTAACAACATATCTAAAAGTACTTAATCTTTGTAATTTATAATACATTTTATCTCTTTTAGTAACAAAGTCTTTTTCAGACATCTTTCTAGAATTAATAGTATCTACTAATGCATTACATTCATCTTCATCAGCTATTTCACTATAAGCAATAGTAATGTCTTCTATATCTATTTCTTTTTTCTCAATCTTATTACTTAAATCTTCACAATCTTTAATATTAATATCTTTATAAGTATCATAATCATTATATAATGCTTCATATTCTTTATAAGTTTTAGCATAATTATTATATTGGAAATTAATAACATTAGAATCAACAAGTACACTTACAAACAATTGAATTAATAAAAAGTCAAAGGCATAAGCTAGAACTCTTCTATAAAAATCGTTAAATCTTTTCATAAAACCTCCTAATTCTGGAATTGTGAATTATATAATTCTGCGTAGAATCCATTTTTCTTTATTAACGAATCATGGTTACCTTGCTCTATAATGTTACCATCTTTCATAACTAATATCAAATCAGCATTACGAATAGTAGATAATCTATGAGCAATAATAAATGATGTTCTACCTTTAGTTAATTTATCCATTGCTTTTTGAACAAGTTCTTCTGTTCTTGTATCAACATTAGATGTTGCTTCATCAAGAATAAGAAGCGGACGATTAGCAATCATAGCACGCGCTATTGTAAGTAATTGTTTTTGTCCTTGGCTTATTGAATCATTATCATTTATAACTGCATCTAGCCCTCCTGGAAGAGTTTTAATAAAGTGATCAACTCCAACTACTTTACAAGCTTCCCATATTTCTTCATCAGTAACATTTTCATTATTAAATTTAAGATTCTCACGTACAGTTCCTTCAAATAACCATACATCTTGGAGAACCATTATAAATAAATCATGAATGTTTTCTCTGCTTAAATCATGGATAGATATTCCATCTACTGTAATATCACCATTCTTAATATCGTAGAAACGCATAAGTAGATTAACCATTGTTGTTTTACCAGCACCAGTAGGTCCAACGATCGCAATCTTTTGACCAGGATGGGCTTCTGCACTAAATTTCTTAATAATTGTTTTATCTTCATCATAACCAAACTTAACATTCTTAAAACATACATGTCCTTTAACGTCTTCCTTATAAAGTACATGTTTAACTTCTTCTTTAGGCATAGCTTCTTCATCAAAGAATTCAAATACTCTTTCTGCAGCTGCGGCTGTTGATTGCATAGAAGTTGCTGCTTGAGCCATTTGTGATAATTGATTAGAGAATATTCTAACGTAAATCATAAAGGCTACTATTACACCATAAGTAATACTATCGTGCATAACAAGTAAAGCTCCAACTACGCAGACAACTAAGTAACCAAAGTTACCACAGAATCCCATTATCGGACCCATAAGTCCTGATAAGAATTGGCTGTTTTTGTTAGAAGAATATAATTTTTTGTTTAGAATATCCATCTTATCTTCTGCTTCTTCTATTCCATTATAAGCTTTTACAATCGTATGACCCGAATATATTTCTTCTATATATCCATTTAAATCACCAAGTTCTTTTTGTTTTCTAATGAAATATTTTTGACTCTTACTAAGAATAACTGCCATTAAAGAAAAACCAATTAAACTAGCTCCTACAGCAGATACACCCATTATCCAATTAGTTTTAAACATCATAAACAAACATCCAAAGAACATTGTAATATTCATAACGAGAGACGCTAGTGAATGATTTAGGTTCAAAGCAACTGTATCTACATCATTAGTAATACGCGATAAAATATCTCCTGTTTCATGAGTATCAAAATACTTAAGAGGTAATTTATTAATCTTTTTACTAATATCTTGTCTTAAATCTTTAGCATATCCATTAGCTACAATAGCCATTATTATTCCTTGGAATAAATTAGCGATTGCACCAATTAAATAAATAACGGCTAAGAATAAAGCAATATTTTTAATAGCATTCATATTTATAGTTGGTTTAATCTCATCATAAATACTTGCTGGTAATTCATCCATTTTAGATAATAACTCAGTCTTATTATCACTATTTTGAGCTTCACTCATAAGAAGCATAAATTCTTGTTTATCTTCATTTGATATACTTGGATTACTCATAATATCAGTAATCTTCTCTTCATTAATATTAGGAGTTATTCCTAGAGTTATTTCATCTGTTAAATCTGATAATTTATCTGGAGCAATTATAGAAAAAACTGAACTAATTGCCGCTAATAAAATAGCAACAATTAACAATAAGTGAAACTTCTTTAAATCTTTTATTAATCTTTTTATAGTTCCCCAAAAGTCTTTAGACTTCTCTACTTTTCCATTTCCAAATCTAGGCGGCATTTTCTAATTCCTCCTTTGATAATTGTGATAAAGCAATTTCTTTATAAACTTCACAATTATTTAATAACTCTTTATGAGTACCAATACCAACACATTCTCCTCGATCAAGAACTATTATTTTATCTGCATTCATAATAGTACCAATTCTTTGAGCTACTATTAGACTAGTTGCATCTTTAGTATGTTTTTTTAATTCTTTACGAAGAATAGCATCAGTCTTATAATCAAGAGCACTAAAACTATCATCAAAGATATATATTTCTGGATTACGAGCAATCGCTCTAGCTATAGATAATCTTTGTTTTTGTCCTCCAGAAATATTAGTACCTCCTCTAGCTATATGGGAATTATATTGTTTATCCATCTTCTCTACAAATTCTTTACCTTGAGCAACTTTTACAGCATCTTTTACTTTTTCCATATTAGCTTTATGTTTATTTATCTTACCAAAGGATACATTATCTTTAACAGTACCAGTAAATATAAAAGCTTTTTGAGATACATAACCAAGCTTATTATATAAAGCTTCTTCTTTGTATTCTTTTACATCTACTCCATCTACTAATACTTCTCCATCTGTTACATCATAGAATCTAGGTATAAGATTTATTAATGTAGATTTACCAGAACCAGTTGATCCTATAAAAGCAACAGTTTCTCCTTTATTAGCTTTAAAGGAAATATCTTTTAATACATATTCATCAGCATCTGGATATTTAAATGATACATTTTTAAATTCAATAGTACCACTCTCTTCTGTCTTACCATCAAAAGAACCTTCTGTAATACTTGTTTTAGTATCTAACAATTCATTTATTCTTCCAACTGATACTGATACTCTTGGCCACATCATAAAGATCATTGAAAGCATCATAAATGACATTATTACTTGCATACCATAACTACTAAATACAATCATATTACTAAATAGATTAATCTTATCTAACATTCCAGCTTTACTAATTAGAATAGCTCCAATTATATAAATACCTAATGTTAATGAATGCATTACTACATTCATAGTAGGTCCAATTAAGGATAAAATCTTATGATTAAACATTTGAATACCAGTTAATTTATTATTTTCTTTTTCAAATCTTTTTAATTGGTACTTTTCAGCATTAAAAGCTCTTATTACTCTAATACCTGTAAGATTTTCTCTTGTTACTCCATTTACTCTATCTATTAGTTTTTGCATTATCTTAAACCTAGGAACAACTAAAATCATAATAATAGTAATTATTGTTAGTAAGAATGCTACTTCTAAAGCAACTAATACAGTCCATTCTAATCCTTTATTAAGAATCTTACTAATTGCTAAAGTAGCCATAACTGGAGATCTTAACATTCCGGAAAGTCCCATTGCAATAAATACTTCTATTTGACTTACATCATTAGTAGTACGAGTTATTAAACTACTTGTTGAAAACTTCTTTATTTCATTTAAACTATATCTCTCTACTTGACCAAATATTCTTTTACGAACTTTATATGAAAATCTAGATGATAAAGTAGCTGAAATATATCCAACTATAACTGCACATATTAAACTTAATAAAGCACATAGTAACATCCAACCACCAGTTTTAATTATTTCGGCAATTGTACTTCCTTCTGTTTGAATAAGTTTGGTTATATTAGTCATATAATCAGGAATCTTTAACTCTAGCCATACTTGTATTATTGTAAATAATAAACAGGCTAAAGCAAATACTGCTTCTGTCCTTACTACTCTTTTAAATAATCTAAACACGTAGCTTTACCTCCTTGTAAAAAACATCTAAATACATTATATCAAAAAAACAGGCTATTTGTTGCCTGTTATATAATTAATTAATGGTACATCCATAGGATTAAATTGGTACTTGTTAAGAATGGTTTTATCAACATAAATATGATTACTATAATCATGTAATCTTACTTCACCAGCAAGATAGCTACAATGATACATAACGAGTTCAATTTCTTTTCCACTCTCAATATAAGTTTTTCTACACATTTCATAATCGCACTTAACCGAGATATTCATTTTATTATAAATCTCTCTTTTGATTACTTCTTTTTCATTTTCTTCTTTGTCAACTATTCCTCCAGGCAGTTCCCAAGATCCAGTACTAGACAGTTGAGTAATCAATACTTTATCGTTATGTTCAATAAGTGCGGCCACTATTCTTACCTTATTCATAATGCACCTCATACGTAAAACCATTATAACAAATAAAAAAATTGTTTGTGTAAACAATTTTCTTTACTTTACTATAAATTGACACTTATTCGATTGTAAAGGCGTCAAGTGGGTCTGGATAATTATCATTGTCTCCTATGTATAAAGTACATAATACATCACCAAATTTAACATAGTCTCCTACTTCTTTATAAAGGATAACCCCTACTCCATAGTCTATCTTATCATCAAGAGTCATTCTATTACTTCCTAAAGCGGCAGATAACATTCCTATCTTTAAAGCATTTATTTCTTTAACAGTACCTATCTTAGTACTTCTAATAACTTTAGTCTTCTTACTTAATTTAGAATCTTCTAATTTTCCACCTTGGTAATTAATAAATTCTAAGAACTTATGATAAGCTGAACCGTTATCAATTACTTTTTTTACTAATTCTTTAGCATCATCCATTGGTAGTTCTAAAGCCATACTAACCATATTAGAAGCTATTTCCATACACACCTCATATAAATATGTATGCTCTCCATATCCTTTTAGAATACTAGCAGCCTCAATTACTTCAAGAGTATTACCAACTGCTCTCCCTAAAGGATGTTGCATATCAGTAATAATAGTACGAACTTCTCGATTATACTTTTTACCAATATTTTGCATTAATATACTTAAAATAATTGCATCTTCTTTAGTCTTAATTAAAGCTCCATCTCCTACTTTAATATCTATTAGGATTTTATCAGCTCCAGAGGCAATCTTCTTACTCATAATAGATGATGCGATTAAAGGAATACTTTCAACTGTACCAGTAACATCACGAAGTGAATAGATAACTTTATCAAGTGGAGTTAAGTTCTTTGTTTGACTAGTTATAGCCATACCTATTTCATTTACTTCTTTAATTATTTCTTCATCTGTTAAATTAACATTAAATCCAGGAATACTTTCTAGCTTATCAATAGTACCTCCAGTATATCCTAAACCTCTACCACTCATTTTACATACTTTAATACCAAGAGACGCTACTATAGGTGCAATTATTAAAGTAGTTTTATCACCTATTCCACCAGTAGAATGTTTATCTACTTTTACTCCATCTATTCTACTTAAATCTAATATTTCTCCACTATTAATAAAAACATCTGTTAAATGATATACTTCTTCATCAGTCATACCATTAAGAACAATAGCCATAAGTAAAGAAGACATTTGATAATCTTCTACTTCATGATTTAAATATCCCATAAAAGCATATTTAATTTCTTCATAACTAAGTTCTTTCTTTAACCTTTTCTTATTAATAATTTCAATAATATTCATATTATTCACCCTTTAAATAATTCTTTTTTCTTTCTTCTCTAGGTCTAGCTATAGCTAAATCTCCTTCTTCAACATCTTTTGTAATAACGGATCCAGCAGCAACAAAAGTATTATTACTTAAGTTAACCGGTCCAACCAAAACAGAGTTTGAACCAATCATTACATGAGATCCAATAGAAGAACTAACATATTCTTGATTCTTCCAATTGAAATCTGTAATAATCATTCCTGCACTAAAGTTAACATCATCTCCTGCTGTAACATTACCAATAAATGATAAATGCTTAGCAAAGTTATTATCTCCAATAGTACTATTTTTTATTTCAACAAAGTTCCCAATTGCATTATTATTACCTATTTTAGCATTATCTCTTAAATGAGAATAAGGACCAATAACATTATCATTTCCAATACTAGCACTCTTAAGATAAGATGATACTATTCTATTATTATCTCCTATATCACAGTTATTAATAATTGTATTAGATTCTATAACATTATTCTTACCAATAACAGTCTTACCCATAATAGTAACATTAGGATAAATAACTGTACCTTCTCCAATAACTACTTCTTCTCCTATATATGTTGTTCTACTATCTATAACTTTATACTCTTCCATATCTTCACCATATTTATTATATCACAGATTTATATATTCACTGACAACACTTTCTTTAACTAAATCTTTAAAATATAAAAAATCCTCTTTAGTTCCTACTACCATACCGTAATGTATAGGTATTACTTCTTTAGGTTTCATTTCATTAATAAAATCTGCCGCTTCACTATAATCCATAGTATATACTCCACCTATTGGTACAAAAGCAACATCTACATCAAGATTCTTATTTTCATCTAAAGCATCAGTATCTCCTGCGATATAATATTTTTTATTATCAAACTCTAGATAATATCCTAACCAATCATATTCTTTTTTATGAAAAGATTTATCTAAATTATATGAATGTAGTCCCTTCACTTTTATTTGAGGTAGTTCTAATTCATCTAATGGTTTCATATATATAATTTTATTATTAATACCATCAAGTTTATCTTCAATATCAAAAGGACCAATAATAATAGTATCTTCTTTAATTATCTTTTTAATGCTTTCAAGTTCTAAATGATCATAATGAGTATGAGTAATAAATATATAATCAGCATCATGAACATCATTCATCATTAATGGATCAAAATATATAATTTTAGTACCAGTTAATTTAATACTACTTTGCACATTAACTTCTATCATATAATCACCTTACTAAAAGTATATCATATATAAAAAAAGTAAGCATTACTACTTACTCATTTTACTTAAGATAAATTTAGCTATATTATAACTACATTTACCATCTTCATATGATATAAACTTATCATTAAATTTCTTTAACTCTTTAAAATCATATTTATCTTTTTCAATTGCTTTAACTAATTTCTTAGCATCTTGTTCTTTTAATCCGGGAATATCTTTATTGTAGTCTAAGTAAAAATTTCTCTTTTTAAAATATGAATCATAATCATAACAATAAAAATACATTGGTTTATTCTTAAGTGAAGCTTCATAGATAATAGCTGAATAATCACTAATTACATAATCGGCAACAGATAACATTTCAATACTAGAAAAATCTTTATCATAGATTGCTTTAATATCTCCAAAATCAATCTTAGTTAATGGATGTAGTTTTAAGATAAGATTATATTTCTTATAATCAACCGCATCAATTAATTCTTTAATCTTTTCAGGGCGTTCTCCATCTTTTCTAAAAGTAGGAACATATACAATATTCTTCTTAGTTTTAGTTTCAGGATACTTTTTATAAATCTTAGCTTGTAATTCTTTATCTAGTTTTTTAGAAGTTAATAAATCAACTCTAGCTAAAGGCATAACAACCATTTTAGATTTATCAGCATTAAATGCTTCAGCAAAGTACTTACTACTAAATTCACTACTAGTAAATATATAATCGTAATTATGATGCATCTTCATTACTTTAGCTAATTTACTACTACTTCCTTCTTCTTGATCAAGTACACTATAACCAAACTTTTTAAATGAACCCAAAGCATGCCACATTTGAATTATAGTAGTGCCTTTCTTCTTTTTAAGAATACTCGCAACTATACAATAACTATCAAGTACTACCACTCTTGAAGTTGCTAGATGGTACATTTGTCTAAACATATGGAATACGTATCCAATTGCTTTAGTACCTCCCTCAAGTTTCTTACATAAGAATACTATTTTTACATCTTTATCTTGTTTTTTTAGTTCTTCTTCAATAAGAAGCATATCTTCTGTTTTAGTATTACTTTGACGAGAAATAAATACTATTTTATTTCTAATTGGAAGAAGTTTAATAAAGAAATAAATAATATTAATAAAAACAATACCTATTTTTAATATAATAATTTTCATATTCTTATCTTCCTTTCAAATAGTAGTCTACTACTCTCTTAGTAGATTTACCATCACATGCAGAACAGAAAAAATTATCAAATTTTTCTATTTTCTTAAGATCTATCTTTTCTTCTTTAATAGTATTAACTAAATCTTTATAATCAGTTACTATTGGTCCATAAGTATAATTATCCAATGGATAGAAGAAATCTCTACTATTCTTATAATCTTCTAAATCAGGCATAAAGAATACTACTGGTTTTTTAAAGAAAGAATATTCAAATATTACAGATGAGTAATCTGTTAATAAAACATCTGTAATAAACAATAGATTATTTACTTCTCTTTCACTTGTTAAATCAAGATAGAATTTATCTTTCTTTATATCATAATCAGGATGATTATTTATAAATGGATGCATCTTATATATACAAATATAATCTTTAGATAATTGTTTACTAAAGTCTTCAAAATCAAATTTAGAGAAATCATAGTATCCATCATTAATATTATTACCTCTAAATGTAGGAGCAAACAATATTATCTTTTTATTCTTTAAAACAGGATATTTCTTATATAAAGATTTTTTTATCTCTTCTTTGTACTTTTTATCAAAGAAAATATCAGTTCTTGGTACCCCTAAAGCTTGTACTTTAGAAATATCTATTCCAAATGCTTCAGCATAGTTCTTTCTGATTTGTTCACTACTAACAATCGCACCAGTATAGTTACGATGAGTTAATGTATAAGATTTAGGATTAGCATTCCTACTATATCCAACTTTTTTATAAGCACCCATCGCATGCCATAATTGAATTAGTTCAGTACCTTTTCTAAGTTTTAAAGCATATATAATTGGATAAAAATCATCTATAAATACATACTTAGAAGACGCTATTAACTTAGTCATTCTTTTCTTTTCTGCGAAAGAATATTTATTATTTAAACTCTTCTTTAACATTGTCTCAATATGATATTTCTTTCTCTTCTTTATTTCTTCATAAACAAAGTAAGAATTACCAGAAAGAGTATCTCTAGATGAAGATAGGAATAAAACATTATTCTCATTTAATTTACACTTACGACAGTAATGTTTATATAGAACTATATAATCCAATCTTCTTAGTTTTTGTAAAATCTTTTTAATAGTATTTTTCATAATTCAACCATCACTTCCTAATTAATATTTTAAATGCTTTTTTAGAAGTAAACAATATACCTTTTCTATTAATTTTAGCTTTTTTATTATCTATATTAATTTCATAAAATAATTCTTTTACTCTAATTCTTTGAACTATTTTTATTTTATATTTTATATCAGTAATATCAAAAACATTATTTTTACTTTCATAACTAAAATTATATATAGGAGTATCAAAATAATCATATTTTTTATTGTCTTTGTACTTTATTTTTGAACAATCTATAGGTAAATCAGTTAATCCTGTAATAAGATACCCTTTTGGTTTCTTTTTAACATTTCTAATAGTATACTCAACTTCTTTATTAATATCATATTTTTTATTAGCAATTTTTATATATATTTTATCTTCATATAAAATAGTATATTTAACCTTTTTTAATTCAAGGACCGCTAATCTAAGAGATATACTTAAGAATGATAAACTCAAAATATCTTCTATATTTATATATGAAAGAAGTTTTTCTAATTTTATAAAATACTTTTTATCATTAGAAGGAACTAATTTGTTTTCATCTATTCGCCACCTTAAAGTATTTAAAAACATATTCTTTATATACAAAACATTTTTATATTTTTTTAATAAGTCTAAATAATAGTTTGTATATGTATTAAATTCTTTTTCAGTTACTTTATATGTCTTTGTTGCACTACTATTATTATTCTTACGATAATAATATTTTACATCAGGTAAGTAACCAATTTTTCTTTTATGCATTATACATCTAGTTGCATAGTCTTCATCTTCACCACGAATTATCTTTTCATTAAATAATTCATTTTCATTAAATCTATTTATAAAAGATATATTAATTGTAGTTTGGATAATCTCAGGATATTTATTAATATCATATACTTTATCTTTATCTTCATACAATGAAGCATATCTAAAATGCATTTTAGTTTTATAACGATTATAGTTAACAAGAGGATATGTAACAACATCGATATCATTTTCATGAAACATTTTATATACTTCCTTACAAAGATTATTTGATATAAAATCATCAGAATCTAAGAAAGTAATAATTTTACCTCTAGCATGTTTTAATCCATTGTTACGAGCATTAGATACTCCACCATTTTTTTGATCAAGAACAACAATATTATCACGTTTAAAACTATTACATATTTTTAAACTATTATCAGTTGAACCATCATTAATCAAAATAATTTCTATTTTATTAGTATCATAATCTTGATCAAGAATAGATTTAACAGTTCTTCTTAAATACTTTTCTGCATTATAAACAGGAACTATAAAACTAAAATCATATTTCATATTATTCACCTACTTAAAATCTAAAATATATAAATGGATTATATGTACTACCTATTAATTTAACAATAGATAATAAGAATATTCCATATACTGCCATATCAAATATAAATGTATATATTTTATTATTTCTAAATCTATTATTTATTGCTCTAATTATAGGAGTACTTAGAATAATACCAATTATTACATATGGTACTGCTTGTAAAATATTAATATTTCCAAGTAGCGTTTCAAATACATTTTGTTTTTTTAATACAAACATATTTTTAAGCGCATAAAGCAAATCATTAGTATTCTCAAGTCTAAATATAGTCCATCCTAACATAAATAAGAAAATTGAATATAAATGCCTTATTAATTTAGGTAATTTTTCTAAGAAGTTTAATAAGAATTGTTTTTCTATAACAAGAATTACTCCATAATATAATCCCCACATAATATAGTTCCAGTTGGCTCCATGCCATAAACCTGTTAACAACCATACAATAAATATATTACGATACCATTTAGCTTTAGACACTCTATTACCACCTAAAGGAATATAAACATAATCTTTGAACCAAGATGATAAAGACATATGCCATCTTCTCCAAAATTCAGTAATAGAATCAGATATATATGGATAATTAAAGTTTTCTAAGAAATTAAATCCAAATATTTTTCCAAGTCCTATAGCCATATCACTATAACCAGAAAAATCAAAATAAATTTGTAATGTATAACATAAAATTGCAAACCATAACATTCCTGTTCCATAAATACTAATATTGTTATAAATAGTATCGGCAGCAAGTGCTACTGAATTAGCAATTATTACCTTTTTACCAAGACCTATAGAAAATCTTTGAATACCAGATATAACTCCATCTAGTGTAGATTTTCTATTCTCTAGTTCATCAGCAATTGTTTGATATCTAACAATTGGTCCTGCTACTAATTGAGGAAATAAACTAACATAAGTAGCAAAATTAATAATATTCTTTTGTACCTTAGTATCTTTTCTATATACATCTATTACATAAGATAATGTTTGGAATGTATAAAAACTAATACCTATAGGTAAAGCTAAATTTAAAGACTTAATACTAATATTAAAGATATTATTAATATTATCTATTAAGAAATTAGAATATTTAAAGAAGAATAATACTAATAAATCTATAACTATTATTAACTTTAAATAATTTTTCCTTATATTTTTCTTTTTCGCTTTATCCATTTTTAATGTTAAGAAAAAATTACTAATAATAGTAAATAACATTAAAAAAATATATACTGGTTCTCCCCAAGCATAAAAGATAATTGAGAAAACACATAAAATAGTATTTTTTATCTTTATATTAGGAGAAATAAAATATAGTAAAAGCACTAAAGGTAGAAAAACAAATATAAAAGTCATACTACTAAAAAGCATTATTCTCCACCTCCAGTAAATGACGTAATATCTCCCATCATAAGAACCATATCTATATCATGTTCATCAATATATTTATTAGGATCAAAATTGGGATAATGTCTTACATCTATATAATATGTTTTATTAAAATGAGAAGCTAATAAATCTTTTATTGAGTTAGAATAACTTGTACATAATACCAATAAATTTTTCTTTTTAGGTTGATTAAAGTCATAAACTACTTCAGCAAAATCTCCACCGTAATAATATGCATAATGATTAGTATAAGTACTTTTATTTATTAAACCATCATCATATTTTTTAAAAAATGAATAAGGTTTTTCTTCTCCATTTATATGAACTTTATATTTTAATTCTGGATATTTATAAACAGAAAATTTTTCAGTAGAGTATTTAGTTTGCATTTTTCTATCAGAACTACCATAGAAGATAACATCATAAGTTACTTCTTTTATAGGTTTTAATGTTGCTTCTTCATCACCTAAAAGGAACTTAACTATTTCTTGATATCCTTTTAATTGACCTTCTTTATTCCAATGATGATCTGTTTGATAAAAATACTTTTTATAATCATCAAAAGAATTAATTTCAAATCTTGCATAATGTTCTGCATTATAATTCTTTTTTATATTCTTATAAATAGATTCTTTTTCTTCAATGTTATTAAAATCAACACTTCTATCTTTTTCAATAAAATAGATGTATTTATTTCCTTTAATATTATTAAAGAAAGCACTTTTATAACTATAATTATAATCACTATTGTTCTTTGGTTTTTCAATAATGTAATCAGAATCTCCATATTTATAAAATCCATCATATATACTTACATACATTTTTTGTTTTGTTTTTGGTTTTATAGTATTATCAATAACTTTTTCTACAACAAATCTATTCATAATACCATTAATTCTATTATTAATTTTTTTCATTCTACTAGAAAGAATTAATTGATCGGATATTGCTTTTTCTAATTGATCTTGATAGTCTCCTTTAGCAAAACTCTTAATAGAAAAATGTGGTATTTTTTGTAATGTTCTAGCTTCAGCTACAGAAATACTTTTTTGACCTCTAAATGGGACCATTAAAAAAAGGAAAAATGGTAATATAAATAAAAATACATAAAATAACTTATACATTTTTTTCATAAATTTTTCCTTCTTCCTGTTATATTTTTTTTATCTCGTTATAAACTCTTTCACAATTCTTTTGATCTTTATATTTAAAGAATTTATCTATTCTTTTAGCATATTTATCATCAAGTTTTCCATCACTTTCAACTAGTTTTATTAGTCCATCTATAAACTTATCATATTCACGATATACTGGACCAAATCCATCCTTATCATAGTCGAAGTAACCTTTATCATATACTTGTCCTTTATAGAATTCTTCTTCGTCAAAACGGAAGTATACAACTGGCTTCTCTAAGTAAGCAAAATCAAAGAATACACTTGATTGATCTGTTACTAAAATTTTATTCTTACAAAATTCATCTTGATAATTAAAGTTTTCATCTACTATTTCAACACAATCATTACTATTAAAGTCTGATAGTTGACACTTTAAATTAGGATGTGGAATAAATCTAATCTTATAATTATTTTTTCTTAAAGCTTCTAATAATTTTTTATCATTCATTATTCCATTAAGCATTTTATAATAATCAGATTTTTTAAAATCATTACTATATTCTCTTTCACCAGTAGTTATATTAATTGGTAAAGCTAAACTATTTCTCCAAGTAAATGAAAGCATTATTGATTTCTCTGGTTTAATCTTCTTTTGTTTTTCTTTTAAACCATCATATCTAGGCATTCCAGTTAATTTAACTACATCCTTACCATAATAATACTTACACTTTAAAAATGATTCATATTCTGGTTTTGCAGTAGCAACAATCATATCCATTTTCTTAGAATTAACATTCAACCATGGAGATAAATCTGCTTGAGTAATACCATGTTGAAGGAATATATATTTGAAATGATATAAATCTTGTGAATCTTTACCACTCGATCCTCTAGGATTATATACATAGGTTTCAGCATGTGATGAAACTACATAATCAGCTGCTCCAAACATTAATTTATACTTTAAAGATTTATAGTTTATAACCTTTCCTATCTTAGACAATCTTTCAAAATCAGAACTACCTTTATTTAATACATAATAAACATTTTCATTCTTATGATTTTCTACTAAATATTTAAAGAAATGTTCACCATTATCATCTGCTTTATTTAATCTATCAGAAATAAACCATAAGTCTCTTCTTTTAAATATTTGAAAGAACTTAGTCGCAACTCTAATAATACAACTCTTTATCTTACCTTTAGATAATAAATAGAAATCATTACATAACTCATAATATATTGATTTAAATACATTCTTCCTTTGATTGATAATTAATCCATCTTTTTTGATAATAGTCATCTTATTAATAGTATGATAAGTCTTTGGAACTCCTTCACTTAAGAAAGTACCAAAGTTAAAGTTAGGAGTAATTGTTTTATCTTTAAATACAAACTTTAAATTCCATTTTTCATCAGCATTAACTATAAAAGATACTCCCACATAATTATGAATACCCTTTCCATCATATGCAGTTACATTAAGTGTATCAAGTAGTTCATAATAATTTATATCTAATTCTTTGTTATTAACTAATACTTTGAAATCTTTTTTCTTAATAATATTTAAATCAAGTGTTCCATAAAAATATATCTTATTTTTTCTTACATATATTTGATCTATTACCAAAATATTAGTCTTATTATCTTTATATTTTACTCCATCTATTAATACTTTATCCCCTTCAAAGGATATTTTGTCATAGATATTCTTGTCCTTTTTACTTAATAGATATATACATCTATCAAAAGGCATTAATCTACTATTAATAATGACATCTTCATCTATATCATTAACAAGATTATCAATAATTTTAATATATTCTTTGTGACGTCCCTTCATATCGTATTTTTTATTTAAAGGAACACGCCATACTAATTCATAACAAACTAAATTTTGAATATACTTAATTACTTTACCATATATTTCTTTTGATAAATTAAATAAGTATTCATCTACTTTAGGTGTTACAAAATACCAATCATCTTTTAAAGAACAAGATTGAATAGCTGATAAACCATTTTGTCTTTTTCTATATAAATATGTAGGTTTCTTCAAAACCATATATTTACCTTCATTTAATATTATTTCATTTATAAGTTTATTATCTTCACCAAATTTAACTGTTTCATCAAATCTATGACCAGCATAAACACTTGATCTTACAAATGCACAGCATGTGCTTAATTGAGGATAATCATAATCTTTTAAGATATCAACTACTTTATCTTCTTTATATTTATAATTTAATGGATGATTGCCTTTTTCTCCATCAAAGAAAATCATTTTACAACTAAAAACATTTACTGTAGGATTATTTATAATTGCCTCATATATCTCTTTAAAGGAATTAGGGGTCCATAAATCATCGCTATCTAGCATAGTAGTGAACTCACCTTCTACACGTTTTAATCCTTCATTTCTAGCAGAAGATACTCCTCCATTTTCTTTCTTAATATAAATAATATTATTTGGATATAATTCTTTATATTTTAAACAAATGGCTTCACTGTTATCTGGTGAGCCATCATTTACTAATATTAATTGTATATTTTTTTCAAATCCTATAGTTTGGTTAATAACACTTTTAATTGTTTCTTCTATATATTCCTCTACTTTATAAATCGGAATTATAACCGATATTTTGTATTTATATTTGTCCATAACAATTCCTCCTTTATAAATTAGCCTTTTTATTCTTTTAGATATTCCATTTCATAATTGTTTTAAATTCATTATTGTTATCTCTATTAAATGCTTCTGTAATATCTTTAAGTCCTTTAACATCTATTTCATCAGAAATAATAGTATTAAGATATTCATCAGCAGTATCAAATTTCTCTAAGAAATCTATAGCAGCAGCAAAATCTTCGTAACCACTTCTACTATTACCAATAACAGTTAATCCTTTTTCAAGAATCATTCTTGTATTTAAAGGTACATTATTTTCAGATACTCCCATAAGCCCTATTGTTCCTTCGGGATTAATTACATCTATTATTTGATTAATAGCACTTTCAGCATTAGTACCACCAACACATTCAAAAGCATGATCTACAGAAAAGTTTTCTGGTAAATCAGTAGTTAAATAAGTTTCATCAGCAAAACCAAAATAATTTAGTTTTTCTATACGAGTACCAACTACTACTACTTTAGCATTAGGGAATGTATATTTTAAAACTAGTGCTGTTACAAATCCTACACTTCCACATCCCCAAACACCAATTGTTTGTTTTTTCATGTGACTATAATGAGTAAAATGTTCTAATGCATTCATAGCAACACTCATTAATTCAAGAAGTACTGCAGTTCTATCATCAATACTATGATATGGGATTACTCTATCTTTTTTCATTACAACAAAACTTCTCATAAATCCGTCATATCCACTAGATTTAAACTTACTACTTCTTAAATAATTTTCTTTAATAACATCATCATGTTCTACAGGTGTATTTGGAATCATTACAACCTTTGTTCCAACAGAATAAGTACCAGATGGATCATAAATAACTTCTCCTACACCTTCATGAATTAGAGCCATAGGTAGTTTTTGTTGTAATACTTCTTTAGCTCTTCTTCCATAGTAATATCTTTTATCAGCTGCACAAATAGATAGATAAGTTGGTCTAATAACAACCTCATCTTCACCTACTTGTTCATCTACTAAGTCAACTCTTATTTGTTGAGGAGAAAACAATCTATAAGTTTGACTAATCATTATTTGTTACCTCTTTCCATTAAGATAGCATTAGCAATCTTTAAATCATGAATATCAGTTATCTTAATGTTATAAGTCTCTCCTCTAACTATTTTAACTTTCTTCTTCTTTATAGTAAAAATCTTACAAGCATCTGTTAAAATATCTTTTTCTTCTTCAGTTAAATCTCCATATACTTTCATAAGTTTCTTAATATTAAAACTTTGTGGAGTTTGTCCTTGATTTAAATAAGCACGATTAGGTATAGATGAAATATATTCTCCATCTTTACTTTCAACAATTGTATCAGTAGCAGGTACTACTGTATCTACTGCATCACATACTTTAACCGCATCAATATTATCATCAATAATTCTTGGTGTAATAAATGGTCTAACCGCATCATGAGTTACTATTACATCGTCATCATTTAATCCATAAGTTTCCTCAATAAAACGACACCCATTCATAATAGTTTCATTACGTGTAGAACCACCTTCAATAACTTCTACCCCATGATTAGGAATATATTTATCTAATAAGTCTTTAGTATATGGTACATAGTCTTTAGGACAAGCAACAATTACCTTACTAAATCTTGAACTCATAATAAATTGTTCAATTGTATGTATAATGATAGGTTTAGTTCCTAACATTAAATATTGTTTAGGCATTTCGGTATTACCCATACGAGTTCCTTTACCACCCGCTAAAATTTCTGCATATATCATATTATTTACCTCCGAATCCTCTAAAAATAGTATAACAAAAAATGGACATCTATATCAAGAAAACAGGCATATTTATAAAAAAAATCTGATAAAATCAGATTATTCTTTAAATATAAAATCAAATGTTTTTTTGGTAGAATTACCATCACAAGATATCATAAATGTATCCATAAATTTTTTTCTTTCTTTATTCATCATTTTAGCTTCTTTAATATCCTTAATTAACTCATTAGTATTCTTAGATACACTTCCATAAACATAATCTTTAAATGGATAATATAAGCCTCTATCTTCCTCATATAATTCTAAATCATAAGCAAAGTAATACACTGGTTTATTAAGTAATACATAATCAAATATTACTGATGAATAATCAGTTATCATACTATCACAAACAAGTAATAAATTATTAATATCTCTATAATTAGAAAAATCATAAAAGAAATCTTTATATTTAGATAAATCATAACCTGTAATTAATCCTCTTTGAATATTATTATAAACAGCTGGATGCCATTTAATAATAAAGGCATATTCTTTATGAAGTTCTTTATATAACTTATCTAAATCCAACTTATCAAAATCATAAGTTGCTTTAGGCAAACTAACACCTCTATAAGTAGGTGCAAATAATATAATCTTTTTATTTTTAAGTTCTGGATATTCCTTATAGAAATCGTTTTTTATACCATCAACATATTTCTTATCAAAAAAGCAATCCATTCTAGGGTATCCAGTAGCTTTAACTACTCCTTTTTTCATTCCGAAACCTTCTTTAAAGCACCATTCTATTTTAGGAGAAGTTACAATTGCTTTAGTATAGTTTCGATGATCAGAATACTTTGTTAGGAAATTACTTTTCTTATCTTTTCTACTAAAACCAAATTTTTTAAAAGCTCCTGGGCCATGCCACAATTGAACTATTTCTTGATTTTTTCTTACTAACATAGTTGAAATAGAATTAGAAAAATCATCTAAAAGAATATATTTAGATGTAGATAACAATTTAATTAATCTAATTTTTTCTTTTATAGATCTTTTATCTCTTCTATCCTTTTTTAAAGCAACTACTTTGATGTATTTTTTATCATCTATATAATCGTACATTACCTTTAAATTACCACCAAGATTTTCTCTAACATCAGATAAGAATAAAACTTGATTATCTTTCATTTTATGAGTTATATTAATAAATAAATTTATTAATTGAGATATCTTTATATTAATAAATCTTATACCTTTTCTTAAATATTTCATAGTACTCATTCCTTTGAAATTATTTTATCAATTATTTACCATAATTACTAGTTTTAATATATAATAAACATAGATGGTGATTATATGAAAAAGAAGAAAAAGAAACTTAAAAAGACTGGATTATTAGTTATACTTTTAATAATTATTTTTATTATATTAATTACTTTTATTATCATTAAGGTAAGCACTAATCCAAAGAAGAATATAAGGCATTTTAATATTCATTTAAGTAATTATTCTTCATCTATGCTAGAAGTATCTAAATATAATGATTACATTCAAACTACTGATGAGATATCAATATATGATAAAAACTTAAATGAAGTAGGAAAAGTTAATAAAAATATTAAACTTGAATTAGATAATTACTATTCATTTAACAATAAACTTTATTTTAAGATTAAGAACTTAGATTATTACATTGAACCATCTAATATAGAATCAATAGAATCATTTGAAAAAGATAATAGATATAAAAAATATGTACCATTTAATCAAAATGTTGTTACTAAAGATAAAACGACTTTCTATAATAGTTATGGTTATGTATATCAAATAAATACTGGTATTAATTCTCCTTTAATTATTAAAGATACTGATAAGTACTATGTAGAATATAATAATGAACTATTTTATGTTAATAAAAATAAAGCTAGTTTGGTTAATCATACAAATTCCAATACAAAGACTAGAACTAATATTAGAACATTTACTTATCACGCTATCTACAAACCAGGAGAAACATGTAAAAACAGTGCTGTATGTCACCCATATAAACAATTTGATGAACATATGAAATACTTAGCAGATAATAATTATTTAACTCTTACAATGGAAGAATTAGAACTATTCTTAGATAAGAAAATAAATGTACCTACTAAAACAGTAGTAATTACTTTAGATGATGGTAATCTTGCTAAAAACGCTATTGAAATATTAGATAAGTATAAAATCAATGCTACTTACTTTATTATTACTGGAAGATATGATTCATACAAACTTGAAACACAATACGTTGACTATGAATCTCATACTGATAACTTACATAATAACTATAAATGTCCTGGAGGTAATCAAGGAGGACAATTACTTTGTGAAAAAGAAGATGTAATACTAGCAGATTTAAAGCTATCGCAAGAAAAACTAGGTGGTTCTAAATACTTATCTTATCCATTCTTTGATTATAATGATAGAGCTATAAAACTACTTAAGAAAGCCGGATTCCGTTTAGCTTTTATAGGTCAATCTACTACAGATGGTTATAGTACTTTTACTACAGATAGATATAAACTTAGAAGAAAGACAATATTCCCAACTGATTCATTAGAAAAATTCAAATCATATTTAAAATAAAAAGAACACTATGTGTTCTTTTTTAATTTTTTTATTACTTTCTTAGCAATATATTTAAACGCAACTACTCTTGTTTTAACTTTATTAATAAGCTTATTTTTTCTTTTATATTTATGAACAAATCTATTCTTAGATGTGTCTAAGTTTTTAAAATAATTATATTTATTTTCAGCACTTAAACTATATGTTTCTTTATCTATTGATAAGAAATCTATTACTTCTTTTTTATTATATTTATAATTCCATTTATTAGAACCTTTAATCATATGTTCATTAGTATCTTTTTTAGTCCAAGTATGAACACATTCTCCTGACCAGAATACATTTTTTCTTATTTGTTTTATTGGATTACCAACATTAGATGTATTATGCTTAATCTTTTTACCTGATACTACTGTGCCTGCACCAATAATACTACCAGAATCAATCATTGTACCTTTAAGAATAATACTATCTTGTCCTAACCATATATGGTCCCCTAAATAAATACTTTTAGAGAAGTTAAGTCTATTATGAGTTAAAGAATCAAATACTAAATGTGGATCAGCATTTCTAAACACTATTCCTGTAGAGAATAAACACTCATCTCCAATAAAGATATTCTTTTCTTCTGAAAGAACCATTACCATCTTATCATTAATATAATTATTCTTACCAAAGTATAAGAAACAGTTATTGTTAATAGATACTCCCAATTTATAATTATTATGATTTGTTGATAAATATACTAATGCATTATCTCCATTAAATACTATCTTTGAATTTTCTAATGTTACTCCTTCATCACAATATAAGACATTATTTTTACCATTAAAGATAATAGTAGAATCAATTAATTCAGGTATAGTACCAATAAACTTATTATCTTTAATTTTTTTAAAATCATTCTTAGTTTTAATCATATATAACACCTAATTAAATTATAACATATTAAAAAGAACACAACGTGTTCTTTTTTGATATTACCATAAGTAGGTTTATTGATGGTATTTATTCAGTTTCTTCTTCTTTTTTTGATGTTAGGAAAGTTACTTTTTCAGCAATTATTTCTACGACATATTTCTTCTCTTCTTCTTTTTCATAGACACGACTTTGTAGTCTTCCTTTAATTCCAACTATATCGCCTTGATGACAGTATTCAGCAGTTGCTTTAGCTGTATTCTCCCAAAGAATACAATCAATAAAGTCAGTATCATATTCGCCATTTGAGTTTTTAAAACTTCTAGGGATTGCTAGAGTTACAGTACTTACAGATTTCTTACTATCTGTTGTATTTAGTTCTGGATCTCTTACTAGTCTACCTACCAGAACTACTTGATTTAACATTTCTTCCCTCCTTTCAGGATGTAATTTAACATCCATAAAAAGAAAGAACAAATGAATAAAAATTATTATTTATAGAGATATAAAAAAAGAAAATAATAATTCTTAAAAAGATATTATTATTTTCTATATTGTTTACTTATTAAAATATATAAAGTACCTAAATTTATTTTTTTAATTGTTTCTTCTGTACCTTTTTCATTTCTTGTAATAATCTTCTTCTATATTTAGTCATATTATTCATACACCAATTCATTAATACTTTAAAATCTTTATTATTTCTTTTTGAACCAGTTAAATAATAATTAATAGTAAGTCTTAATTGTTGATACCACCAATAATCAGGATTTTGAACATATTTATTCTTCTTTAAATATTCATATATCTTTTTCTTTTCAGCTAAATTATCAATTAAGAACTTATAATTTAAACTATTAGTTATATTAGCACTATGCATTCTATAGAATCCTACTGGATCATTATATATAATCATCTTTCCTGATTTCATAGCGTTTAAGAAGATAGTTGAATCATTCATCATTTCTAAATTATAGAAATCATTATCATCTAAAATACTTTTTCTAAAAGCAGTAAACGAAGGTGCAGATTTGAAATACTCTAATTGAAAAGCATTTATATAATCTAAACAATCTACTACATGAACAAAGTTATTATTTTTAAATGTAATTCTATTAATATCAAAATAATAAGTAAATGAATTAAATCCTACTATATTGATATCTCTATCGCTTAAAAATGTATTAACCGCTTTCTCTATAAAGCACTTATCTATATAGAAGTCATCATCATCGCAATATATAACATATTCTCCTTTAGCTAATCTATATCCATTCATTCTAGATATACCAGCATAAGAATTCACTTTGTTTTTTGTATAAGTAATATTACTATATTTCTTATATTTTTTATTAAATTTAGGTTCAAGATTTGATTCTACATAATCATCTACTACTATTATTTCTACATTCTTATAGCTTTGATCAAGAACTGAGTCTACTGCATCAAATAAATAATCATCTCTTTTATAGGTAGGTATTATTACTGATACAAGAGGTCCTTTTTTAACTTCTTTAGTAGATAGTTCCTCATACTTATAACCTAAAGCTTTTTTACAATTGTTACAAGTTTCCTTTGAAATCTTATTATTCTTTAATAATTCTTCTAAATTATTTATATTTTGTTCTTTGTAATCAATTATTTCGGGTTCTTTTTTACTTACTTTTTTAGGTTTAATTATTTTTAATAGAATAAGTACTTTCTTAATTAATCTTTTCAAAGCTCTTTTCTTATTTCCTAACCATTTTCTAATACTAAATTTATCTATTGGATAATATCCTCTTAAAGTAAAATCTCTATTTATTCTATCTCCTAAAATAACAGATAAATCTTTATCAATACCTAAGTAATGATCTTTTGCAGCTTCTCTAATATTATCTACATTAGAACATACTTTATAATCCTTTAAAGGAATAATCTTGTTTTCTATATCCTTATCAATTTCTATATAAGTACATTTTAATTTATAATCATTAATTACATTTGATATCTTAGTACTATAATTAACTACTACAAGTTTTTGTTTAAAGATAGAACTTAATATCATCGCATGGAATCTTGTACATAACATATATTCCATTCTTGAATAAATATTTAAGAATTCTTCTAAGTTACCCTTATAATATACTTTTTTAATTCTATTCCAACACTTACTATCAATCATACTCATAAGAGTTTCAATTGCTTTATCATCTTGTTCGCCAGTACAGAATGAATATAGATATACTGTTTTACCATCTTTAACATATTTCTCTATATTCTTCTTTAGGAATTTCATATATTCGAAGTAATATTTATCTATATCTCCCCTATTAATGGCATATATATTTATTAAAGATACTCCTACTGTATTATTAATAGTTTTTTTCTTATTAAATTCTAATGAGTAAGCAAGATCCGGAATATAATGTACATTTTCATATTTTTTAAAGACATCATATGACTTTTTATCTCTAAAATTAATACCAGAACAATTCTTAATACATTCATCACATAATTTAAAATACTTTTCTGTTAGGTATGGTCCAAAGTTTGAACTTAAAAAGTAAAAAGGAATATTATTCTTTTTACAATCTTTTATTACTCTAGCTAATAACTCTTTAGCTTTATAAGCATATATACTTATATATCTTTCTTGGAAAATAGACCCACCAACATAAATACATAAGCAATAATTACTTATATCAATATTTTCTTCATTATAAAAGTTTCTGTTAATAATATTAACGTTTTTAGCCGTTTTAAAAGGAATTGTATATCTTTTATCACAATACAAATCAATCTTATAATTCTTATATCTATTAATAACTAATGTTAAGAATAGATCATCTCCTAGGTTTAATTTAGTATAACCTATTAAAAGGATTTTTTTATCCACAATATTCACCTGTTCTTTTACGCCATTATTATAATTTAATTATTATCTTTATACAATAAAAAAATGAAAAATCGCTTTTTCATTTTATTCCAGCTGAATGACCTTCATGAAATTCTTTAGCTGCTTCATAATCAATTGGAGCGCCTGCAATTACACCTTCAAGATCTTCTATAGACAATTCTCCAGTTTCCATACTTTGAATAGCCACCTTCATTTGTTCTAACTCTGCTTTTGTCATATGATCTATTCCAGCAGTTACTTTACCTAATGTTCCTTGAGTTAATTCTCCTGATTCCGTTCTTTCAAATTGTGGTTGTTGTTCCATTTTAGCCTCCTATTTTTTCAAATAAATCTTCTGTTTCTATTTTACCATACCATTCTGCATTTTTTGCATAATAATTGTTTAGTTTACTTTGATATAATCCATCATAATAATATGGACTATCTTTACTAATTGATGCTGCATAAGTAGAATCATAATAATAATTCTTGCCATCTACAGTGACAACATTCCACATATGTGCTCCTCCACTAGAATTTCCATCAATACAAGTGGATTTAATACCTATATTTTGAAATATTATTTGACTAGATTTAGCAAATCCTGCACATACTGCGTTTCTCTTTATAAATACATTATATGCAGATTGGTTCTTAGATAATCCAGTAAATACTTTGTCATATTTAGCATGATTACCAATCCATTCATACACATATTTAATTTTTTCTTTATCATTCATATCTTTAGTAGCATCTTTTATTCTTTCTATTTGGTGTTTGATATAAGCTACTCCAATATCTGTTTCAATAGGTGTAGATACAGCATAATTTATTTTTAAAGTTAAATCATTTCCTCTATATGTCCATGATATCCAACCAAATTGTAATAATTCTGGATGATCAATCCAAATAGCATTAGTTGCGACATTAGCATAATTAATACATTCATTAACGTCTTTACATCCTTGTTTTTTTAGATCTATTTTTATTTTTTTCTTATATTTTTTTGTTGAATCAAAGATTAAATCATACATCTTTTTTTCATTTTCACTTAAATGATTATAAGCATTATTATCAGACATATATAAATCATTTACATAATACTTACTACTCTTATCTATATATTTATTAGGTGTAGTAGGAGAAGTAAAATTAAAATAAATAAAAGCAGTTAAAGCTATTATAAATACTGATAATACTTTATGTTTTAACATGAACTTCATATTATCACCTACCTAGCTATTGCCAATACTGGATATGCTATAAAAGGAAATAAGAGAAATATAAATCCAAATAAAGCTCCTTTTTCCATAGCATAAGCAACCATAAAAGACAAAAGAATATAAGTAAAAGGTATCATAAATGGTCTAGTAAAAGGTATTAAAATACCTATTAAAAGAATAATCATATCTATTTTAGATAAACCTAACATCTTTAAATAATAATAAATATTTACTCCAGGAACTAAAGCCATTCCTTTTATTTCTATATCTTTAATAATTATTACTATTATAGATAAATACATAATGATTAATGTTCCAACTACAAATATCATTGTCATATTATCACCTATTTAAATAATAACACAAAAAAAGACCTTTCGGTCTATAAATTATTTTTTAATAATTGGTTTAATTCAACCGCATATTCCATAGGAAGTTCTTCTCTAAATCTTTCAATAAATCCAAGAAGTATAAGTTCAATAGCTTTCTCTTTTTCTATACCTCTACTCATAAGATAGAAAAGCTTATCTTCACTAATCTTAGATACAGTTGCTTCATGTTCAAGATTACTACTAGTATTCTCTACTATATTAGTTGGATAAGCATCACTCTTAGAATCTTTATCCATAATTAAAGTATCACATTTAACTAAAGCTTCACTATGAAGAGCACTTGGTTTAATATCTACTTTACCTCTATATGATGCATCTCCACCATTACGAGCAATACTCTTAGAAATAATATTACTTTTAGTATGTTTACCTATATGGATCATTCTCGCACCACTATCTTGTTGTTGGCCATCACTTGCTACACTGATAGTAATACAAGTACCACTACTATAGTCTCCTTTTAATACACAACAAGGATATTTCATAGTAACACGACTTCCAATATTGCCATCAATCCATTCCATAACTCCACCTTCATCTACTAGTGCTCTTTTAGTAACTAGATTTAGTACGTTATGAGCCCAGTTTTGTACAGTAGAATAACGACATTTACTGTTTTTTCCAACGTAAATTTCTACTACTGCTGCATGAAGAGATGAATCTGTATAAGTAGGTGCAGTACATCCTTCTACATAATGAAGTTCTGAATTATCATCAACGATAATTAAAGTTCTTTCAAATTGACCCATTCCACGAGAAGCTATTCTAAAATAGTTTTGTAGTGGACGATCTAACTTAGTATTAGGTGGTATATAGATTAAACTACCTCCGCTAAAGACACTACCATTTAAAGCAGCAAATTTATTCTCATTATTGCTGACTATTTTACCAAAGTATTTTTTTACAATATCAGGATACTTCTTTATTCCTTCTTCAATAGAAGTAAATATTACATTTTTATCTTTAAGTTCATCTAACATATTATGGTATATAACTTCACTCTCATATTGAACTCCCATACCATCTAAATGTTTCTCAGATTCCATTACTCCTAAACATTGTAATTCACACTTTATATCTTTTTTAATGTTATCCCAATTATTTTCTATACTACTTCCATCATTCTTATAATAAATGATTTTATCAAAGTCGATATCGAACTTTGGTCCAAAAGAAGGCATATCTAAATTACAGAAATTATTAAAACTTTTAAGACGATATTCTTTTACCCAATCATCTTCTTGTTTTATTTCTGATATTTTAAGTATATTATCCTTGTTTAGACCAACAATCTCCATATTTCTTTACTCTTGCTCCTTCAAAATTTGGAAAATAGAATGTTCCATAAGCATCTGAACCTCTTTTTAAAACAAAATGTTCTATGTCTTTAAGAAGAACTTTTCTAAATCTAGGATTAAGTCCTTTTATCTCAAAATCTCTATGGCTTGATTTTAAAGCAGTTACTTCTTCTCCTAAATTCTTTACTTCTTCTGTATAAGGGTATGTTTTACTTTCATCAAATACACTTGTACATTCTTTTTTTCCTGGTCCTAATTCAACAATATCATATCCTATAAATGTTGTATTAGGTTGAATTAAAGATACAAATCTTAAATTCTTAACTTTAAAACTTTTTTCCATTTTTATCTACTCTCTTTCCCCCAAAATGTCTTTTACAGCTTTGAAAGGAAGTAGTGCACAATTTATTCTATTAGGTTGTCTATAAATAGTATTATAAACATTTAATTCATCTAATTTAGAAGCATCATATTTTTTCTCATTGACCATATTATCAAAGTCTTTAATGATTTCTCTAGCTTCATCAATTGTCTTTCCAATAATGGTCTTAATCATAATAGATGTAGCTGAAGTACAAATTGCGCAGGCTTCACCTTCAAATCTAGCATCTATTATAACACCTTTGTCAAGTAAAAGCCCAACTGTGATATTATCAACACACGATTCATTACGACTATTTACTTTAATATAGTTATTATTATCAATAAATCCACGATTAACTGGATTTTGATAATGTTCTAAAATAATATCCCTTTTTAACTTATCATCCATACTTTTTCTCCTATATTATATTATCATAAACTTCGTCTTGTCTTTTTAATATTCCAACTAATTTATCTATTTCTTCTTTAGTATTATATAAATAGAATATTGCTCTACAAGTATTAGTAGATCCTATTTCATCTTTAAGTATCTTAGCACAGTGATTTCCACTTCTTACACAAATATTAAATCTATTTAAAAATACCGCGGTATCTTGACTAAATACTTTATCAATATTAAATGTTAAACATCCACTCTTACTATTAGCATTATAAATAATAATATTAGGTACTTCTTTTAGTCTTTCTATAGCATATCTTTTTAAGTCTAATTCATATTCATGTATTTTATCTAGTCCAATACTCTTTAAATAATCTATAGCAGCACCCATACCTAAGACCCCAGCTATATTTTGCGTTCCTGCTTCAAATTTAAGTGGTACTCCTTTAAGTTCAAATGAACAATTACTTTCAAAGAAAGCATTCATTCCTCCACCATATGTTAAAGGTTCAGTTTCTTCTAACAATTCATATTTACCATATAAGAACCCTACTCCAGTAGGTCCTAACATCTTATGAGCAGAACATCCTAAGAAATCTATATTCATATCTTGAACATCTATTTTTAAATGTCCTATACTTTGAGCAGCATCTACAATAAAAATAATACCTTTTTCTTTACAAATAGAACCAATCTCTTTAATAGGTCTTACATCACCTATTACGTTTGATACATGAGCTAAAGATATTACTTTAGTTTTATCAGTAATGTTTTCTTTAACTTTATCTATATCTATTTCATATTTATCATTTAATGGGATATATTTAATAATTATTCCTTTTCTTTTAGCTAAAATCATCCAAGGAAGTACATTTGAAGCATGTTCTGCTTTAGATAATAGTACTTCATCTCCTGGATTTAGTACTTTTTCACAATAACCAAATATTACTTGATTAAGTGCATGAGTAGTTCCACTAGTAAATACTATTTCTTCACGTCTTTCGGCGTTAATAAAATCTTTAATTTTATCTCTTACTGCTTCATACTCCATATCTACTCTTAAACTATAGTCATAGTCTCCTCTATGAGCATTCGCAGTATATTTAGTATAATACTCATTTATCTTATCAATTACTATTTGTGGTTTAAATGTAGTAGCTCCATTATCAAAATAAATAATATTATTTTTTAGTATTGGAAAATCCTCTCTATTCATAAAACACCACTCTTTCTAATTATTATAATTATTAACTATAAACATATTAAAATTATCTTCTTCTCTACCAGTAAGAATCATATTATGTAG
Organism: uncultured Clostridium sp.; assembly: GCA_946402315.1. Taxonomy (GTDB): domain Bacteria; phylum Bacillota_I; class Bacilli_A; order RF39; family UBA660; genus RUG11788. Next base: position 6,910 of record CAMIWC010000004.1, on the reverse strand, counting down.
CAGAAATCCTCTAGTTAATAATTCTTCTGCATCACATTTCTTTATACCTCTACTCATTAAATAGAATAGAATTTCATCTTTAAATCTACCTATATAAGCAGAGTGATTAGCTTCTATATCTTCACTATCTACTAGTAAATTAGGAGTTATATAATTATGTCCATTTCCCAAATCTATTATTTTATTATCTTGCATTGAATAACAATTATGCATCTTTTTATTAATTTTAGAATCTACTAAGAATCTAAATGTACTTTTAGTAAAATTAATACAATGATTTACTACTGTACAATCAGTATTATCATGACTTTGAATAGTTTTAAAATTATATTCATTATCTTTATAATTCATGATACTACTATAATACTTTAAACTAGCGTTTTCTCCATCTAATTTAACAGTAGTAATATCACTATTATCTCTAGCTAATTTATTAACAATTACTCTACTATTATTTCTTAAATTATAATTAATCTTATTTTTAGTATTAACATCTAATTCAAATACTTCTAGACACATATTATCCATTACATCAATATTTATATCTTTATTACAATCTATTAAATTAATCTCAATAGATGTATCTTCTGTAATAATAATATCATCTAGTTTGTCATCTCTAGTTACATTTAACTTAAGCATTATTATCTCCATAACCAGTCTTATCAATAATATAAGCTAATGATGAATCACCTGTTTCAACTATATGACCATCCATCATCTTATGAACAAAGTCTGGTTTTATATAATCAAGAAGTCTTGAATAGTGAGTAATAATCAAAATAGAAGTTTTAGGATTATCTTCCTTATATTTATTTATATTTTTACAAACTACTTTTAAACTATCAACATCTAGTCCACTATCTATTTCATCTAGAATAATAAATGATGGTTCTAATACTTTAATTTGTAGTACTTCATTCTTTTTTCTTTCTCCACCACTACTACCATCATTGATATTTTGAGTTAATACATCGTTTTTTATACCTAATTCATTTAAATTAGTTTCTGTTTTTTTTATGAAATCAAATAAACTAATTGGTTCTTTACTTCTAGCATTTAAAGCAGTACGTAAAAATTCTCTATTAGTTACACCTTCTACGCTAATAGGATTTTGCATAGATAAGAATATTCCTTTTCTACTTCTTTCATCGACAGAAAGATCTGTAATATCTTCACCATTAAAAGTAATAGTACCACTTACTACATTATATTCTTTACTACCCATAATTATTTTAGATAAAGTACTTTTACCAGTACCATTAGGTCCCATAATAGCGTGTATTTCACCATCATTGATTTCTAATTCAAATCTATCTAATATTTTTCTATCTCCAATTTTAACTGTTAGATTGTCTATTTTAAGCATAAGTTCACCTTTTTTCTCTATTAAATATTATATCATAATTCCTTAAAATAATTGTATTTTAATATCTAATTTGTTATTATTTTATTAGACAGGAGGAAATTATGAAAAAGAAGAATTTATTAATTGGATTACTTATTATACCAGCATTATTAACTGGATGTGGAAAAGTTCCAAAACTAGAAAATGGTAAAGAAGCAGTTGTTACTATTGGTAAAGGTGAAGATATATCTGTAGATGATTTATATAATGAAATGAAAGAAAAATATGCATTATCTATTCTATTAGATATGATTGATACTCAATTACTTAATAAAATTTATGAAACTGATTCTGAAGTAAATGATTATGTAGAAGGTCAAGTTGATCAATTACATTATTTCTATGAAGCATATTATAGTAGTACATATTCTAGTTTTGAAGAAATGTTAACTCAAGCATATGGAGTAGAAACAGAAAAAGAATTAAGAGAGTTACTTGTACTTGATTATAAAAGAGGACTTGCTACTGATGATTACGTAGCTGATAATTTAAGTGATAAAGAAATTAAAAAATACTATGATGATGAAATAGTAGGAGATATTAAAGTAAGTCATATCTTAATTAAAGTAGAATATGAAGATGGTGCTGATACAGAGACTATTGAAGCTGCTAAACAAGAAGCAAAAACTAAAGCTGAAAAATTAATTAAAGAATTAAATAAAACTGATAAGAAAAACTTAGAAACTAAGTTTGCTGAATTAGCTAAAGAAAATTCTGAAGACGCTGGATCTGCTTCTGAAGGTGGAGATGTTGGTTTCTTCAATAAAGGAGAAATGGACACTTCATTTGAAACTGCTGCTTATAAACTTAAAAAAGGAGAATACACTAAAACTCCAGTAGAATCAGCTTATGGATATCACATTATCTTAAAAACAGATGAAAAAGATAAACCTAAGTTAGAAGATGTTAAAGAAAAAATAGTTGATGCTTTAGTATCACAAAAGAAACAAGAAGATACTAAGTTAGAAGCTAAAGCACTAGTTGCTTTAAGAAAAAAATATAAAGTTAAAATTCAAGATACTAAGTTAAAAAATCAATATGAAACTTATATCGAAAATGCTACAAAATAAAAATATCCATTATGGATATTTTTTTTATGTCCTAAATCCTTTTTGATATAATGATTGCTTTACTTTAAATTCTAGTTCTTCTCCACTATATTTATGAGATAGTTTCCTTTTAGTTTTTTCGTATTCTTTTTGATAAATATCTGTATCATCATATTCTATTTTATCTAATAAACTAATTATTATTCCTTTACTATAGCCTAAGTCAGAGAAATGCTCTACTACTTTATTTTTCATCATAGAATAACTTTTATTTCTAATAGTTTTTACATATTTAGGGATTAATTTCTCTAATCTATCTTTTTCTACAGATTCATCAAATACTATTAAGAATTCATCTATTATAGAATCCTTAACGTAAACATCTTCTAAATTTCTTCTTATTTTATATGGTCCATTGTTAGTAAAATTCATTTGATCAGAAATATATGCTTTAGTATAAACTTTATCATCTAGGTAATGTTGATCTTTCATTTTATTAATTGTTTCTTCTATTACCTCAGAATCTACTTCTTTATTCTTTAAATAAGATCTTACTTCATGAATAGAATGATATCTACTAGATATATATTTAATGGCTAAATCGTAGGCATTTAAGTTATTATTTAATCTATCTATATCATTTATAGTATCTTCATCTATTTCTTTGGTAAGAAGCATTTCTTTTTTTAATATTAATTCTTCATGTACTAAGATAGTTGAATCATCTTCAAGGGTTAATTTATATAAATTGTTTCTAGTTTTAGTAAACTTCTTTATCTTCAAGATAATCACCTCTACAAATATTATAACAATAAAAAAGAAAAGTTAGATAACTTTTCTTTTATTATATTCTATGGGTGATATTGTCCCCAGAAGTAATAGTATACTGTTACTGATCTGCAATCATATTGTCCACCACAGGCTTCATATAATTCAGTACTCCAATCACTCCAAGTTTGACATCCACAACTATAAGTTCGGCACGAATAATATTCCTCAACACCACAAGCTGCAGTTCGGCACATATCATAATGATATTCATCTTTTTTACACCAGCAAGCATCTCGAGGACAAGTACTACTACTTCCACCTAAACCTAAACAGCTTACTGGGTAAGAAGTAACAGGTTCATTTTGTGAATTGAATGTTTTCGCACATCCATAATAAGCATCAGTTTCTGCACTACATCCATACCACGTCCAAATATTAGTATATGGACAGTCAGAACTATGACACATATTATAAGTTTTTACTCCACAAGCTTCTGCTTCACAATATTTGTATTGAGTACATGTCTTTCTATAATATCTTATAGCCGTTAATACATCTACTCCACATAAACTATTTTCATTTCCAGCTTTATCTTTTACTACTGTAGATATTCCGGCTTGTAGATTTGTAAATGAACGTCCTGTCCATCCAGTAGCACATCCAGATGTATTATCTACACAATCAATTGTACCAGAAATACCACTAGGATCATAATCTTTCGTAATATGATTCAAACAGCTAGGAGCAGTAGCATCTCGTTTAAACGTTACAGTATCACTACTCTTATTTCCAGCTTTATCTTCAATATAGCATCCGTAAGTAATAGGATTTCCATCAGAACTATGAGTTTTACTTGTTCTCATATCATATTGTTCAGTTTGTCCTACTCCATATTCATAAACACCGCTAGAAACAGTACCACCAGAATCATTATAATTTCTCATTTCTACTGTAACACTTGTTACATACCAATCATTATTTCCTTTAGTACCAGAAGAAATAACAATATCACAGGTAGGACTTACACTATCTTGTTTAAAGGAAACAGAACAACTAGAAGTATGTCCAGCATAGTCTTTAACGTGACCATAGTATGTTACTCCAACCGTATCAGATGTTTGAGTTTTTGTTGCAGCTCCATCATATGATGATGGAACAGCATTAGTTTTATCTATTTGGAAAGCAGCTATACCACTAGTGGCATCAGTCTTAGATCCAAATTTAACTGTAGTATGTCCAGAATACCAACTATCAATATTAATAGTATTTCCATCTAAGGCTAAAGAACAACTTGGATTAACTGTATCTCTCTTAACAGTATGATTACATGTTTCAGTATTACCAGCTTTATCTTTTACATATCCATAATATATTGTTGAAGTTGTATCAGTACTTAGAGTAATTGATGATGTACCACCATATGAAGCGGTAGAACTTGTAGTTAAATCATGTCCAGCTACTGTAGATGTTGCATCACTATAAGTATGAGTAATAGCTACATTAGTTGTGTACCAGTTATTATCTCCTTTAGTACCGGTAGAAGAAACACTACATGTTGGTTTAGTAGCATCTTTCTTAAATGTTATATTACATGAACCAGTATGACCAGCATTATCTATTAAGTGTCCATAATAAGTTACACTTGTTGTGTCAGCAGTTTGAGTCTTAGTTTCTGTATTATCATATGAAGATGGTACAGAATTTGTTTTATCTATTTGGAAATTAGCTATTCCACTAACATTATCTGCTTTTGGATTAAATTTAACTAAAACATTAGTAGTGTACCATTGGTTATCACCTATCGTACCTTCTAAACCTAAAGTACATGTTGGTGCTTGAGTATCTCTTTTAACTGTATGATTACATGTATTTGTATTTCCAGCATTATCTTTTACAAATCCATAATATGTTTTACTAGCGATATCTGTTTTTAAATATAATGTACTAGTTTTATTATAAGACTCAGTGTTTGTTTCTTTTAAATCCCATTCTTTTACTAATGATGTTTCATCAGTATTATTAATTGTGATTGTTACATCACCAGTGTACCAGTTATTTGTACCTTGAGAACCAGTTGATGTAATAGTACATGTTGGTTTTGTTGAGTCTTTCTTAAACGTTATACTACATGAATTAGTTCTTCCTGATTTATCTTTTACGTATCCATAATAAGTAACACTTGTTGTATCAGCAGTTTGTGTTAATTTTGTAGTCTTATTATAAGAAGGGGTATTTGATTTAGAGATATCATAAGTTGATAATCCTGATTGTACACCATCTTTATCTTTATCTCTATAGTAATCAAAAGTAACATCTACTGAATTAGATATATACCATTGATCTAATCCTTGAGTACCAGTTAATTTTAAATTACATTCTGGATTTTGAGTATCCTTTTTAACATTAAGTTCACATTCTTTAGTATTACCAGCACGGTCTATAACATATCCATACCATACAGTACCATTTGTATCTAAAGTTTGTGTATTTTCGTCTAGATTATTATATGTTAATTGGTTACTGGCAATTAATCCAAATCTTCTAGTACCAGACATAGCATAATCGGTAGTTGCTGGATTATCATCTTTAGTTAATTTCATTGGTACATTTTCCCAATAATATCCATTATCATGAGTTACTACAGTAGCACTTCCTGATGTAACTGTACATTTAGGTTCTACTTTATCAATATTATCTATTGTCTTAGTAACAAGATCACTTATATTACCAGAAGTATCTGATGCTCCTAATATGACAATCTCGTTCTTTGTATATGTCTTATAATTTTCTTCTTGGAATGTTATTCCTCCATTGAATGAGTACATTGCTTTTCCTGATACAGAGTCAGAACTGTTAATGTATAAAGTTACATTTTGGTTTGTATAGTATCCGCTTGTTCCATCTCTTGTTAATAATTCTATTCGATCTATTTTACTTACTTGAGCCTCATCTGCAAATATAAATTTCAATTTATCATATGATCTACTATTATTAAAATAAATTTTAGCTTTAGATGTTGAAGAAGGTACTGTTAAAGTTTTTAATGTAGTTGTATTATTTTTGATTGTTAAAGAAGCACCATTACCACTCTTCATATATACATAAACACCATAAATATTTCCATATTCAGCAGTGATATTATTTAAAGAAATAGTATTTCCACTCTTAGAAGCAATATCTGCTTTAGGATATACTACATATCCATAATCAACTGTTTTAACTGTAGGTTTTACTGGGTCGTATTTGATTTCCACACTACATGTTCCTACATTACCAGCATTATCTATTACATATCCATATACTGTTGTTATACCATCTTGTACTTCATACTCTGTTTCTTTATTAAAATCATATATGTGTTTAGATGTTCCTAAACCATAACTTGATATTCCACTAAGGTTATCATTCTTGGTAGTTAATTTAACTACTGGTCTTGGTTCTTCTTTATACCAACCATTATCTCCAATAGTACCTACTACAGTTAATGAACATGTAGGTGCTGTTTTATCTACATAAGCATCGACATTACATTCTTTTGTTTTACCAGCATTGTCTCCAATTTCAATAGTTGTACTTTTAGTATCAGTATCGATTTTCTTTGAGAATACATCTTGAACACATCCAGAACAATCATCACTACATCCTACTGTGATTGTTTTATCTTTGTTTGTCCATGTTCTAG
>CAMIWC010000003.1 GCA_946402315.1 uncultured Clostridium sp. | reverse complement strand
ATGCTTCAAATGGGTAGAAAACCTAATCAAAAACAAATTAATCAAATTATGAAACAAATGAACAAGTTTAATTAGATTTTGTTTGACTAAAAAAGGTCTTTATGATATTATTTATATGTTTGTAGCCTTTATAGCTCAAACCGCATTAAAAAGGTTTTAAACGAAAGTACCTTGAGAGCGAGTCTAGAATACTATAAAAGGAGGATATTATGAAAGCAGTAATTAAAACTGGTGGTAAACAATATTATGTTACTGAAGGTGACATGATCTATGTAGAAAAACTTGATGGAGAAGCTGGAGACAAAGTTATTTTCAATGAAGTTTTACTAGTAGATGACAAAGTAGGAAATCCATATCTTGATGGTGCTTCTGTTGAAGGTGAAATTGTTAAAAATGACAAAGCTAAAAAGATTAGAATCTTCACTTATAAAAGTAAAGACAGAAGTAATAGACGTACTATGGGTCATAGACAACCATATACAAAAGTTGAAATCAAAAAGATTAAAGGTTAATTATGATTAAAGTAGTCGTATCAACTAATAAAATTAATATATTAGGGCATGCAGACTTTAGTACGTATGGTAAAGATATAGTATGTAGTAGCGTATCAAGTATTATGACAACTACTATAAATGGAATTCTTAGATTTAATAAGGATTATATATCTTACAAAGAAAAAGAAAATGATTTTGAAATCGTTATAAATGAACATAACGAAATAGTAGATAATCTAATAGAAAATATGATTTCTTTGTTTAAGGAATTAGAAAAAGATTATCCTAAGAATATTAAGATAGAGGAGGAATACTAATGAACTTTTTAAAGTTAAATATACAATTATTTGCTCACCATAAAGGACAAGGTTCTACTTCTAATGGACGTGATTCAGCAGGAAGAAGACTAGGAGCTAAATTAGCTGATGGACAAAGAGCTAAAGCTGGAGCTATTATCTATCGTCAAAGAGGAACTAAAGTATTTCCAGGAGTAAATGTACGTCGTGGAAATGATGATACTTTATACACTACAGTTGATGGTGTAGTTAAGTATGAAAGAGTTGGAAAAGATAAAACTCAAGCTAGTTGTTACCCAGTAGAGAAGTAGGAAAGAGATTTCTTACTTTTTTAATTTTATGGAGATAATATGAAAGAAAGAATAAGAAAAGAATTTTTAGGAATTAGAAAGAATATTATAAGTAAAAAAGATAAATCTTTAAAAATATTTAGTAGTATTATTAATGATAAAGATTATCTTAATAGTAGAGTAATCGCTATCTACAAAAGTTTAGGTAATGAAGTAAGTACTGATAGATTAATTAAGTACTCATTATCTTTAGGTAAAACAGTAGTACTACCTAAAGTAGATAAATCGATTATGAATTTTTATAAAATAGATAATAATACTAAATATAAAAAATCTCTTTTTGGAATAGATGAACCTATTAGTAATGAAATAATTACTGATATTGATCTATTTATTATTCCGGGAGTTGTATTTGGAAAAGATTTAAATAGGGTTGGATTTGGCAAAGGATATTATGACAAGTATTTGGAAAATAATAACGCTATTAAGATTGGCATTTGTTTTGAAGAACAAGTAATTGATTCAATTGATAGTGATACTAATGATGTTAAGATGGATAAAATAATTACAGATAAAAATATTTATTATGATAAAATAAAGTAGGTGATACATATGTTTATAGATGAAACTATTATTAAAGTTATAGCTGGTAATGGTGGAGATGGATGTCTTGCTTTTAGAAGAGAAAAATATATTCCTATGGGTGGTCCTTATGGAGGTAATGGAGGAAATGGTTCTAATGTTATCTTTAAAGTAGATGAAGGACTACATACTTTAATAGATTTAAGATATATGAAAACTATTAAAGGTACTAAAGGAGAAAATGGTAAAGGTAAGAATCAAGATGGTAGAAATGCCGAAGATGTAATAATTAAAGTGCCTCAAGGAACTGTTATAACTGATACAGAAACAGGACTTATTTTAGCTGATTTAAAAGGTAAAACAGATGAAGTAGTAGTTGCTTATGGTGGAAGAGGTGGAAGAGGAAATACGGCCTTTAAAACACAATCTAATCCGGCACCTAACTTTGCAGAAAGTGGTGAACCAGGAGAGGAAAGAACACTAAAAGTAGAATTAAAATTAATGGCAGATGTTGGACTAGTTGGAATGCCATCAGTTGGTAAAAGTACAATTATATCTTGTGTAAGTCGTGCTAAACCAAAAATAGCTGAGTATCACTTTACCACACTAGTACCTAATTTAGGAGTTACTAAAACTACTAATGGTAAAAGTTATGTTATCGCAGATCTTCCAGGACTTATAGAGGGTGCTTCTTTAGGTGAAGGACTTGGAGATAAATTCTTAAGACATGTAGAAAGAACTAGAGTAATTGCTCATGTAATTGATATGAGTGCTTTTGAAGGAAGAGATCCTTATGAAGATTATTGTATTATTAATAAAGAACTTGAAAACTTTAATAAGAATCTTTTAAATAAACCACAAATTATAATTGCTAATAAAATGGATATGGAAACTGCTAAAGATAATTTAGTAGAGTTTAAAAAGAAATTAAAAGATAAATCTATAAAGATATTTGAAGTAAGTGCTTTAACTAATGAAGGTCTTACTGAAGTAATTGATTACTTAGGAGATTTACTTGATTCTATTCCTGAACAAAATCTATTCGAAGAAGAACAATTTGAATCTCATGTACTATATAAATTTAAGAAAGAAGAACCTTATACTATTACTCGTGAGGGAGATGAATGGGTAATTAAAGGTAAAGAAGTAGAAAAATTATTTAAGATGACGAAGTTTACTACTGAAGAAGCTATTATGAGATTTGCTAAGAGACTTAGAAGAATGGGTATAGATGATAAATTAAGAGAAATGGGAGCAGTAGAAGGAGACATGGTACGTATCTTAGATTTCTACTTTGAATTTAAATAATGCACTTATTCTTAATAGGTAATGGTAATTGTGGTAGAAATAATACTCCTAATGAACTTGAACCATTTGATAGAGTTATAGTCGCAAAGACTAATAAAGAAAAACCTAATTTCTTATTTATTGGACTAGCTTCATCTTTTTCAGATTCTTATTATGATTTAATGAAAAAAAATTATAAGAGTCTTGGATGTAATATATTTTACTTAAAGAAGAGCAATCTTATAAATAATCCAGATATAGTTAAAGAAAAAATAGAAAGTGCTGATATTATTTATTTTGGTGGAGGAGATAGTAAGAAATTATATGACTCTATAAAAGAGTTTAATCTAGAACCTCTTCTAAGAGAAAGTAAAGCTATATTAGTTGGAATATCTGCAGGAGCCAATGTTCTATGTAGTAAAGGCTTATCTGATTATGAAATAGATCATAATATTAGTAATAATTATGTCTTTTTAGATGGATTATCATTTATAAATATTAATCTCTGTCCTCATGGAGAAGAAGAGAAAAGATTAGCTGATATAGAACTAAATAAAGATATAGATAAAGTACTTATTCTTCCTACTAATACTATGTTAGAAATAGATGATAATAAATGTACTTGTTATTCTATAGATGATAAATATATATATTTAAAAGACAAGAATAAGATTATTAAACTAGATAAATTTGATTTAGATTCAATTATTTAAAAAGAGTTATAAAACTCTTTTTTTTATTTACTTATTTTGATATAATACAATTGATAAAATAGAATAGGTGATTATATGTTTTTATTTGATTTAAATTCTTATATCAAATTTAATTTTGATTTTGATAATTTCTTATTTGGTAATATTGATAAAGATCAAGTTACAACAATAGTTCTTATAGTCGCAGGGGTTATAGAAGCTATATTATTAATTGCACTTATAGTTAATCTTTCTAAGAGATCTAAGAGTAAACAAAGTAATATGGAAGCAATGGGAATGTTTGATAATTCTCCTACTTCATATTCATATCAAGAACCACAACAATATAATTATGATACTACTCCAGCTCCTGAAGTAGTACCAACACCAGAACCAATGACACCGGTGGCTCCTGATACTAGTATGGATATGAATACAAGTGTAGAAAATCCAGAACCTGTTATGAGTGATCCAATACCAATGGATTCAGGAATACCATCTATGGATTATAATCAAGAAACATCTTTTGATAGTGATAATCTTATGGCTATGCAAAAGAATGATACTTTAGATGTTCCAGATGGTAGTCAAGATTATTATGATTCACCAGTTGCTCCTGAAACAACTCAAACATTTGATACTTCATATAATAATGTTGAACCAGCTCCTACTGGATTTGAAAGTTTAGAAAATCTTCCTGATATTATTGAAGTACCAAATACCGATCCACTTCCTACTGAAAATGAATTAGGTAGTGATCCTAACGAAATAATTCAACCTATTAATAATGATTTCAATAATGATATTAATATTAGTTTAGATAGTTCTGTTCAAGATACATTTGATAATAATACTAATATGGATATGAATATGGAAAATAATATGTATAATGATCCTATGCCAATGGATAATTCTGGATTCGATACTCCTCCAGTAGATCCATTAGATTTAAATAATAATATGTATGATGAAGATAATAATAATTTCTAGGTGATAATATGAATAAAAGATTAATAATACTATTAATTATATTATTTAGTCTTACTGGTTGTATTAAAAACAATTGTAATATGAAACTAGAAACTAATAATAGTTTTAAAATAACTGTTATTAATGGAATGATTAATACTGGTTCAGAAACAGATAATGATTCTGATATATTTGAAAAACAAAAATATATTGATAATGGTTATAAAGTAGAAGATTACGATGGTGATGGATATACCGGTATTAAGATTATCGCAGAAGTAGATAGTATTGATTTAGTATCTGATCCTAATATTGATGAAGTAGAACTTACTAAAGTAATTGATGGAAAAGTAGAAGATATTAAATTATTTAAGAAAGAAAGACTAGAAGATGGTACACGTTATACTGCTAATTTTACTTATTACTTAAGTAATGATAGTTTTGATCAAGCTTTATCTGGATATAATGTAGATATATCTAGTTATAGTGATATGATTGAATTAGAATATTCTATTACTTTACCATATAAATTAGAAACAAATAATGCTACTGAAGTAGAAGGTAATACCTATTCTTGGGATTTAAAATTTGGAGAAGTAAATACTATTCAATATTCATTTATCATTTATGATAAAGATATTACTGATGATAAAGTAGAGTATGATGATTCTAAAACAGAAAATAAGGAACAGGTTGATTATAATATATCTGCTGCTGATATAATTAAAACTGTAATATCTCTTGGAATTCTTGTAGTTGTAATAGTTGCTTTTTATAAGTTTAAAAAGAAATTATTAAGTAGAAGTTTCAGAAAGAAAAAGAATGGTTATCATACTTCAGCACCTGATTCAATAAAAAGTAGAGAAAAATAAGTTTTTCTCTTTTTTTTATTTTTTATTCATGTTATATTATATTTATAAAATATAGAGAGGTGAAAAGAATGAAAAAGTGTTTAAAATTATTATCAGTATTATTAGTATTAGTAATGATGACTGGATGCGTTAAATACAATGTTGATATGAAGATTACTGATGATAAGAAGATGGAACTATCAGCTATTATTGCTACTCAAAGTGGAGTAGAAGATGAAACAAGAAAGAAATTTGAAAATGCAGGATTTAAAGTAGAAGATTATAAGGATGATCAATATACAGGAATTAAGATTTCTAAATCTTACAGTAATATTGATAAAGTAAGTAGTAAAGATGAAGTTACTGTTGATTTAAATAAATTCCTTGCTGGAGAAGAACCTAAAAATTTCTTTAAGAAAGACGGAAACAAATATTCTGCTAAATTCAAATTCAATATTTCTTCAGTATCTAGTGATCCATTACCAGAACCAGAAACTGAAACTGAAACAGATGGTGTAACAACTACTGGTCCTGAAACAACTACAGATACAGATGATACTGAAATAGTTGATACTACTGATGATAATGACGGATGGACTGTAACAACAGATGATGACGATGATGAAGAAGATGATGATACAGATTATTCTAATTCTGAACCAGAAATTATTCTTACTGTTGAAGTTCCAAAATTAGTTTCAAGTAATGCAGATAAGAAAGATGGAAACAAATTAACATGGAACCTATATACTCATACAGGTGATGTTACATTTGAATTTGAAGCTGGAACTAAGTCTAATTTAATGTTATATGCATGCATAGCTGCAGGTGTAGTAGCAGTATTAGTTGTAGTAGTTCTATTAACTAAAAAAGGTAAAAAAGCACCAGCTGCTCCAGTAGCTGCACCAACACCAGTTGAACCAACTCCAGTTGCTGAAGAAGTTCCTGCTGAAGAACCTAAAACTGAATAATAAATAAGTAAAAGAGATGGAAATCTCTTTTATTTTTGCTATAATTTTATTGGTGAAGTTTTATGGATATAGAACTAATAAAATTATTAGATGAGGTTATAGATATTTTTGATAAATCATATTTAATAAAAAGAATACAAGAATTAAAACTAGATATATATAATGATTCTATTCTAAAAGATAAGTTATCTTTATTAAATAAGACTAATCAATTTGATTCTAAATACTTAGAACTTAAACAAGATATATATTCTGATCCTAAAATAATGGAATTTAAAAAGAAAGAATCAGAACTTATACTTATTACTATGGCTATTAATAAAAGACTTAATTCTTTAACTAGAAAGAAGGGATGCTTTCATGAAAATAATTAGTGGTACTTTAAAAGGTAGAAATATTAATTCTTATGATATTGAAGGTACTCGTCCAACTATGGATAGAGTAAGAGAATCTCTTTTTGGAATGATCCAAAATTATGTAAAAGATTCAGTTTGCTTAGATTTATTTTGTGGTACTGGTATTCTTGGATTAGAAGCTATTAGTAATGGTGCTAAATATTGTTATTTTAATGATTCTAATATAGAATGTACTAATGCATTAAAGAAGACTTTAAAAGAATTTAATGTAATTAATTCTGATGTTATTAATAAAGATTACTTGGATTTCTTAGATAGTATTAATACTAAGTTTGATCTTGTTTTTCTTGATCCTCCGTATAAGATGCATTGCTTAAATGAAGTTATTACGTATTTGATTAATAATAACTTATTAAATAATAATTCTTTAATAGTATGTGAAGTAGATGAATTATACTTAGATGATTTTAAAGAGTTAGATAAAATAAAAGAACGTAAATATGGAGATAAATATATAATTATCTTTAAAAATAATAAATAATAATATATAATTATAATAGGTGACTAGTATGACAAAACTAAATAATAAGGGGTTTGCGATATCTACTATGTTATATGGAATACTTATAATTATTATTTTAATCTTATATTTAATATTAACAATTATGAATAGTAGTCTTAGTTCTAAAAGAATGATAGTAGATGATGAAAAATTATATGTAAATAAATGTTCTAATAGACAAGTCGCTTTAGAAACTTGTTATAAGACATACAATGATCATCCAGAAGACTTAGTAAGTTGTTCTGAAGAATATGAAGCATATACCAGTTGTATGGGATATGAAGCTAGTAGTACTTATTCTTCATCAACAGCGAGTGTTAAAGAAACAGTTCTTGATTATACTGATATTTTTGGATTAGATGGTCCACAAAACACTTTGGTTGCTGATGAAAATATTGATGGACGTTATGTCTTTGTTGGTTCTAGTCCTAAGAATTTTATAAAGATTGGTACTAGAACTGGTAGAATTATATCTATTGAACAAGATGGTACAGTTAAAGTGCTTATTACTGATAAAGTACTTACAGGAATTAAAATAGATACTGAAAATGGTGCTGGTCAAACTGAGTTGCAAAGATGGAAAAGTTCTATTGCTCTTAACGAGTTAAGAAAAGAGTATTCTCGATTAGACTATAATAATAAAATGACTAGTGGTAATTATTACTTAGGTAATATTACATCAGATACTAATACATTACAAAAATTATATAATTATAATCATTTAAGTATTTTAAATGAAAGTAATTATCCATATGGAACTATTACTTTAGAGGATTATATGAAAGCTTCAGCTAATGCTCATGATCCACAATATAATTGCAATTTATCAACAGGATCTGCTTCTTTTAATCTATCTACACTAGGAACTACAAGTTTTGGTTGTAATAAATTAAACTGGATAGCTGGATTATCTTCTTCAAATAATATATGGACTGCTTCTCCAGCAGGAGATGTAAACCATTTCTATGTAGTTGGTGGAAATGTAATTAATTCTGCTCAATATGATGTTGCTAATAATATGTATTTAGTTATATTTTTATCTCGTGGATTAACTATTAATACTAGAGGAGATGGATCTATTACTAATCCATATGTAGTTTCATTAAAATAGAATTGAATTATTTATAAAATTGTTATATTATATAGCAAGAGGCAATAATTAGGAAATAGTAATAGATAAACTTATTAGATAGAGAATTATCGGTATGGTGAAAAGATAAATAATAAGTCCTATGAATTCACCCTATAGCTTTTAGTTTTACTAAACGTTGATCGCGTTAAGATATTAAGGTAACTTTTGTTATGAATTAAGGTGGTACCGCGAATTATTTCGCCCTTATAGGTATCATCTTTTTTAATTATATAGGAGGAAATTATGAATGATTTAAAAGAAGCTTATCTAAAAGAATTAGAAAGTATTAAGAATTTAAATGAGCTTAATGATTTAAGAGTTAAATATTTAGGTAAAAAAGGTCTTATTACTGAACTTACTAAAAATATGAATGAATTATCTATTGAAGAGAAAAAAGAAGTAGGTAAAGTATCTAATGAACTTAAAAATGATTTAACAGAAAGATTAAGTGCTTTAGAAGTAAAATTTAAGGAAGAAGAACTTAATAAGAAGTTAGAAAATGAAAAAGTAGATGTAACACTTCCTAGTACTAAAATAGAAAATGGTGCACCTAATATTTTAGAAAAAGTAGTAGAAGATTTTGAAGAAGTATTTATGTCTATGGGATATGATGTAGTAGATGGTCCTGAAGTAGAGTTAGATAAATACAACTTTGAACTTTTAAATATACCTAAAGGACATCCAGCAAGAGATGCACAAGATACATTCTATATTGAAGATAATGAAGTTCTACTTAGAAGTCATACTTCTCCTGTACAAGCTCGTGTAATGACCGCTAATGGAGGTAAAGAACCAGTACGTATGATCTGTCCTGGTAAGACTTATAGAAGAGACCCAGATGATGCAACTCATTCACATCAATTTATGCAAGTAGAAGGGTTACTAGTAGATCATGATATCTCATTAGTAGATTTAAAAGGAACTATAGATGTAATCGCTAAAAAACTATTTGGAGAAGATACTACTACTAGATTTAGACCTAGTTATTATCAATTTACTGAACCTTCAGTAGAAATGGATATATCTTGTTTCAATTGTAAAGGTAAAGGATGTAATATTTGTAAACAAACTGGATGGATTACAATTGCTGGTGGAGGAATAGTTCATCCTAATGTACTTCGTGCTTGTGGATTTGATCCTAAAGTATGGAGTGGATTTGCCTTTGGATTTGGAGCTGAAAGATGTGCAATGCTTAAATATGGTATTAGTGATATAAGAACATTCTATCAAACAGATTTAAGAGAACTTCGTGCATTCGATAGAAAGGATGTGTAATAATGATTAGTTTAAATTGGGTTAAAGACTATATTGATATAGAAAATGAAGATTTAAAAGAATTAGCTAAAAAAGTAACTAGTGCTGGTATTAATGTTGAAGGAGTGTACTCTCAACATATTGATAACCTAGTAATAGGTGAAGTAGTAGAGTGTAATGATCATCCTAACAGTGATCACTTACATGTATGTCAAGTTAATATTGGTAAAGAAGTTACACAAATAGTTTGTGGAGCATCTAATGTTAGAAAAGGAATTAAAGTAATAGTAGCGCTTCCAGGAGCAGTTCTTCCAGGAGACTTCAAAATAGAAAAAGGTAAAATTCGTGGAGAAGAATCTAATGGAATGATATGTGCATTATTTGAACTAGGATTAGAAGAAAAAACAGAAGAAAACTATAACAAAGGTATTGCTGAACTTCCTAGTGATGTAGAAGTAGGAATGGATGCTAATCTTTATTTAGGAACTGATGATACAACATATGAACTAGATATTCATAAACATCGTAATAATGACTGTTATTATCATATAGGTTTTGCTTATGAAATCGCATGTATCTTAAATAAAGAAGTACATTTACCAGAAATTACTCATAAAGAAATATCTGATAATGTATCTAATCACATAAATCTATCTGTAGAGACCGATAAATGCCCATATTACACATGTAAGATGGCAAAAGGTGTAATTATAAAGGAAAGCCCTGAATTCATTAAAAAACGCCTTATTTCGGCTGGTATGAGACCTATTAATAATGTAGTAGATATTTCTAACTATGTTATGCTTGAATTTGGTCAACCATTACACTTTTTTGATAAAGATAAACTAGGAGATACTATTCTAGTTAGACAAGCAAAAGAGAACGAACCAATTAAGACACTAGATGGACAAGATAGAATTCTATCTACTGATGATATAGTTATCACAGATGGAAAAAAGCCAGTATGTATTGGTGGTGTAATGGGTGGAGAAAATACTGATGTAGATGATAATACTAAAGATATTTTAATTGAAAGTGCAATATTCAATGGTATTAATATCCGTAATACATCTAATAGATTAAATCTAAAGAGTGAAGCATCTATTCGTTATGGTAAAGGTTTAAGTTATGAATATACTGATATGGCTATTGAAAGAGCATGTCACTTACTAGAAAAATATGCTGATGCTGAAATTCTATCTGGAACAGTTAAACATGATAAGATAGATAAGACTCCTAAAGTAGTAGAATTTACTTCAAAAGAAGTTAGTACTATTCTAGGACTTGAATTATCTAATTCTGATGTAGAAACTGAACTTAAGAGATTAGATTTTAAATATGAAATTAAAGATAATACATTTATTGTAACAATACCTACTAGAAGACTAGATATTGATCCTAATGTAAATGATATAGCTGAAGAAATAGGTAGATTATATGGATATCAAAATCTAACTTCAAAGCTTCCTGTCGTACCTATTCGTAGAGGAGTTTATGTAGGAGATGTAGGTATAAGAAAAGAAACAAGTAGAAGACTTAGATCTCTTGGACTTAACGAAGCTAAAACTTATACTTTAGTTAGTCCTGAAATGGCAGATAAGTTTAATTATACTGATAAGGAAGCCTTAGTTTTACCTAATCCAATGAGTGTAGATAAATCTGTTATAAGAAGAACTATTATTCCTTCACTTGTAAATACATATCTATATAATAAAGCTAGACATGTAGATGATGTGTCTATCTATGAAATATCTAAAACATATGATAAGAGTTATACAGAAGAGATGAAAGCAGCAATCCTTATGAAAGGAAACTATGTTGTAAATAATTGGCAACATCAAGGAGTTAAAGTAGACTTCTATGTAATTAAAGGAATAGTAGAAAACTTACTTGATTACTTAGGATTTAAGAATAGATATAGTTTTGTTAGTGAAACGTTACCTAATATGCATCCTGGAATAAGTGCTAAGATAATGCTAGATTATAAAGAATGCATTGGTATTATTGGTAGAGTTCATCCTAATGAATTAAAAGATGAAGTGTACGTTGCAGAACTATCTATTACTAGTTTATATGAAAAGACTATTAAACCATTAAAATATAAAGAAGCATCAAAGTATCCTGAAATAGTTAAAGATGTCGCCTTTGTAGTAGATAAAAGTATTACTTCAGATGATATCGTTAAAGAGATTAAGCATAGTGGAGGAAGACTACTTACTAATATAGAAATATTTGATTTGTATATTGGTGAAAATATAGATACTGATAAGAAATCAATTGCTTATTCATTAACATTTAGTGATCCAGAAAGAACTCTTGAAGAAACTGAAGTAATGACAGTATTTAATAAGATAATAGAAGAAGTATCTAATAAATTAAATGCTACAATAAGAGATAAATAAAAAAGAAGGAATTAATCCTTCTTTTTATTTTTGTTATTTTCTTTTTCTTGTTTTAAGATATCTCTTGCAGATATTAAACCAGTAGCTGCAGCAGTAACAATATTTCCTGCTTTACCAGCTCCATCTCCTACAAAGTAAACATCATATTTCTCTAATTTAAATTGATTATTAGTTTCTATTTCATTAGAGAAGAACTTTATTTCTGGTCCATATAGAATTGTTTCTCCGTTATTTACACCAGGAATGATTTCATTTAATTTATCTAATCCTTCAATAATATTAGTAATAATTCTATGAGGTAATACTAAAGCTAAATCTCCAGCTACACAATCTTTTAGAGTAGGGGAAATAAATCCTTTATTAATTCTATGCCATTCACTACGTCTTCCATCTTTTAAGTCTTTAAGTGATTGGATAATTGGTTTTCCATCTCCTAATACATTAGCAATTCTAGCAATTGATTCACCATATAATCTAGTATTAGTTACTGGTTCAGTTAAACTTACTTTAGATATAAATGCAAAGTTAGAATTATTAGATTTAATATCTTTTAGGCTATGTCCATTAACACAGATATATCCATAATAGTTTTCTTTAGTAACAAATCCTCCTGGATTAGTACAGAATGTTCTTATTTCATCTCCATAAGTCTTTGTTTTAATGAATATAGTAGGATCATATATAACATCACATAAATCTTGTAATATTTCTTTTCTTACTTCAACGCGTACACCTATTTCAATACTTCTAGATATATAAGGTATATCGTACTTATCAGCTATTTCTTGAATCCATTTAGCTCCGGTTCTACCAGGAGCTACTACAACATATCTAGCTTCTAATTTATGTTCTTCACCTTTATATTTAATAGTTACAATATGTTTATTTTCTTTTTCACTATGTAGATCAGTACAATTGGCTTGTTCTAGTAATTCAACACCATTTTCTTTTAAGAAGTTAGTAAAGTTCATAATATAAGTAGGTAGATGATCACTTCCTAAGTGTTTTTGTTTAATAAGTAGTAGTCTTGCTCCTGAAAGGGCAACTTTCTTCTTTATATCATCAGCAACATCTAAATTCTTAGGATATATTTCAGCATCCATTCCAAACTTAGTAAATATTACTTCAGAATCATCTATAATCTTATATGCATCTTCTTCATTCATATATTTAAATAAATCACTTTTACCTAGTTTAGGTATGAAGTTTAATTTACCATCAGAGAATGTACCAGCTCCTCCATATCCTGAAAGTATTTGGCATGGCTTACAATTCTTACATTGAGTTCCATATTTATTCATTGGACATACTCTTGTTTCAGCAAATCTTCCTTGATCTAGTAAAAGTACATTTAGATCTTTATTTTTGGTAATTAATTCATAAGCAGCAAATAGTCCTGCTGGACCAGCACCTATTATAATTACATCATATTTCTTTTTCATAAAACCACCAATCTAATTATATATTAAAAATGATGGAAAAGAAAATAAAAAGTTGATATAATTAAATAGAATAGAGGGGATAGTTATGAGTGTTTTATTCTTTGCTTTGTTTTTTCTAGTACATTTATCATTATTCTTTTTAGGTCCTGCGGTAATAGAAAAGAAATTAACTAAAGTAACTAGAAAAAGGAAATTAGAAAATACTACTAAATATTATTTAGTATATGGAATAATTACATTATTCTATATAGCAATATATATTATTATGTACAATGTATATAATGATGCGATTAAGTATATTATAAATAGAGGATTAACTAATATATTTTCTAATAATGTATTAGTATTAGGAATAAGTGCAGTAGCATATTTCTTAATTACATTTATATATGTTACTTATACTTATATATTATCTAGTAAATTTTTCCAATATAAAAAGAATAATGATGCTTATACAGTTATAGGTATAACAGCACTATTATCCATTCTATCTTATTATTCGTTTTATTCAGTATTAGATTTAAGTTTATATCAATTTAATAATCTATTGCTTAATTCTATCTATCAATTTGATTATGAATTAGCACCTTACTTATTCTTTGCGATAGTATTATTTAAGTTAGCTATTTCATTTATTAAAGAATAAAAAAATATCTTTTCTCTAAAAGATATTTTTTATTGTATTATTGGTAATATCATAGGTATTAGTATTGATGCTAACATAATAATTGCTAATACTATTGTAATTACTTGAATAACCCTTTTATTCATAAATACACCTCATTTGTAATTATAATATTAATTATAAAATATGTAAATAATCATATCTTTTTTTCTATACATATGATATTCTTATAATAGAGGTGAGAATAAAAATGGATAATTTAAATGAAAATGTTAATGAAGAAGTAGTTAATACTGAAATCAATACTGAAGAACCAACTTCAGTAGCTGAAGAAACACCTAAGAAAAAATCTAAAAAAGGATTACTATTAATAGTATTGCTTTTATTAGTAGCTTGTGGTGTAGGAGCATTCTTTTTATTAAATAATAATAAAGAAAAGAATGATACTGAAAAGAAAAATAAAACAGAAACAAAAAAAGTGGAATCAGCTTATAAGATAAAAGGATACAATTTATCAGAATTTGATTTGTTATTTTTAAAAGACAATAATAATAAGAAGAATATTATATATAGTCCATTATCAATAAAGTATGCTCTTGAAATGCTAAGTGAAGGAGCATCAGGAGAAACTAAAACACAAATAGATGATATAATTGGTGAATATTCTGCTAAAACTTATACTAATAGTAAAAATTTATCATTTGCTAATGCTTTATTTGTAAAGAATAGTTTCAAAGATAATGTTAAAACTACATATGTAGATAACTTAAAAACAAAGTATAATGCTGATGTAATATATGATTCATTTAGTAATGCTAATACAGTTAATTCTTGGGTAAATAATAAAACTAATAAATTAATCAATGGATTAGTAGATGATGCTACAATTAAAGATTTAGATTTTGTATTAGTTAATGCTCTAGCAATTGATATGGAATGGGTAAATCCTATTCAAAGCAAAAGTGTTATGGAAGAAGAAAATGAAGATGAGATATATGACTCTGATTATTTAGGTTATTATGCAGTATCTTTTCCACATGAAAAATTTGGAAAAGGTATTGGAACTCTTGATATGACTGGATATTCTGAACTTAAATTTAATAATAGTATTAATGCTAAAAGCGTTGAATTTGGTGCAGTTGCAAATAAATATGATATCATAACTGAATTAGGAGAAGATAATATAAGAAACACTGTTTCTGCTGCATATAAAAAGTTCCTTGAAGAAAATCCTTGTGAACATGATGATGATCCTGATCTTGAAACTTATATGGCTCAATATATGAAAGATATCAAAAGTAATTATAAACATGTAAGTAGTTCAACTGATTTTACTTTCTATTATGATTCGGATGTACAAGTATTTGCAAAAGATTTAAAAAATTATAATGGAGTAACACTTCAATATATTGGTATTATGCCAACTCAAATATCTTTAGATGAATATGTTAATACTTTAACTGCTAAAGATATGAATACTATTTTAGATGGGTTAAAAGGAATTAATCTTGATAGTTTTGAAGATGGATATGTAACAGATTTAACTGGATTTGTTCCAATGTTTAAATATGATTATTCATTTGATTTAAAACCTGCATTAAATAAAATTGGTGTAATTAATGTATTTGATTCTTCAAAAGCTGATTTAAATAATCTTGCTAATGGAAATGCTCATATAGCAATAGCTGATCATAAAGCGACTATTGAATTCTCTAATGAAGGTATTAAAGCTGCTGCTGCAACTAGTATTGGTGGTATGGGTAATGAATCATGTGACTTTGATTATATCTATGATGTTCCTATTAAAAAGATTGATTTAATTTTCAATAAACCATTCATGTATATTATTCGTGATAAAGATACTGGTGAAGTATGGTTTACTGGTATGGTTTATGAACCTACTAAAATAACTAATAAAGATAAAGGATGGTAATAAAAGAGTATTTTAAATACTCTTTTTATTTGTTTAAATATAAGTATTTTGTTATAATTATTTCGGAAGTGATTCTATGAAAAAAGTTATTATTGGTATGAGTGGAGGAGTAGATTCTTCTGTAGCAGCAATCCTATTAAAAGAACAAGGATATGATGTAGAAGGACTGTTTATGCGTAATTGGGATGCTAGTGTAAATAATGATATTCTAGGTAATCCTACATTAAACAATAATATATGTCCTCAAGAAGAAGATTATAATGATGCTATTAAAGTATGTGAAACTATAGGTATTCCGCTTCATAGAATAGATTTTGTTAAAGAATATTGGGATTATGTATTTACTTATTTCTTAGATGAATTAAATAAAGGTAGAACTCCTAATCCTGATATAATGTGTAATAAATATATTAAATTTGATTGCTTTATTAAAGAAGCAGAACGTCTTGGAGCAGATTATATCGCAACAGGTCATTATGCTAAAATGGTAGATGGAGATTTATACCGTAGTAAAGATAAAAATAAAGATCAAACTTATTTCTTATCTCAATTAAGTAGAGAACAATTAAAAAATGTAATCTTTCCTTTAGGTGATATAGAAAAACCTGAAGTAAGAAGAATTGCTGAACAATATAATTTAGTAACTGCTAAAAAGAAAGATTCTACCGGTATATGTTTCATTGGAGAAAGAAATTTCAAAGAATTCTTAAAGAATTACTTACCTAATCAAAAAGGTGACATTATAAATATTGAAACTGGTGAAAGAGTAGGGGAGCATATAGGACTTATGTACTACACTATTGGTCAAAGAAGAGGATTAGATATTGGTGGATATGAAAATAGAATGTTTGTAGTAGGTAAAAATCTAGATAAAAACATTTTATATGTTGCCCTTGGTGAAGATAATGAATATTTATTATCTGATAGTTGTCTTGTTGAAGACATTAACTTTAACTGTGATAAGAGACCTACTAAATGTACGGCTAAATTTAGATATAGAGCTGATGATTATCCAGTTGAATTAGAATACTTAGATGATGGTAATATCTTGGTTAAATACGATAATATTAAGTCAGTAACCCCAGGACAAGCATGTGTTTTCTATTTGGGAGAACAATGCCTTGGCGGGGGTATTATCAAAGAAGTTAGAAAAAATCAAGAAAAACTTTGGTATCTACTATAAAATTTTACTTTACACTTGACATTGTCAATAGAAATGATAAAATTAAATTATGGAGGGTAAAAGATTATGGAGAAATTAGGTAGCATATTAAATGAGTTAGGTATATCAAAGGTAAGACTTGCTAAATATTTAGGAGTTTCACGTCAAATGTTATATAACTATTTAGCATTATCTTCACTTAGTGATTGGCCTAAAGAAAAAGTTACAAAATTATTAAGCCTATTAGATATTAAAGAAGAAAAAGACCTTGAAAATCTAACTATAGATAGTAGTTATATCATGGCTGTTGAAGGAAGACTTAATGATGGAGTTAAAGATTCAGGAGATCGTGAGATAATAGCTGATCTTAAAGGATTTAATAAAAAGGAACAAGAACTTCTTAGTGACATAATCAATTTATTGAAAGAAAAATTACAAGATGATCAAACTAAAGAAACATATAATGCATATTTATATTTATATCATTATTTAAGATCAATGGAGACTAACCCAGAACTTAAATATATACTTGCATATATGTCTAAATCTATGGGATTTACTGATCCAATGGAATTTGCTTTTAATAAAGAACAACAATTTATCTTCGAAAGTATCTTATTCTCTGGATTAACTTTATATAATAATGGTGGTGCTTCTAAATCTAAGCTAGCAGAATCACATCAAAGATTTGTACAAGATATTGAACATAAGAATGAAGAAAAGTTAAGTCGTACACAAGAACTTAATACAGCAAAAGTACAAGCATTAAGAGAATTAGGATATAATGAAATCAATGAAGACAATGCTAAAGAAGTATTAGAAAAAATAGCTGAAATTCAATCTAGAAAAGTATAAGAGATATCGAAAGATATCTTTTTTTATTGGCGTTTTTCCTTTTTATATAAGGCTTTTTATGATATAATATCAACATATTGGACGGAAAGGAGAGATAGTATATGAAGAATTTTTCTTTAAGAGATTGGTTTAATAGTTTAATACCTCAAGAAGTAAAATTAGTTAAATCAGAATATGCAGGTAAAGTTATTACTGGTGACTCTGAAACAAATACAATCTACGGAAGCTTCTTAGTATCTGGTAGAGTAGAGAATAAGTATGACCAAGATTTAAAATTAATGGCTATGGCTCAAAGTAATAATAAAGAAAACAGTCAAAAGCTTATTTCTAGATTTACTGAATGGTTTAGATACGAAAGAGAAACTGATATTAATTCATCTAAGTATAGCGAAAGAATGGCATCTATTGTTAGCAATATGAGACAAGCATCTTTATATGGAGCTAAAACATCATTTGGATTTGCTATCTCAAATGGAGAAGGAGATGTAGTATTATATAACGTTGGTGACTTAAGAATATATCTTAAACCAATGGAAGGAATTGGAGTATATGATGTAACCTTTATGGGTGCTGGATGTAACTCTGGTGCATCTTTAGAAGAATCACATGGATCATATTTTTACTACTCAGGAATTGAAGAAATATATCTAGTTCCTGATGATATAAGAATACGTGATATTGAAGCAGTATCAATGATTAACATGAGTGCTGTAAATAAAGTCAGAACCTTACTAACTGATGTAGATCAAGATACTGATATTGGTGCTAACGTACTAAGAATAAAAAAAGGATAGTCTATTAAACTATCTTTTTTATTCGAAGATTAACTTCCTATAATTGATATTATGTTGCTTTTAAGCTATAAATTTTGTTCTTGGTAATTAGATTAGTCTTCTTGATAGAGAGAACCAAAACACATAAGAAAACACTACGATGTAGTGCTTGTAATGTATGAATGAGCTTGAGTTCGAGCTCATAGACAATCATGTATGCTTATAACCTTATTATATTATTTAAATAAGGTTATAACGCGTGTATTAACCTTATTATATATTTTAATAAGGTTATAATATAATAACCATATTATATATAATATAAGGTATATATATAAAAACCCTACTCTAGTTTTAAAGTAGGGTGATTTATTTTAGTCTAGTAGGATTAGTGAGTATTACAGTATCTTCTCTTTGCCCAAATTGTTTTAGTTTTTTTGATATTACTTCTGGTCTATACTTTTTTAAAGAATAATATGTTTGATCATACCATTTAAAATCGAAACCCTCTTCTTCTAAATTTCCTTGTCCGATGATATGTATCTTAGGAGAATAATTAGGACCATTAATTATTCTTCTATCAGTATAGTATGATAGGGTACCTTCTCTCATTTGTTTGGTATTGCATCGACACAATACACAGTATAGCTCTACTGACTTCTTCTCCCCTGCTACATCAATAATAGCTGGTGTTCCTGGACATGGATGCCTTGAAATAATTAGAGATGGTTTTTTGCTATCTATTGGTACTTCTGGAGTAAATGGTTCATTTATTAGAACCATCTTTTCTAATCTGTTTCTTCTTTCTAAATTACTATCAAATATAGTTGTATATAAAACAGGATCATATACATCTATTCTACTTATTTCAGGAACTAATTCTAGTAATCTTTCAGATAAAGTTGGTAAGAATCCACTTCCTACTTCAATAATTCTTACAGCTTTCAAGAAATCTTTTCCATACTCTTCAACAATATCTTTTGCAGTCAAATGATATATACTATCTTCATTAGGTCTTATTCTTAACCAATCGTACATTTGTTCTTGTCTTGAATCTTGTCCTGGACGATCTTTAAAATAATAATTTAAAATAGATGGATTTGCTTGTCTTTGAACATACATACGGTTGTTTCTAGCAAAATCTTGGAGAAGTTTTATTTCCTCGTCTGTAAGATCTCTTAATTTCATAATATCACTTGCTTTCTAAAATTATTATAAAATAAAAATAAAAAAGAGTACATTATTTTTTGTACTCTATTGGTTTACGACAAAACTTACATATTCCAGTTTGTTCAGTTAATATAGTAACTGCTCCACAGTAAGGACAATGTACTGCGTGAGTATTCTTAGCTTTTTCTTGTTTTTCTTTGATTTTTAAATCGTTTTCTTGGCTTCTATTATGTTCTTCTTCCACAAAGTCATTTACTTTACTTTCTATTTTATTTCCTACCCTATTTAATAAATTTTTAATTATATAAGATAATATTAAGAATATAATACCTAAAGTAATTAATAACTTACTATATTTAATTAAGTTAGGATATAATTCATAACTTAAAATATCATTTAAATATGGTATTTCTACTTTTAATTTAAAATTTCTTATAATTGATTCTAATACTTTAGGGATTAATATAATAATACCTGTTATAACTAACGTAATAGGCATTTTAAAGCCTTTTTCATTATGATAGATAAAATATCTGAATATCATTAAACATACGCCTAAAAACGGTATAAAATAGATTGCTACAAGTATTACTGGAATACTACATAATAATTTGAATATTTTATTATTCATATTCTCCTCTATTAATCAAAGAAGATAACTTATTTGTTATCTTCTTTAACTTTATCTTTATTTTTATCTAAGTCTTTTACAAATCCAACAAGATCATTATCTGCAGTAGGTGAACCAATTAAAGCTTTACCTAAAGCACTAACTACATCTTTATTGTTATTTCCTTCAAGACTATAGTTATTTTGTCCTTCTATTCTAGAATTTTTAAGACCTTTATAACTCTTTAAAAAATTATCCACAGTCTTCATATTAGTAACATTCTTTTTAGTAGTATTTTCATAATCATGTCTAGCAGATGAATTTCTATATCTACCTTTCATAACAAAGAAGAATATAATTCCACCTAATAAGAATACGAAACTATAATCATCTAGGATATTAGTTAAGAATGCAAAGAAACAAATTACTTCTACTATAAGTGATACAATAGTTAGCTTAGTATAGTTAATAGGTACACTACCCATAGTTTCTTGTGTTCTTGCATTAACTGCAACATAATGCATTAGATTTTTATCTTTTTGATAATAACTATATAACCATACAGGAAGATATGCAGTTACCCATTGTTGTCCTTTAATATTAAAGTTTTGGGTATCCCACTTAACTCCTCTATCATAATTCTTTAAATAATCATTAGCAGCAAACCTAGCAATATCTTTAGATTGTTTATCTACCATTGTCTTAAGACCTTCAACGTTAGTATCTCTTCTTTCAGAAGTGTAACCATTTAAATAGTTTGCATTATACTTAACACATTTATCAGTATCAAAAGGCATAATAGAATTAATAATATTATTAGTTTTAGTTTTATCTGTATTATCTAATCTAGATGAATTAGATTCAATAGATAAACCATTAATAGTAATATCAAAATCACGTTCTACATGATATCTATCAGCATTATATCGAGGTTCTCTTCTATTTTCTCCAACACTGACATAATACATTCCTGTTTGATGTTCACCTTCACCTTTGAAATCAGCATGGGCATTAACATCAACTAACATATATGGGAAATATACACCCATAACGTTATTAGCATTGAATTCTTTTGTAAATATTGGATGAGCAAAAAATTTTCTCTTACCTACAAATTCTTCTATTTTAGCTCTTGCTTGATCTTTAGTAATAGCAAAAGGTAAAACTACATCTGGAACAGCTCCATTTGGAATTTGTTGATTAACAGACAAAGTATTACGACACCAGTGACATCTTGCTTGTAAAGCATCTTTAGTATCAATTACTACTTCTGCTCCACAACTACTACATTTAAATGTTAATACATCTTTAGTATCTGCAATAATATCTGATGCTCCAGATGCCATAACTTGTCCTTCTAGTTTAGAAATATCAGTTTCTAATCCTTCTACCTTTTCAGGTTCAAATTCAAAACGACAGAAATTACATCTTAAGCGACCAGCTTTAATACTTGTAGATATATCAGTTGATCCACATTTAGGACATTTATTTTGTCCATCTTTAGCACCAGTATCTGTTTGTACTACTTTAGTAGCACTTTCTACTACTTTTTCTTCTTCTTTTACTTCGTTTGTAGGCATTTCATTCTTTGTAGCCTCATCCATATTATAGTCCTAAAAGTTTAGCTTTGACTTGGTTATATTCTTCTTCAGAAATAGCACCAGCATCTAGTAACTTTTTCATTTCTAATAATTTAGTTGTTGGATCTTCTTGAGGAGCAGCTTGAGGTGCAGCTTCAACTGGAGCAGCAGCTTGTTGTCCTCCGAAGTTAGGTTGGTAAGTTGATCCAGTGTTAGGTTGTTGCATAGCACCCATCATTCCACCAGCAGCACCCATTCCCATTCCCATGAATGCCATACCAGCTCCACCACCGTTTTCACCAGCAGCTTGAACTCCACGAGCAACAGATTGTTGCATAAATGAGTTTCCACGAGCTCCTGATAAAGCGTCAGCTTTCTTAACGTCGCTCATTAGAGCCTTAGTATCTTCATCGTATTCAATTGCAAGAATTGCTGTTTTAACGATTTCTAATCCACGATCAGTTTTCCATTGATATCCTTCATCTACAGCTTGAGATAAACTTTGAGCAAATCCAATTTGATCTCCTTGAATCTTACTCATTCTGTTTCCTTTAGAAGGATCGTTTGTATAATTAGAGAATGCTGCAGAAAGACTTCCAACTACTTCATTAAATAATTGACTAGCTGCATCATTATCCATATCTGCAAAATCAAATGGTTCTGCAGTAGCAGTTAAATATTTTTGAGGAACAAAGTTCTTAACAAATAATAGTGGGTCTACAATCTTTAATGTATAAGTACCACGAGTAACAGCACCTACTTGAGTTCCAAAGAATGCATCATCCCAATAAATTTCAGCTTGAGTTCCAAATTTATTGTTAGGAATTTCCTTTAAGTTAACATAGAATGCTAATTGTTGAGCTCCTGGTTGTCCACCAAATTTTACTTTATCCCATGAAGATTTAATTAATGATGAAACAATACCATCTCCAGCAAATAGAGATTGAGAGTTAGGATCATCAGAATTAAATTCATATCCTCCTGGTTCAGCAATCATTCCTGTGATTTGTCCATCTTGTAATGTAATTAGAGCAGTTCCTTCAGGTACTAAGATCTTACTTTTATTAGTAATGATATTATCGTTACCTTTAGTGTTTTCTCCTCTTCCATTATTTGTTCCTTTTGGTACAGCTCTAAATACTGCTGCAGTTGCAGGAACACCATCCATTGGCATATAGTAATCTAGCCATTGGTCAGCAAATGTACCACCTAGGGCACCTGTAAACGCTTTAATAAATCCCATTTTATACCTCCGTTATTAAGATTTTTTAAGCGAATAGTTTGTGTATAATAACCATCTGATTATACCTATTCAAAGTAATTATAGCATATTTTAAATTAGAGTGTATAGTTTTTTACATAAAAAAAGAAGCATTATTTGCTTCTATTATTTTGATCAGTATTATTACCGTTATCTTCTCCTAAATAAGTAATAACTCTTTCATCTCTTTTAGAATACTTACTTGGTTCATGGCTAAGTGTCATTATTCCATAAGGATGATCACTTTTTAAAGAAAACCTTATTTCTTCATCTTCATCTATACCTAATTGAACGATACTAGCAATCTTTTCACTATTAACTTTAAACTCTATAATATGTATTACTTGAGTAATAGGTGTCATAGATACAAGTATAACATCTTCAGGTATTTTAGTATCTTCATCAAATAGAGCTCTTTTTAATGTTACTCCAGGAAGTTCAGATGGATCTATTACGATATCTGGATCATATGCAGTAATTGAACCAACTATATTACCATCATTATCACGCATTCTTTCAGCTAATCTACGAGATAAAGCAGGAACTGGTCCACAACCTATTTCAATAATATTTCGACCTTTTAAACTACCAAATTTTCTTTCAATAGTATCAGCGAATATCGTATATGGATCTTCTTCTTTGTCAAAGACATCAAACCAAGATAATATTTCGTTAAAATATGATTGATATACATTTCTATATTGAAAGGCCATTGGTAATTCATAAATTATAAATTCATGTAATGGAGTAAATATCTCTTCTTCTTCAATTAATTGTTGTTGTCCTGAAGTTCTACCATATTGAACTTTGTGAGCATTTAAAAACTCAATCATTTGATCCATTTTTTCTTTAGGAATTTCTCTACTCATAAAATCCTCCTATTTTAATAACTCAAGAAAACTCTTTCCTATTACAGGTGATTCTATTTCAAAGTTTTCAGCAATAGTTGCAGCTATATCTGCCATTGATTCAAATGGCTCTAATTTCTTTGGTTCTTTAAAATTACGACCATATATAATAACTGGTACATTTTCTCTTGTATGTGCATTTCCAGCAAATGTTGGATCATTTCCATGATCAGCAGTAATTATAAACAAGTCATCATTATTTAATTTATTAAGAATCATAGGAACTTCTACATCTAATTCTTCTATAGCACGACCATATCCTTCAACATCACGATTATGGCCATATAAAGTATCAAAGTCACTAAGATTAGCAAGACATAATCCAGTAAAGTTCTTTTCCATAATGTCAGTTAATTTATTAATAGTATCTATATTATTTTTAGATCCTTTAATAGTTTTAGTAATTCCTTCTCCATCAAAGATAGAAGCAATCTTACCAATAGATATTACACTTAAATCATTCTCTTCTAAGCTATTTAAAATTGATTTAGCTGGAGGTTTAACTGCAAAGTCTACTCTATCTCCATTAATAAATTTATATTTACCAGATTTACCATTAAATGGACGAGCAATAACACGAGCTATTTGCATATCTTCATCCATAGTAATCTTTCTAATCTTTTCACAGTAAGAATGTAACTTACTAATTGGTACGATATCTTCATGAGCTGCGACTTGTAATGTAGAATCAGCAGAAGTATAAACAATTAATGATCCATATGCCATATGACGATCTCCTAGTTCATTAATTATTTCTTCTCCATTCATAACTTTATTACCAATTACTCTTTTACCAGTAGCTTGTTCAATTTTATCAATTAAACTAATTGGGAAACCACTTTCACTAAATGTTCTAAATGGTACTTCACTTTTAATACCTACTATTTCATAATGTCCAGTTAAACTATCTTTACCTATATTAGTAGGTTTAGCAATTGTATAATATGCATCTACACCTTCTTTATCTTCTAAAGTAAGGGTATTAAGAAAACCAAGTTTTTCTAAGTTAGGGATATATAAATCGTAGTTTTCTATTATATGTTTTAAGGTATTACAACCATTATCTCCATATTTATCAGCATCTTGTGCTTCTCCTACTCCTAGGGAATCAAGTATAAGCACAAATATTCTTTTAAATTTCACCTAATCACTCCTTTGTACTTCTAGGATGATATTCATTATATTCTTCTTTTATCTTATTGTTTGATATATGTGTATATATTTTAGTAGTTGCGATATCTGAGTGACCAAGAAGTTCTTGTATACTACGAAGATCTGCTCCATAATCAAGCATATGAGTCGCAAAACTATGTCTTAATGAATGAGGAGATACATCCTTATGTATTCCTTTTTCCATTAGAAGTTTCTTAATAATCTTAAAGAAACTAAAACGACTAAGTCTTCCACCTTGACTATTTAAATATAAATATTCACAACTTCTATTTTTAAGCAATTGACCTCTTACTTCTAAGTAATTACTTAATGAATCTAATGTATATTCACCAACTGGTACGATACGTTCTTTACTTCCTTTACCAAAGACTCTTACAATACAGTTTTCTGTATCAATATCCCCTATTTTTAAGTCTAATAATTCGGTAACTCTTAGTCCAGTTGCATACATTAATTCTAGCATAGACTTATTACGGTAGTCAATCGGAGTAAGGCACTCGATATCTAGTAATCTATCTACTTCTTCTACTGATAATACACTAGGTAATTTTTTTCTTAATTTAGGCCTTTCTATAGTTTCAGCAACATCTACTGATATCTTTTTAGTTTGATATAAATAATTATGAAAAGACTTAATAGTAGTAAGTTTTCTAGCTATAGAACTAACTGATTCATTTTTATTTAGGTATTCAATATAACTTTCTATATCACTCTTACTAATATCAGAAGTATTATATATTTTTTTCTTTTCTAGATATTCTTCATATTTCTCTAGATCCTTAGAATAAGATGCAGATGTATTCTTACTTAATCTTTTTTCAAATATGATGTAATTAATAAAATCTTCAATATCTTTTTTCATAAGAGCACCTCTATAATAATTATAACACTTTATTATATTTATTGCATTTTAAAAGGAGCTATTGCTCCTTAGTACCTATTTTCTTAGTTTTAGGTTTTTCAAATTCACGAAATAATATAGCACTTTTATTATCATCTAGTACCATAGCTTCTTTCCAAACACTTTTATCTAATCTATCTACCATATAAAATTTTTGTTCTTCTCTATCAAAACTAGTAACTAATTCATATGGAAATCCTCTGCCATCTACAGGCCATTTTCTTGCCCACAACTCAAACATATGTTTATACCAATATTATTTCTTTTCTAAATATAAATAATAGATAAATCCAGCATCCATAGTAGGTGTTTCTAGAATTTTTTCTTCACCTAATTTTATTGTAAATTCTTTTTTCTTTGTATTAAGATCAATACCGTTTTCTGAATCTGAAAATGGATAAGTAGTTTCTATTACAATACTATCTTTATTAATATTTTTAATTATAAATTCTAATTCAGAATCCACTTTATATTTTTTACCTTTTTTTATTTTAAATTCATAACTATTTTCTACTTCTGCATAATCTTCAAGCCATCCAGAC
The DNA here is from genome assembly GCA_946402315.1 of uncultured Clostridium sp. GTDB lineage: Bacteria > Bacillota_I > Bacilli_A > RF39 > UBA660 > RUG11788. The sequence continues at coordinate 90,436 of CAMIWC010000003.1, read as the reverse complement.
CAACTTTTTTGTGTGATTTTTAAAGTATAATTATGTTTATTATTGCACCCAGTAATTAATACAAGAGATATAATAAACAATCCAAATAAAACTATCTTTTTCATAATGTCCTCCAATAATTATTATACCAATAAAAAAAGAACTATTACTAGTTCTCTTTAACAAATTTATTGAATTTATTTATTTCTGGATTAGATAGATCTGTATCAGCAAGTCTTTCCAATATTTTCTTTTGTTCTCTATCTAAGTAATCAGGAGTTTGAACATCGATGATGACATACATATCACCTTTATGTCTATTAGTTTCATTTTTAATACCTTTTTCTTTTATTCTATGTTTATCTCCTGAATTAGCTCCTGCTGGTATATTAAGTTTAATATTACCATAAAGAGTAGGTATTGTTTTCTTACATCCTAAAGTAGCTTCTACAATAGTTAATGGTACTTTTAAATAGATATCATCTTCAACTCTTTGGTAAAATTTATGATCTCTTATATAAAATTCTAAGTATAAGTCTCCATTAGGTCCACCATTAGTACCAGCTTCACCTTTACCAGTAAGTCTTAATCTATTACCATTATCTACTCCTGCTGGTATAGTTACAGTAATAGTTTTATTCTTAATAGTTCTTCCTGTTCCTCCACAATACTTACATGTCTTTTTAAATGATTTTCCTGTACCATTACAATCAGGACATGTAGTACGAGACATAAAACTACCAAAGATACTTCTAGATTGTTCTGTTATAGTACCACTACCATGACATCTAGAACAGGTTTCTTCATCAAATCCACCTTTACCAGAACATTCACTACATTCCTCTACTACATCTAGATTTAATTCTTTATCACAACCAAATACAGCTTCTTCAAAATCTAGTGTAACTTTTATTAATCGATCTGCACCTCTAGCTTTAGCATTTCTTCCTCTACCACCACTAGAACCAAATCCAAAACTATTTCCAAAGATATTATCAAAGATATCAGAAAAGTCGAAATCTTGAGCATTAAATCCAGAGAATCCTCCTTGACCTCCTCCAAATCCTTGTGCTTGGTCAAAGGCAGCATGCCCAAATTGATCATATTGTTTACGTTTTGCTTCATCTGAAAGTACTGAATATGCTTCTTCACATTCTTTAAACTTTTCAGCAGCATTTTCTTCTTTAGATATATCTGGATGGTATTTCTTAGCTAGTTTTCTAAATGCACTTTTTATTTCATCTTGAGAAGCATTTTTAGATACACCTAAGACGTCATAGTAATCACGTTTTTCTGCCATATTAATTCTCCTTTTCTATTTTTCTATATAAATCTATCATATCTTCATAGTATTTAATAGCGTTTTTATATACATCTTTCTTACATAAATCTATTCCTAGTACTTTAAATGCATCAATTGGCCATACATCTCCACCAGTACTTAAGAATTTAATATATTTATTTAACATATCTTTATTTCCATCTAATATTTCTTTAGCAACTGAAGACGCTACTGCGATACAAAAAGCATAAGAATATAAATAGAAAAACATATAATAATGACTTCTTCTTATCCAAGAAAGAGGTGAATAATTATCTAATTCTACTTTATTTCCATAATATTTCTTAATAGATTCTAAAGATATTTTATTCATATAATCTTTAGTAATTGTACCATCTTTTTCTACTAAATTATAGAAATCTTCTTCTATATGTCCTTCTCTTACTGCTCCAAATAAATTAGAATTAATTACACTTATTATATTATTTATACCAGAAAGTTTTTCTTCTTTAGTTCTACCATTCTTAGCTAAATAGGAACTTAATAAACATTCATTAGTAAGAGAAGCTACTTCTGATACTAAAGATGATACTTCTCTATATTGTAATGGATTATTTTCTGATATAAATTGATGATGAACATTATGTCCACCTTCGTGAATTATAGTAGATACTGAGTCTAAATCATAATTATAACTCATTAATATTCTAGAATCTTTATCTAATGGTGCAAATGAATATCCACCTGAACATTTTCCTTTATATTCAGCATAATCTATATATCTATTATCAAATACTTTTCTAAAATGAGATAAGTAATCTTCTCCTAAAGGTTTTAAAGCATTTAAACATAGTTCTTGTGCTTCTTCTATAGAGTACTCTTTATTATTATTAGTTAATTCTAAAGATAAATCATATGGGTATAACTTATCATATCCTTTAGTTTCTTTTAATAAATCTAAGTATTTTTGATATACTTTAGCATTTTCTTCTACTGTATCTCTTAAAGTATTATATGCTTCTTTAGGCATATTTTGATTAAATAGTTTTCTATCAAAACAAGATTTATGTTTATGTATTTTAGAAACTGCTACTTCACCTTTTACAAATGAATCTAAGAATTGGGCAGATGCTGGACTATATTGATCAAGTACTTTACTAAATTGCTCTCTAACACTTTTTCTTAAATTCCTATCTTCATTTTTCATATATAAACGATAATTAGTAGTAGTAAGTGTTTCTCCATTAACTGTGCCATAATTATTTAAAGTATTTAACATAGTACTAGACATATCTTCAAAATGATCCATTGCACTTGTTAATTCATTTATAATTATTTCTTCTCTTTCAGATAATATATGCTCTTTATTACGATATATTTTATTTAGTACTAATTTATAATTATTTAGTTTTTTATTATCTTTAAATAACTTATTATAATCAGTACTATTTAATTCCAATAATTCTGGTTCAAAGAAACTAATATTTGTACTGTATGTAGCCATAAGTTGTTCAGTACTAGCTTTTCTTTCAATAGAAGAAGAAACTCCTAATTCTTGATCATTTATTAGATAAGCATAAATATATAAGTTCTCTAGTCGAGATACAGTATGAATATCTTTATCTAGGAATTCATATAATTTATTAGCATCTTTAGTACAATCTACATATTTTTTTAGATTAGATACTTCTTTTTTTACTGAATCAAATTCTATATTAAATTCTTTATCATCTTTAAAGAAATCAGTTAAATCCCATTTATATTTTTCAGGTACATCTTTTCTTGATTTATATTTATTCATAGTAGCCCTTTCTTATACAAGATAAAGTTCTAGCCTAAACTAGAACTTATCTTATAATTTATTTATTATTCTTCTTCGTAGTCAGCTTCTTTTACATCATCTTTTTTATCGTCGTTATCTTCGTTTGCTTGTGCTTCTTGTTGTTCTTTAGCAATATTTTCATATACTTTAGTTGCTAGTGCCATAGCTTTTTCTTGAAGAGCTTCCTTCTTTTCTTTAATCTCATCGATGTCATCACCTTCAAGAGCTTCTTTTAATTCTTTAACTAAGTCTTCTGCTTCTTCTCTTTCTTTATCAGTAATCTTATCACCTAAATCTTTTAGAGATTTTTCAGTTTGGAATACTAATTGTTCAGCATCATTTCTAGTTTCAGCTTCTTCTTTACGTTTATCATCTTTTTCTTTATTTTCTTCTGCTTCTTTCATCATTCTTTCTACTTCTTCGTCAGATAGATTTGTTGAAGCAGTAATTGTAATAGATTGTTCTTTGTTAGTTCCTAAATCTTTTGCTTTAACATTTACGATACCATTAGCATCAATATCAAATGTAACTTCGATTTGTGGTACACCACGAGGTGCAGCAGGAATTCCAGTTAATTGGAAGTTTCCTAAAGATTTGTTATCAGCTGCCATAGGTCTTTCACCTTGAAGTACATGAATATCTACTGCTGGTTGATTATCAGCGGCTGTTGAGAATACTTGTTTCTTACTTGTTGGAATTGTAGTATTCTTTGGAATTAGAGTTGTCATAACTCCACCTAATGTTTCAAGTCCTAATGAAAGTGGTGTTACATCAAGTAGAACGATATCATTAACTTCACCAGTTAATACTCCACCTTGAATAGATGCTCCCATAGCAACAACTTCATCTGGGTTAACTTCACGAGATGGTTCTTGTTCTAGTTCTTTCTTAATAAGTTCTTGTACCATTGGGATACGAGTTGATCCACCAACTAATAATACTTTATCAATATCTTTTTTCTTAATTTTAGCGTCTTTAAGAGCTTGTCTTACAGGTCCTAAAGTAGATTCTACTAAGTCTCTAATTAAGTCTTCAAATTTAGCACGACTTAAAGTCATATCTAAGTGAAGTGGTCCATCTTCTCCTTGAGAGATAAATGGTGCAGATATTTGAGTTGTAGTCATACCAGAAAGATCTTTCTTAGCTTTTTCTGCAACTTCTTTTAATCTTTGCATTGCCATTTTATCTTTACTTAAATCAACTTTATTTTCTTTCTTGAATTCTTCTACCATCCAGTCCATGATACGTTGGTCAAAGTCATCTCCACCTAATTTATTATTTCCAGCAGTAGATTTAACTTCAAATACACCATCACCTAAGTCTAGAACAGATACATCGAATGTTCCTCCACCTAAGTCATATACAAGTACTGTATGTGCATTTTCTTGTTTATCAAGACCATATGCTAAAGCTGCAGCAGTTGGTTCATTGATAATTCTTTCTACTTCTAATCCTGCTATTTTACCAGCATTTTTAGTAGCTTGTCTTTGTGAATCATTAAAGTATGCAGGAACTGTTATAACTGCTTTAGTAACTTTTTCTCCTAAATAATCTTCTGCATAACTCTTTAAATATGTAAGAATCATTGCTGAAATTTCTTCTGGTGTATATTTCTTACCATCTAGTTCAGTTTTCTTACTTGTTCCCATTAATCTTTTAATTGAAGAAACAGTATTAGGATTAGTTAGTGCTTGTCTTTTAGCAGCTTCTCCTACTATTCTTTCTCCATTTTTGAAGGCTACTACTGAAGGAGTAGTTCTATTACCTTCAGGGTTTGGAATTACATGTGCTTCTCCACCCTCTAATACAGCGACACAACTGTTAGTTGTACCTAAGTCAATACCAATTATTTTACTCATATTTCATTTCTCCTTTAATCTAATTTATTTACTTTTACAGAGGCAGGACGAATTACCCTACCATTTAATGTATAACCTTTAATTAGTACTTCTAGTACTATATTGTTTTCTTTTTCATTGTTTTGTTCTACTAACATAGCTTGATGCATATTAGGATCAAATACTTGTCCTTCTGCAGGAATTTCTTCTACTCCATATCTTTTTAATGTATCTAGCAAACTATTATAAGTTAATTTAAATCCATCTAAGAATTTAGACAAAGACTCATCTTTTGAATTTGATAATTTAATTGCTCTTTCAAAGTTATCAAGTACTGGAATAATTTCTAGTATTAAATCTTGATTAGCAAACTTTAATCTATTAATTACTTCTTCATCTTTTCTCTTACGATAGTTAATTAACTCAGCTTTAGATTCTTTTACTTTATTTTCTAAGTTTTCAATTGTATTTTTTAGAATAAGTACTTCTTCACTTTCACTAGACTCTTCAATTATTTCTTCTTCTGTTTTAGGTTCTTGTTGTACTTCTTCTACTTTTACCTCTTTCTCTTCCACTTCATTTCTCCTATCTTTCTATTTGTTCTTTAATATATTCTAGTAAACTTACTACACGATCATATTCCATTCTCTTAGGTCCAATAACTACAAGTTTTCCTTCTTCAGTTGGTGTCTTATAATTAGTTTCAATTACTGTCATATCTTCATCGATATTGTTTTCTTTACCAATATATATATTTATATCTTTATTGTCACCAGAAACATTTACATTTTCTAGAATCTCATTATCATCTAATTTTTCTAAGATATTACTAATCTTATCAATATTAGAGAATTCCTTGTGTTTTAATAAATTGTTTCTTCCTACAATATCTACATTGGTACTTGTAAAGTTATTAAATACGTTATAGAAGGCATTATATAATTTTTCATGTTCTTCTACATAATTACCAATTATTGGTTTAATTTCGTATTCTAGTTTAGATGCTACTTCATCTATTGGTGTACCTACGATCATATTATTGATTAGATTAACTGTTTTCTTAACGTCATCCAAGTCAACATTCGGAATATAAACATTTTTATGTTCTACATATCCTGTATTTGTTACTACAATAACTGCTAGGTTATCATTATTTATAGGGACTACGCTTATTTCCTTTAGTGTGTTATCGTGAGAAGCCATTCCTAATTTCATTGATGTATAATTAGTCATCTCTGAAATAAGTCTTAAACTTTCATTAACACAATCATTTAATTGTAATTGATTATTCTTAAAGATAATTTGTAACTTTAACATATCTTCAGCACTCATCTTTTTAAGTTCCATTAGATTATCTACATAATATCTATATCCGGCTTCACTAGGAACTCTTCCAGATGATGTATGAGTCTTTTCAAGAAGGCCTAACTCTTCAAGACTAGCCATTTCACTTCTTACTGTTGCACTAGAACATTTAAGTCTATCGCATATTTCATTAGAACTGATTGGTCTTGCTGAATCAATATATTCTTGTACTATTATTTTTAAGACTTCTTTTTGTCTATCGGTAAGCATACATCTACCTCCTAGCACTACTACTATACAAGTGCTAATTTAATTATACTACCTTGTTAGCACTTGTCAACATATATTGCTAAAATATTTTTAAAAAAATAAAAAAGACTATAAATAGTCTTTATTTTATCTATAAAATTCCCAATAAGCATGTTTCTTAACTCTATATTTTTTCAAATCAATTCTATAAATTGCAATTAAAGCTGATATTAATTCTACTCCAGCATCAATAACACTTATATATGCTTCTACATGAATATTATAAAACATCCAACTTATTGATGCTATTGCAGCTATGATACGATATGCTTTCATATTACCAATGTACAATGCTAAGAAGAATGCAATACTTATAGCTGGAGGAATAATACTATAATAATCTACATATGACATATATCCAAATATTACTACAAGTACACAGAATATTACTGCTCCATATAATGGAAATTTCATTTTCTTTTTATGACACACATAAAATATTGCAGATCTTGATATACCAAATAGACTATTATTTACTCCTGCATAAGCATTAAGCATTAAATACTCTAAGGCATAAAAAGTATTCGCAATCATTTGAAATTTAAGTACTTTCTCTTTTCTCTTAAATTGTAATGACGCTACATATAAGACAAAAGCTATAAAGGCAAATACTTGAGCAATTATCATATTATTTCCTTCTCCTTTAGATTCTTTATAAAGGCATCAGCTGCGAAATTAATAAATTCAACTATACTATCTATATCAAATACTTGATTATCTTTATCTTCTGAGTTTTCTATAATTATACCCATACTATCTATTATTTTCTTAATACTAGTAACAGGTATTTCTTTTATATCTGAATTAATTATAGGAGTATCTTCATAAAATAAAGATAAATCTAAATGATATTTATCAATTAATTTAATATTTAAATTAGTATATTCTTGATATATTATTTTCATTCCAGATGTTATAGTATGTTCTTCACTATGTCCATCTTTAAAATATATATTATTTCCTTTTTGATATCTTTCTACATAGAAACCATACCATAATAAATCGGTAAATAAATGGCAATAATAACCTAAATTAAAACTATTATCTAAAGTATCTTTATACTTAGATAAGAATAAATCTAAATTAGGTAAATCACTATCTACCTCAGTAATAAAATGAGATCCTTTTTTAGTTTTACCTACTTGTTTAGCTATATCAGGAGCAATACTACCTAAAATAAAGTCTTTATTATCTTTATTTAAGATTTGATTAGCTACTTTAGCTACACAGATATGTATTATTGCAGATGCCATATCATCACCTTAATTAATTATAACATAAAAAAATAAACGACATAGTCGTTTATTGATTATTAATATTATTTTTAATTATATTACGTCCATCACTTGACATAACTTGTCTTGCTGGACCATTATTAGCTTTACCTAAGGAACTCATTCCTTTAACACCAGCTATTTGATTAGGTCCATGATTAATTCCTGCGACATTAGATGGTCCTTTATTAATACCAGCAACATTAGAAGGACCTTTATTTATTCCTGCAATGTTACCAGAACTAAATCTTTGATTAGTACTTTGAAAATTATTATTGTTACCATAACTATTAAAATTATTATTAAACATAACTATTCCTCCTCTATTTTAAAATTAGAGATTGATCCATCTTCGTTAAGTATCTTATTAACATTTTCTTCAGCATTTTTAAGTTTTTCATCACATATTTTAGCAATCTTAATAGCTTCAGTAAATTTACTTATAGCGTCATCTAGGTTAACATTACCACTTTCTAATTCTTTAACTATATTTTCTAATTCAACTATGTTTTCTTCAAATGATAATTCTTTCTCTTCTTTTTTCATATATCCTCCTATATAACTTCAGTATTAATTTTTCCATCTCTAAATTCTATTTCAAGTAAGTCACCTTTCTTAAGGTTCTTTTTATCACTTATAACAGAATTATTATGTCTAGTTACACTATATCCTCTTTTAAGAGTTGCGAGTGGATTTATAACATCTAATTTATTAATTAGAATTGTATATCTATTAATATTATTATTGAGTACTTTATTCATACTAAATCCTAATTTATCTTTTAAATGTAAATATTCTATTTCTTTATCTTTATAGATAAGTTTTGGATTATTTAAAATATAACTAGTTTTAAGATTATTTAATCTATCTTTATTAGTATTTAAGATATTTAAAATAGTAATTCTCAAACGATCTAATAAGTTATCAAAGTTTTGTTCTTTAATCTCATATATATTCATAGGATTCTTTAAAACATAACTATCTTTTAAAGAATTTAAGTAATCTTTCTTAGTCTTAATAATAGTATTAGTACTCTTATTAAGTCTTATATATATTTGATTTAAGTAATTATAGAAATCACTTATATTAGGAACGGCCATTTCAGCTGCTCCAGTAGGTGTAGGGGCACGAAGGTCACTAACAAAGTCTGAGATAGTATAATCAATTTCGTGTCCTACAGCAGAGATTATAGGTGTTTTGCAGGCATATATTGCTCGAGCAACTATTTCTTCATTAAAGCACCACATATCTTCGATAGATCCACCACCACGACCAAGAATGATTACATCTAAGTCAAAGTCTTCAGTTCTTTTTAAATTACGTACAATATCTTCAGCTGCTTCTTTACCTTGAACTAAAGACGGGAATAAAAGTGTTTCAGCTATAGGCCATCTTCTTTTAATTGTAGATAAGATATCTTTTATAGCGGCTCCTGTTGGTGCGGTAATAATACCAATTCTTTTAGGCATCTTAGGTATTTTTTTCTTGTGTTCTAAACTAAATAGTCCTTCAGCCTCTAACTTCTTCTTTAACTTTTCAAATTCTATGTATAAGTTACCTATACCATCTTCTATCATTTCTGATACGTAGATTTGATATCCTCCAGTTGCTTCATAAACACTTACTTTACCAATAACTAGTACTTTAGATCCATCTACTGGTTCAAATTTAAGTTTAGAAGCATTTCCTTGAAACATAACCGCATTAATTCTAGAATTTTCATCTTTAATAGTAAAATATAAATGACCACGAGAATGTGCTTTAAAATTAGATATTTCTCCTTTTAAGCATACTTTCATTAAATTAGGATCATTATCCATTTTATATTTAAGATATCTACTTAACTGTGTTACGGTTATGTAATTATCTTCCATCTTCTACCTCTTCATGATAAATCTTATCAAGAGTTGCATTAATCATAGATGTAACTTTTTCATCACTATACTTTTTAGATAGTTCAATAGCTTCGTTAATTGCTACTAATGGAGGTGTATCTGTATATTTAAGTTCATAGATACCAATTGAAATAATAGCTTTATCCACTTTAGATAAGCGGTCTATTTTCCAATCTACTAAGTACTTATTAGCTAATCTAATTATTTCTTTTTCATTAGATAGTACTCCCGTAACTAATCCATATACAAATTCATTATCTATTTCTAATAATTCTTTAATAATTGTTTTAATATCATATTCTAATTTAGAATTTTCATAAATATATGTTTGATATAGAGTTTGCATTGCAATTTCTCTTAATTCACTTCTGTTTTTCATAAACATCACCAATATAATTATAACAAATAAAAAAAATAAAGTCATTAAGACTTTATTCTTTATTTCCCTTCATATAATCAAATAATGTATATTGTCCTGGGTATGATCCAATTCTCTTTTGTTTTGCTGCTTCTCTTCTCTCCTGAGTTGTTACAAGTAAATTATCTAATTTATCTCTGTCATTATCAAAATCTTGTGTAAAACGAATCATATCTCTTAAATTATGATAATAGTATAACATTCCCTCAATATCAGAACGACAATCATCCATATCTTGAGCTAAAGCAGAACTAAAATGATCAGAGGTTCTTTGAATTCTTGCTTCTCTACGATATTCTTGTAATAAATTTATTAATCTAGGTGGTATAGAATATTCAAATGATTGGAATCCATTTGATGCAGCTGCTACTTGTGTTAATATAGAAATATAATCAGAATCTTTATTTGCAAGTCTTTCAAATAAATCTTCTTTAAATTCTTTGGCATCAGGGTCTTGTGGCATTATAACGTATCCACTATTATTTTTAAGATTAAATAAAGAATTTGAAGCGATTCTATATAAAGTTGGATTATCTAAAACGGGCTTCATTCTTCTTATTCTTTGACAATAGAAATATCCAATATGCGTTTTATTTAAAGAATATTGATGTATTGGCACTCCAAATCCATCTAGAAAGCTAGCCAATGATTGTTCTTGAGTTGTTTTGTGATCAAAATAAGCTAATGTATTTGCTGGTGTATCTCTACTTTCTAAATCTTTAGCAGTTATAATAGACAATTTTGGAACTTCTTTTAGAAAAACATCTCCGTTTGGTTTAATCGTTAAAACTGTTTGTTCCATTTTTCCACTATTTTGTAAAAAGAATCTATATCTATATCTTGGTTCTTGTTTTGCCATAACCTAACCTCCCTTTTTTCACGCTACATTATAGCACTTTTGCTTAAAAATGTCAACTAAACGTTAATTGGATCAATGTCTATGTCCAATTTTACTTTAGAATTCATTTTATAAAAATCTTGTAATTCTATTAGTGTCGGATATAAGTTTTCTTCATGTTTATATTTAATTATTATATTAAATCGATACAAATTATTAACTCTAAAGACATTTGCTATAGATGGACCTAAGATAATAGAGTCTTTTAATTTAGAATTTAAATGTTTTGCTACTTTATTAATTTCTTCTTTAGCAATCTCATAATCTTTACTCGTTATTTTTATTCCAACCAAGTAATAATATGGAGAATATTTTAAATCTCTTCTTATCTTCATTTCTGATTTAAAGAAGTTAATATAATCATTATCTTTAGCTAATTTAATAGCATAGTGTTCAGGGTTATGTGTTTGAATAATAACATCACCCTTCTTTTCACCTCTACCACTACGTCCAGATACTTGAGATAGTAGTTGGAATGTATATTCACTACTTCTAAAGTTAGGGAACATAAGAGATGTATCACTATTAATAATTCCTACTAATGTAACATTAGGAAAATCTAATCCTTTAGCTATCATTTGAGTACCTAAAAGAATATCTGCTTTATGATCTCTAAAATCATTTATTATCTTTTCATGGGCACCTTTTTTACTAGTAGTATCTAAATCCATTCTAAGTACTTTAGCATTAAATGTTTTGCTTATTTCTTCCTCTATTTTTTCTGTACCTACTCCTAAAGTAGATAAACTTTTTTCATGACAACTAGGACATGTTTCTGGAAGTTTATTGCCATAACCACAGTAATGACATCTTAATGTACCACTAGTTTTATGATAAGTTAAACTAATATCACAATTAGGGCATTTTAGATTAGTACCACAATTATTACACATAATAAATGATGCATATCCTCTTCTATTTAAGAAAAGAATAATTTGTTCATTATTATTAAGTTTTTCTTCAATTTTATCATGTAATAATTTAGAAAAATAACTTCCTTTATTCTTATCTTTATTCATATCAACTATTTCAATATTTGGCATAGTTATACCAGTAGCTCTTTTTTTAAGTTCAAGAAGTTTATATACCCCTTTAATAGCCTTAGAATATGATTCTAACGAAGGAGTAGCACTTCCTAGTATAACTTTAGCTTTATGATACTTTGCTCGAAGTAAGGCTATATCTATAGTGTTATATTTAGGATTATTTTCTTGCTTATATGTAGTAGAATGTTCTTCATCTATAATAATAGAACCAATATTAGTTAGAGGTGCAAAAACAGCACTTCTAGCACCAATAACTATATCTACTTCACCTCGAGTAATCTTACGATATTCATCATATCTTTCTCCATCAGATAGTCTACTATGAAGAATTGCTATTCTACTACCAAAACGATTATAAAAACGTTCTACTATTTGTGGAGTTAGACTTATTTCTGGAACAAGAACAATACTAGATTTATGATTCTTAATATTATTATCTATTATTTCCATATATACTTCTGTTTTACCAGAACCAGTTACTCCATGTATTAAATATGTATTAGGTTCTTTGTCTTTTATAATTGTATCTACTACACGTTGTTGTTCTTCATTAAGTTTAATCCTTTTAGTAATATTACTTTCTTTATTTAAACGATATTCTTCTTCTACTGTAAGATTGATTATTCCATTCTTAATTAATGTATTAATACTAGAACTAGAATAATTAGATAAATCAGTAATTTTACTTTTACCATGATCTTTTAAATATTTAATTATTTCTAATTGAGAATCTTTCTTTATACTTGAAACATCTACGTTGTTAAGTTCTATATACTTAACCATTTTTTTATTTATATTAGATTTAATAGATGCTTTTAAAGCTTTAGGTAACATAGTTTGATATGCTGCTATTAAAGTAGATAAGGTCTTTTTACTAATTTCTTTACCTAATTCCAGTAATTCTTCATTTAGAATAATTTCTTCATCATTAACTGAAACAATACTTTTAAGTTCTCCCTCATAATTATTCTTTGTATCAAGTATAAATCCTTCCAAAGTGGAATTATTAAAAGGGACGGTAACTCTTTTACCAATCCCTACTTTGTCTTCTAATTCTTTAGGCACTAAATAGTCAAATGTTTTATCTATATTCTTATTTGATAATTCTACTAAAACATTAACAACCATTTTATACCTCCCATTATTTTTTATATAAATGATCTAAATGCAAAGAAACTGGTTTAAATGTTTTTCTATGTTCTGGAATAATACCATATTCTTCTATTGCATTTATATGATCTTTTGTACCATATCCCATATTTTTTTTAAAGTTATATTCAGGATACTTTTTATCTAATTCAACCATCATTCTATCTCTTGTTACTTTAGCAATTACTGAAGCAGCTGAAATAGTTAAACTTTTTAAATCTCCTTTTATTATTGAAGTGCTAGGAATATCTAGATCCAATTTCATAGCATCTATAAGTACATGTTCTGGTTTAACTTTTAAACCATTTATAGCCTTTGTCATTGCACTTTTAGTAGCTTCATAAATATTTATATCATCTATTACCAATTCACTCTCTAAAGCAATAGAAACATCAATAGCATCTCTCATAATAATATCATAGAAGTATTCTCTTTTTTTGATAGATAACTTTTTGCTATCAGTTAATCCTTCTAATTTATATCCAATTGGAAGAATAACCGCTGCTACAACAACTGGACCTACTAAAGGACCACGACCTACTTCATCTACTCCTGCTATTAAAGTAATACCTTGATCTATTAATTCTTGTTCATATTCATAATTATTTATATTAATCATTTTCTACTCTGTTAGCTACTTTAATGTTATCTTTATATTCACTAGATACTCTAATAGTAATATCCCCATATTTTAATAAATTATAATTATATATTCTCTTTTCTTTTAAACAAGAAAGAACTAAATTATATACTTTTTCAATATCTTCAAATTCTAGTTTTAGATCTTGATTATAACTAATTATTGTTTCTTTATTTCCTTCTCTTACATAAGTATCAATAGAACTAGTAGTATAATGTTTTATTTCTACTTCCATATAACTACCTAAGTCATCATCATAAATAACATTAATTTTTCTTAATCCACCATTATTAGAAATAATATATTTCTTTTTAGAATCCAATTTATATTGTTGTCTAATAGTAGTAATCTTAAAATCATTTGTAAGAGAATCTACTCTCTTATAATCTTTAGTTTCAATTACAAATAAGATTCCACTAAATGCCATTACAAAGATAGATACTATTGTAACAAAGAAGAATTTACTAGGTATTTTATCATTATTTGATAATAGACTCTTAACTAATAATATTAGAGATGTAACAAATAAGATAATACCAAATACCATTATAAATAAACTAGATAAGTTTATACCTTCTCCAATAAGTCCAAATAGTAAACCAAATACATATAAAGCACCAATATCTACGATAAATAATGGAATTAATATGATTATAGATAGTACTTTAATAAATATATTTGCTGTACTAAAGAACTTATCTTTAGCTTTATCATCTTTCTTTTTATTTTTAAATAGTAATTTCTCTTTAGAATTATTCTTATAATTAGCAAGTAATTTATATAAAGCTACGATAATAAATAAAGCATAAGTTAATTCTACAATTATTTTCCATATTGTAGAAACAACTAATCTTCCAGACATTCCTACAGTATATATAATAAATACTCCTAAATATTCTATAGCGTTAAATAGTATTCCTATTAACCAGAATAGTAGTATTATTAAGACCACTCTAATTATAGTTTTAATCATAACACTATGTTTTCCTGATGTAATTTTCTCTGATAAATTATTTAAACCTTTAAATACAACATTTGTAAGATTTTCTAATAAATCTATAAATTCCTTCATTTTAATCACCTAATAATATTTTATCAACAATGTCTATTTTTTTAAAGAACAAAATAAAAAAAGAAGTATTATTCTACTTCTTCTATTCTATCAAAAGTAATATTACCAAATTTATTGGTTTTTAAATCATTAATAATAATACTAAATACTTTATCATAATCTACTAAATTACCTTTAAGTAAAGCTCCTCTATTTTTACCTATTTGATCATATAAATCAAATAAATTATCAAAGTCTACTTTATCTATTCCATATCTAGTTTTTAATTGTTCTGGATATAAATTATATAATATTTCAATTATATAACTAGTTAATTGTTCTGGATCAAGTATTTCTTCTTTAATAGATGAAAGTACTGCTAAATTATGAGCAAATTTTTGATTTTCTAACTTAGGCCAAAGTATTCCAGGAGTATCCAATAGTTCTAGGTCTTTATTAATTCTAATCCAACTAATAGTCTTTGTAACCCCAGGAGTGTTTCCTACATTAACAGCTTTTTTATTAACTAAACGATTAATTAAAGTAGATTTACCTACATTAGGTACTCCAATAACCATAGCGCGTAAACTACGAGGTTTAAGCCCCTTATTTTTACGTATATCATTCATTTTAGTATAAGTATCATTACTTATTTCTAAAACTTTCTTAGATACAT
Source organism: uncultured Clostridium sp. (assembly GCA_946402315.1). GTDB lineage: Bacteria > Bacillota_I > Bacilli_A > RF39 > UBA660 > RUG11788. Next base: position 74,854 of record CAMIWC010000003.1, on the reverse strand, counting down.
CTTTCATATTAATAAGATCTAAAGGAAGAACTTTATATCCAAGACTCTTATAATATTTTATAAATTTATCTGTTTCAGTCTTATCACATAAGTCATATTTAGTCATAATAAGTACTTTATCTTTATTACCAATAAGTTCATCTATATCAATGATTTTACTACTTAGAGGCATTCTAGAATCAATTACTTCATAAACTATATCAACTAGATTTATATTATCCTTTATTTCTCTCCTAGTTTTAGCCATATGTCCAGGATACCAGTTTATATTAGTTTTATTTTCATTCATTTGGATTATCTCCTTTTCTACATCTTTTTAGACTTATTTTCTCTATTAAAAAATTCTTCAAAATCTTTATAACTAATTTTGATAACTTTTTGCGGCTTTAAATCATGATAACATCTATATTGAGTAGTACATTGGTGATTATCTTTTATCATATCATCACTTTTTTCAAAAACATAAACATACCCACATAAATCATCTGGCAAATTATCTACCTCAAATATCATAGCTGGTAATTCACCGTTATTATTCATAGAAAATGAATAGTGTTCATTTATTTCTTTTAAACGTCTGCTGAAAGCATAAGCAGCAGCTGTATAAAATGAACTTGTTAAAAATATAGCATTATCTTCATTATCCTTATTCTTGCTATCAGTAGATTGTCTACATTCTAGCTTTTCTATTTCATGTGCTGTACCATGAAATAAATATTTAGGATTAAAAACATCTTGCTTTAAATATTCTTCTAATTCATTCATTTTTTTCACCTCTCTTATTAATTGGTTAACCGTCAACATCAAGTATCAAATACTATGCTATTTTTGACTATTTTTTATATATTTTTAATACTTTTCAGTAATTATTTATTAAATTATGTAATTACTAAATATTAGTATTTCCTTATTTTATAGGAGTTTCATGAATGGCTAGACTAAATCAATATCAACCAGTTTATATTTGTTTTATTTTCATTATTCATTTGTATCAACTCCTTTTATTTTATAAATAAATTTAATTTGTGGAAGTGATTTATCAATATTGTCATCATCTATACAATCTATTATTCCACCCATTTTTTTATAAAATGCTTGAGCAGAAGTGTTATATTTATTACAACTTATAAAAAATTTTTTATATCCATTTTCTTTAATACTTCTATAAGCTATATTAAAAAGCTCTTTTCCAATCCCTTTTCTTTGATATTTCTGTAATATATATAGCAATCCAACATCTTGTTTATAATCTTTATATGGCCTAAGTGGCGTTCCACAACTCATGTAACCAACAATTTTATTTTGATCTTCAACAATATATAAATCTATGCTTTTGTTATTAATTATATCTAAAAAATATTTTTCATTTTTTAAATAATCAAAATTATCAATTTTTTCATCACTATATATGCCACGATATGTTTCCGTCCAAACCTGATGTTTTAATTCAGATAATTCTTTGCAATCATTTTGATTAGCTAATCTAATTGTATAATTCATTATTACACTTCCTTTTTTCTTGGTCTTGACTGAATTGTTATCAACCAGTTTATATTAGTTATATTTTCATCCATTTGGATCAACTCTTTATTTATTTTCAATACTTAATATCTTATGATTACTATCACAATCTACTTTTATATTCATATTATCTTTTAGATATTTTATTACTCCAATACTTGGAAATAATTTTCTTTCTTTATATAAATCAGCTATATTAAACCACATAGATTTATTTTCTTCAAATTCAAGAGGTTCACCAGAATACTCATCAACAACAAACACATCAAATTCAAATATTCTTTCAGGATATTCAATAGTATTATGGCCGATACAATGTTGTCTTGTAATTGTTATACCAGTTTCTTCTTTAAACTCCCTTATAGATGTTTCATAAGCAGTTTCACCATCTTCAATTTTTCCACCAGGAATATCATAATATCCACTATCATGTTCTTTATAATTTATAACAACAACTCTATTATCTTCTATTAGGTACGTTCTAACTGCTTTTCTTATTTTTTTATCCATTCAAATTCACCTCGTCTATCAAAACTTTAACCATCAATACCAGGAATCAATTATTATAATATTATTAATTAATTCTATCTATAATTTTGAATTTTATAGCTACAACACCATTTTGATTTATTTCTTCATCCGAATAAAATCTTTTTAACAAATTTATATAATCTTCTTTTGTATATTTTTTTAAATATAGTTCTTCAATTGTATAATCTGCAACTAAATCAATAAAATTATCATAATAATTTAAATCTTCTACTATAGCTGTAATTTGTTCGGTTTCTTCTAATCTTTTTAGAATTGTTATTTTATCTCCAACTTTTAATTTTCTTCTTTTTTCATCATTTACTCTTGCTTCAATATTCTTAATACCATATTTTACAACTTCAAATACATCTGGATCCAAATGCATAATCATTTATTTCACCTCTTTTTAAATTATTTATCTTTCATAGTATAAGCTAATTCTATATAATGTTTAAATATATATATAAATAATCCATATAATAATGGTTCTGTTATGCTTCTTAAAGCAATTGTATAAGTTGCATCTTTATATTGATATAAGAATTCATTATTTAATAATTTAACTTCATATAATCCTAAAATATTAAATATTAATGAAGCAACTATTAATGAAATAAAGATAATTCTATATCTCTTATTATTTTCTTTTGATATTATTTTACTATTTATAGAAGATAAAACTATTTTATAAAACAAAATTAAAGAACTAGTTGAGGTTATAAAAATAGGTAAATCTTTTATAAATCTCAATATAATTAATTTTGAATATGCAGCTGATGAAGCATAACTTCTTGGTAAATCAAAAATATAATAATAAAATGGCAGTCTAATATTTATACTTGAATTCATATTCATTAATTCATACAATCTTATTCCAAATCTATATAGAATAAAAGATAAACCAATTATTAATGTAAAAACACTAACTATTTTAATTATTTTTTCATTATTATTTATTGATAATTTAAGATTTTTTCTTTGTTTTTGTCTAATTATTAAACCCATAAAAATAAGTAACATTGGAATAATAAATATATAATGCATTTGTGGGTAATAACTAACGGTATTTAAAAAACCTTTACTATATTTATTCCAATACAATACCTCTATATATAAATCAATTTCTTCAATTATTTTATATATTAATAAAAATAGTCCTCCTAGAATAATATAATTAGGAGTATAACCTTTTAATAGTTTCATTTTTCTTTCATTATATGCAGCAATACATAAAAATGAAAAACCTACTATTATAGCTATATTTCCTGCAAAAAAGCATATTTTTCTTCCTAAATCATTTTGACATTTTTCGTTCATTTCTTCATACTTTTCTTGACTTTCAAAATTTTCATTAACAGTCATAGTAATGAAGAAAGTTCCATTGTACCAATGACCAATATAATCTTTATCATATTCTTCATATTGGTCATAATTAAGTCTTTGATTTTTTGGAATAAAAGCATCTATTATTTTTAAAGCAGTAAGCTGAATGATAATAAATAATATAATACCAATAATAAACCATTTTTCAATAAAATGAATAAAATGATTCTTTTTCTTTAATTTTTCATCCATAATATCACCTTTTTATATTATCTAATTCATTTTAATCAATTTATTATCCCTTTAAAACATCATTAATCAATTAATTATTTAAATATTCATAAATGATGAAATTAATATAATATTTCTATCCAAATCATATATTCCAAATTCTACTTTGCCATAATCAGTTTCTGTATATTCTATTATAAATTCTATTTTGTTTTCTTTAAGTTTATTATATAGTTCTTTAAATTCATCTAAATTATTATATTCGAACTTTATTATATTACTACTATTTGCTTTTTTGGGATAATTATGAATCTCACTTTCTACTATCTTGTAATCTTCTAACATTAGTGTTTCACCATTTTTACTTAATTGTACCCATGATATTGGATTTCCATCAGTCTGTTCTACAACAAATCCAAAATAATTATTATAAAACTCTATTGACTCAGTTATATTTGATACAACTAATTCATTAATAATATTGAATGTATTCATTAAGCATTTCTCCTTTTTATATTAAATTTATAGTATTTAATAATTAAAAAATCTTCAAATAGAAGTAATATTAAATCAGTAATTGTTCCTATATATACAACAATACTTTGTACGGATGTAAATATATATAATGACCAACATATTAAAGCTAATAATTTTAATGCTATTGTACCTAAACTATAATCATTACTTGATTTATTTTTTATTAGTTTAATTATTTGTGGTATTGATTGAATATAACTTAGTACATAATATGCTGTACAAAATATTACCATAGTATCACCTCTATTTTTTTAATTTCATTTTTATTATTTTTATAATATTTTTATTTTCTCTATCAAAATATTTTTTCTAGAATTATCTGATTCAATTATATTTTCATCATTTATAGTAATTCTTTACCTAGTTATTTCTCGTATATAAAAAATGATACCTATGAATAATCTATCTTAGACTATTTCTAACATTCATCCATGCTTTACCTAATCTATTTTCTCCATTACCATTTTTGTCTAATCCCCATTCAGTATCTTCATCAACACAGTATTCACATATTTGATAATCTTTAGTAGCAAGTAAAGCTTCTTTGACTTTAGGATCTTGTTCAACTTTTAATCTAAATACTTTTTCTAAATAATCATATTTAACTTCAGACCAATTTGGAATTCTTTTACTCTTGTTCTCCCCACCCAATATTCTTGCTTCATATGGGTTGTTGCAGTTGATTATTTTGTTACATATATCCTTATCTTTAAATTTTAAATATTGGAATGCGTGTTCACCTGTTTTAAAATATATTCCATCCATAGTTAATCCAAAAGCAGAAAAATTCTCTAATGGAAATATATCAGTTATATATGTATTAATATCATATTTTATTTCTTTATCCTTATCAAAAATTCTTAACATAAATTCTCCTTAGTTATTATTTTTAAATATTTCAATATAACCAATATCTAAAAATTGTTTTATTTCATCATAACATCCAACTCTAGTGCTTGGCATTTTATAAATATATATTTTATGATTTTTATTAGTTTGTATTTTATTTACAATTAAATAACTTAATTCCGCAAAAGATTCATATCCAATATAACCTTCAATTCCTTTTTTATCCATATTAAGTAATAATAAATCGTTTGTTTTATTTAAATTATTATAAAAGTTTTCATATGTTTTTTTATATTCAAGTTTATTATCATCATTAATTTTTTTAGGATAATCAATGACATCATAGTTTATCTTTTCAAGTTCTTTTTTTATTTCAAGAGCTTCTTTATAAAATGATGAACTACCAGCTATAATAATTTTTCTAATAATATCATCTCCAATTATATAATCTATATCTAAACTTTTCGTGCTAAAACTTCTATAAGTTCACTAGGCTTATCGTTCATTTGTTTTCTATTATAATCAATACTTAAATATTCATCATATATTTTTATGTGTTCTATTTTAAATCCAGCTTCTTCTAGAAATTTAGTAATAGATTCTTTACTATGTAATCTTCTATAATAATATTTAATACTATCTGTATCTTTTGATTTAAGATCAATACATTTAGTTAAACCTGTTACATCATCATAAGAAGTTCCCTCTAATTTAGTTTCCCATGCATTTATACTACGTACTACAATAAAAAATTTTCCATTTGTATTTAATACTCTATATATTTCAGTTAATGCATTCTTTAATTTTTCATTATCTAAATAATGAAGAACTAATCTAGCATAAATATAATCAAAGTAGTTATCTTTATATTTCATTTTTTTAGATATATCTTCTATCTTTAATTCTATTCTATCTTCTAATCCTTGCTTAGTTATTACTTCTTTAGTTAGTTTTATACCCTCTTCATCTATAGTAGTTGCAATAATATGACAATTAGGATTCTTTTTAGCCATTTCTATTTCAGCATTACCAGCAGTACTTATACCTACTGATAAAATATTTAAATCAGTATTTTCTACTAAATTTATACCATTTATTTCACTTATACTTTTTACTTCCATAAATCTCCTTATACTATTAAATAGAATAATAATCCTTTTAATTATAACAAAAAAAGTAGAATTAATCTACTTTTATACTTTTAACTATTTCTAGAGTATTATCTAAATTAAAGTATTCTACTTTATTATTTATAAAGGAAATACTATAAGAATAATCTTGATTTTCTTCTTCAAAATAAATGTTTATTTGATAATTAATATTACTATTATTTAATAAATATCCATATAAATCACCATTTATATAATAGAAACTATTATATGTAGGTATTACTTCATCTATATATTTTTTAGAGATGTAATACATCTTTAATTTATTAGTACTAGTAAATATATTTAATTTATCTTTGTAGTGCTTTTGATAATATTTCATGATATCTATTACATCATTAATTTTGTTTTTCTTTAATGTAGAAGTTACATCTAAAAATGGAATAATAGAATTATTTATTTCATAATGATCTAAGTTAATTATATTATCATAATCATTATTACATACTATGATAGCTGAATCGAATTTATTATCATCTAGATTATTTATATATGTATTACAGTTATCTTTAACAAAGTGAGATTTAGATTTATCAGTTACTAGAACAAAATTATCTGGAATATAAATATGTAATTTATCATCTATAGTTGTATTAGCATTATCATTATTTTTAATAGTTAAATCTGAAATGTTTTCATTATAGGGAAAAGTATTATCTTGGTGATCAGATTTATTTCTAGTTATGTAAAAATTAAAGATAAATAGTTTATACATTAGAAATAAAAATATTAATACTAAAAATAATATAAGTATTAGTCTTTTTCTTCTCTTCTTTTTATCTAATTTAAATAATTCTTCTAATTGTTTATAATTATTTTTATTAATTTTTTCTCCTTTAAATAATTCATCTATTGAAATATCTAATTCTTTACATAAATCATTTAGTATAGAATAATCTGGAATACTATTACCATTTTCCCATTTAGATATAGTTCGATTAGATACTCTTAATTTTTCTGCCAATACTTCTTGAGTTAAATTCTTTTCTTTTCTTCTTTCTTTAATAAATCTTCCAATTTTTAATTGATTCATAATATCCTCCTTATGATGTAATCTTAATAATATCTTTTATAAAAAAACAGGAACTATCAGTAGAATTCCTATTTTTTACCTATTCACAGTCAAATATTACTTTGTTTTCTATTGTGTTACCATAATCTTCTTTCCATTTTTTATGAATCGAAGAATTATCAAATTCAGTTAATGCTTCTTTAGTTAAAATCATTTCTATCATTAAATCATATCTATTACTTAGACTAGAATTAGATTTGTAAATATTTATTTTATTAATTCCATTAATACTTAATGCTTCATTAAATAGATTATTAATACTATCTATTTCATTTATGTAATTGTATCCATCTTTAAATTTAATAATAATATAGTGTTTCATTTCTACCTCTTATTTAATTATGTTTAGCTTCTATCATTTCATAGATAACACATGTTGAACCCCTTAATCTAGCATGTTCATTTTCACAGTAATATCCATCTACTTTAGCTTTAATATTATTATAATTAATACATCTATCATTATTTACTGTAGTGAATCCATCTGGACATTTTTTTTCGCGTTCTGGATCTTCTGTTTCTTCTTTAATACATTTAGTATCATCTAAAGTAAATCCTTCATTACATTTATATGATTTAATAGTAGGTTTTGTTGTTTTAATAGTATCAGGACAATATTTAGGAACTGATCCTTTAGATTTTTCATATATTTTTCCATCAGGACATTCATATTGATCGTATGAATCTAATGAATAACACCATCCATTTCTTAAAGTATCTCCATTAGGACATCCTCCATTTATTGTAGGAGCTGGTCCATTATAACATTTACCATTAATCATAATATGTCCAGAGTTATTTAAACATCTTAGTACTGGTTCTTTAGCAGTAGAAGTATCTGCGCAGACATAAGTATCATCACCTGAACCTCCAACTGAAAGACCTATTTCACTTTTCTTTTTTAATTCTCCTTTAGAACATTCATATTCATTAGGAAAAGCATTTTCAGTAACCATTCTAATACATTTTTCATTTTTTAGAGTATAACCATTTCTACATTTTAATACTCCTGTTTCTTCTGATGGTTTTTCTTCATAACATTTACCTTGATATTCTAAATATCCTTCAGGACATACTTGTCCATTAGTAGCTGGTACTCTATTTGTTTCTTTTAAGCACCAATCTCCTTCTAAAATATAACCATCATCACAATATGTACCGCGCTCTTTAGTATCTTTTAATTCTTCTGCTGGTTTATTTGCTAGTACTTCTACATCTATATTTGTTTCTTTAGATATAGCGTTAATATAAGCAGCTTTTGCTGGTGTAATATTATATTTTTTAGCTAGTTCTTTATCTTCTTTAGATATTTCATTAATTGTAATTATTTCTGCATATGCTTCTTTTTCTTCAAAATTACGTCTAATTATGTCTTCATAATTATTATTAGTTCCTTCTACATGCATAATTATAACTACATATCTTTCTTCTAAATAATTACTACTATATAAATTATCTATTAATTTCTTTAATGATTCTTCTAAATCACCATTTTCTACATCTTTAACTATTTCTTTAGCATCATCATTTAAAGCAGTAATAGATTTTACTTTATTATCTTTATTAACTTTAATTTCAATACTAGGATTTATATCTAAAGTAATAATAGATAAATCTTCTTCATTAGGTTTATTAGTTAGAATAAAACCAACTACTCCTAAAACTACTAATAAAAGAATCGCTACTAATATAAATATTTTATTTTTCATATATCCTCCTATGATAATTATATCATAATTAATTCAATATAATTATAACATACAAAAAAAGAAGATATAGTTAATACTATTCTTCTGTATTTGTTTCTTGTAATTGCTTTAATAATGTTTCTTTTCTTGCTATCTCTTTTTGTAAATAATCAATTAAAGTATCTACTGCCTCTTCAGGTAATTCATCTACTAATGATTGATCATCTGTAAGTATATTAATACATTCATCTAAATTATTTAAATCAAAATTCATATTATTTACCTTTACTCTTTTCTGCTGTAAATGGATCTAATAGTTGATCTAAATCTTTATTCCTACTAAGAAGACCTTTTAAGAAACCTCTCTTTTTTTCAGGTTCATTTTGCTTTGATATAGTTAATTGATCAATTTTTCCAAAAGTATCTAATAAGTCTTCTTTAATGGCTTTATTATCAGGTTGATATTGTTGTATTTGACAAGCAGATATATATCCAACTAAATCCCCTTCTTCGAAATATTGGGCAGCTGATCTTTCACCTCTAGGAGCAGAATAATAACAATAATCTTTAAATGTACTAAAAAGTCCACCTTGTATTGGGAATCCTTCGGCAGCTTGTATATCTGATTTCAAATATGCCTTATTAGGTCCTGGAATCATTACTGCGACAATTCTTTGAGTACTATAATGATCTACACCATCTAGAGGAAGACTATTACCTATACCACCAGCAGAGTATTCAAGTCCAGAATTACCATTAAACTTTTTACCTTGACATTCTTTTCCATCAGTTCCTCTATAAGTATAACTTTCATATAATGGTTTACCAGCTATCCAATAATCTATTGGTTGATTACCATTAAGAAATTTATATACATGGAGTCCATTTTCTAATTGATAATGAGCAACATCTGTTGCATTTTTAACTCCTAATTTTAAAGCATCATATTTATTAAAACTTTCTACTAAATTCTTATCGCTACATTGCATTATTGTGCGTTTTAATTTATTTTCTAAATTAACAAAATGTTGTTGTGAAGTTTCAAATGTATCTACATCTGCCATAAAATCACCTCTACTTATATTATAAAATAATTATATTAATATTCATATAATTATTTTTATTTTTTTACATTTATCCAAATAATGTCTTTTCTGATTTATATTGTTTAGATATATAGAATAGAATAATAATTATATATATTAATGAACTTAATACAATAATTATAAATGAATTAAGATTAAATTTATTCATTGTAATATCATTTAAAGCCATACCACAGTTAGCAATAGGTATTAGATTAAATATAGAATTATCTACTTCCATTATTTGTACAAAGTATGGAATCATCGGAAAGAATGATACAAATTGTAAAGATGATTGAGCTTCTTTATAAGTTTTAGCTTTTCCAGAAAGAGCAATACATACTCCAGCAGCTAAGAACGAAGATATTATTATAATTACTAATGCTAAGAAAAACATTTTAAAATTAATAATTACATTTAAATCTTTAAAAGTAGTAAACATTAATTTACTTAGATAAATTGAAGGAAGAGTTAACATATAAGAGAATAATCCAATTATTAATCCTAGTATAGCAGTTGCTAGATACTTACCAGTTACTAAGTCTGAACTATTTACTGGGAATGTAAGAATTGTTTCTAGTGTACCTCTTTCTTTTTCTCCTGATGTAGCATCAGTTGCTACTGTAATACATGCCATAACTACAATCATTAATACATAAGTAATAGGTAATGATAATAGTACTATAAACATTGAACTTGCTTCTTCATCTTCTTCATTCAATGATTTAGCATCAACTATAATATTATTAAATACAAGATTAGGATCTATATTTTCATTAATTAAATAGTTAGTTGCTAAAGTCTTAGCATATTCTTCTAGATAAGCACTTGAATAGTAATATATAGCTTCACTACTTGTAGAAGAATTGTCTGTATAGATAGTATATTGATTATCTTCTTTAACTATGTATCCAACAATATCACCTATATCATATGCTTGTTTTAATTCATCTTCATTTTTATATGTTTCTAATTCTAAATTCTTATATTCTTTTAATATTTCTTTTTCTTCAGGAGTTAATTCATAGTTAATACCTACTGTGTAATTAGTATTTTCCATAAAGTCAGATAAGAATCCAAATAAGAAAATAATAAATGGTATTAATAAAGGTAGTAGTAATAGTTTATGAAATGATTTCTTATCTCTAAAAATTCCTCTTAGTTCTTTAAAAATAGTTATTTTTACATTATTCCATCTCATGATTAACACCTCCTATTAATTTAAAGAAGGCATCTCTAATATTAGTTGTTTTAGTATCCTTTTCTATTTCTTTTGGAGTACCTATCGCAATAATCTTACCTTTATTGATTAATACTACTCTATTACATATATTTTCTGCTTCTTCCATGTAATGAGTTGAATAAATAATACATTTACCTTTATCTCTCTCTTCTTTAATAAAGTCTAATATAACTTGACTAGATATAATATCTAATCCAGATGTAGCTTCATCTAAAATATAGTAATGTGGATCATGTACTACACAACGAGAAACTCCTACTCTTTGAGTTTGCCCAGTAGATAGATTACCTATTCTTTGATTTTTAAATGATTCTATATCAAATCTTTTAATTACTTCATCAATTCTTTTATCAATAGTATTTTTATCCATGCCATAATAAGCTGCGCACATCTTTAATAGTTCAACACAAGAAATATCTTTATATAATTTAGTATTACCAGATAGGAATGCCATTTGTTTTTTTAATTCTATTTCATTTTCATTAAGTTCTTTACCACTAATAATTACTTTTCCTTTAGTAGGTTTCATAATACCAGCTATAATTCTAAGTAATGTTGTTTTACCAGCACCATTAGGTCCTAATAAACCAAGTATTTCACCATCATTTACTTTAAAGGAAACATCATCATCTGCTAAGAACTTAGTTTTTTTCTTTTTATTATCTATTTTAATAAATTCCTTTGATACATTTTTAATTTCAATCATAATTATTCCTTTCTATGGATGAGAAATACTTTTTTGTCTTCCGTTCATATATTTCTTAGTATATTTTTCATTTATTTCTTCAAATGATGTAGATTTATTTACTCTTATATATTCCATACTATCTCCTTTACTATTTTTTAATAATTATTTTTAATCCAATAATTATAACTATAATAATTGCACTAGTATATAGAATAACATTGCTAAATATATTCCCCTTATCTTTATCCTTTTTATTATTTTCTTTTTTCTCTTTATTATTATTTGTTTCTTTTTCTAATTCTTCTTCTTTTTCTTCTTTTTCAGTATTTTCTTCGTTTTGATCTTGTTCTTTTGTTTCTTCTTCTTTTTCTTCCTCTACTTCTTCTGATTCTTTCGAATCATCGTTTTCACTTGTTGGTTCATCATGAATTTCATCTGTAATTTCAGTTTCTGCTTCACCATCAGGAATAGTTACTTCAGCTTTTTTAATATTTATCTCAATAAATGTTTTTGTATCTATGTCTTCAATATCGGCTTTATTAACTGCTGTATAACCAGAATTACTATTTTCGTAGAAGATTGGATATAGTACCAAATTTGCTTTAATCTTTAGAACCCCTTTAGAATCTCTGCTAATATAACTATTCTTTTTAATTGATCCATCAGCATTAATTATTTTAGTACCATTTGATGTTTTCCATCCCGCAAAAGTATAACCTTTTTTAACAGCAGCAGGAATAGCACTATTGGAACCGTCTTTTATTACTACGTCAATAGTCTTTCCGTTTATATTTGCTCCTTTACTCTTTAAAGTAATTTGCCTTCTTTGATATACACGAACAGTATGTGTTGTTGTAGTACCCCAGTTTTTATCTGTAATTGTTATAACAGCTGTTCCTTTTTTCAATGGTGTAATTTTTAGATTATTATCTGAAATATATGCAGTTGCTACATTAGGATCAGAACTTGTTGCTTTTAAATTAACTGGTTTTGCATTTACCATTGTAATTGGTACAACATATTTACCAGAATTTTCATAAGCATAAGATATAGGTTTACTAACATCAATAGTAGATGTTTTACCAACTATTACTTCAGAAATCATTATTATTCCGTCAGATCCTTTATAATCAATATCAAATTTAACATATCTACCAGAAACTCCTTTAGAAAGTTTTAACTCATGATATGCTGCCATAATTATATTTCTTTTTTCTACTGGAGTTAAATGACCAATATATTTATAATTCTTATTATCTTCAGACACATAAATATTTACTTGTCCTTTAGCATCTCTAGGAAATATTTTAACACCACTACTACTTTGATTATTTAATTCCATAGCAAAATATGTAAGAGCTACATCATTTTTACCCAAATCAACAATTACTTGACGTGGTTTTGGATCTTTTTTTGCATTAAATACTACCCATTCATCAAATGTACTATAAGGAGACATAGCAAATTTTCCATCTGTTAATTTAATCCCATCGTCACAATATAATGCACTTGTATATTTACCATCTATATCAGATTCTTTATATTCGCAATATCTATTATGATCTTTTTTCCATTTTATATTTTGATTAGCATCTAAATAATTATAACCATATTCTTTACCATCATTTGGAGCTTTTTTATATTTTTTTAATGTTGTAGTATATGATTTACCTTTAGATACATTTACATATCTAGAATAATACTCTCTATCACAAGTTAATTTATTAATATCATTTTGAGTAAGATTTCCTTTTGCATATTTATAAGTAATATCATAATAAGATCTTACTACTCCACCTTGTTCTAGATATGCTGGTTTAAATTCTGTATATATATAATATACTTTTACATATTGATTCCAGTTATTTTTGTTGGCATATGTCATCCATTCTTTATATCTAGTACATCCATCACTACCATATAAAGAGAAGTTTCTACTACTATCGGGATCTAATTCTACTTCAATTCCAGTTTTCAAACTTCTAGATACATAATCAGAAAATTTAAGTCTATCTACAACAGTATTTTCATTACCAGAACGATATTTATTCCAGCTAGGATTATTTCCATGGAATTCATAATTTGATTGAATTGATACATAATCAAATCCCATACTATATCCATAATATGGAAATTCATCTCTATAAATTAGAACACCATTACTATTTGCTAACGATTCTTTACCAGAATTACATACATCTTTAGTAATTGAATTTTTATATTTTTGACATGCTGTATTAAGATCATTGCTACTAATTAAATGATCCCCATTTCTTAATCTATCATATCCCGTAATATATGGAATCCATATTGTTTTATATCCTTTATTATGAACATAATTATTAAATTCTACTATCATTGATACAGTCGAATTACTATTATTTACACTCTCAGGATTCCAATAGAAACCAATAAGATTTAATTTGGTATAATTTTTATTTTTAAATGCCGTAATATTATTATCAATTGTTGTATGTATTTGTGATATTTGCTCATTGTCTAAAGCTTTAAATACACTTGTTGTAGTATCACTATCTTTATATTTGTTTTTCATTGTACCAAATCCTAATATAATATTAAGTTTGATATTTGTATTATGTTTTTTATTTAATTCGGCTACTCTTTTTTCTAGTTTATTCAAAGTATCAATTTTTTCATCAATAGTATTACCCATAACTAAAAATGTGTCCATAAATACTTGATTAGTAGTTTCCATATTACTATTTACATATGTAATTGTAGTTAAATAACTATCATCTCCAGGAGATAATATTGCTATATTCTTAACATTACTTCCAAGTTTTGATGGTTTAAATGTAACTCCAGATACAGTATTTAAACTGTTATTAGTTTGATCATTATTTATATTATTAACTGATATAGCAGTACTTAATCTATCAACCCTAATACTATCAATTAATAAAACTGTTCCTACTACTAAACAAATTAATACAACAAGAAATGTCTTTTTCATAAATATCACCTTTTTATCTTAAAAATTATTAACAAGATTTGTCTTTGCATTCATTTTGTAATTTAAATAATTCATTAAATTGATCTTCTTCATCTTGTAGCATTTCTTCAGTTAATTCTTCACGTGAATCTTTTTGTTTTTCAGATTTACCAGTAACTAATTTAACTACTTTACCATCTTTAATATAGAAGAAGTTAGGAGCATATATTCTCTTTTCTCCTGTTGTATATGTTTTACCATCTTCTTCATTAACTAATTCATAATCACGTAATACATCTTTAAATTCTTTTAATAATCTATTATATTCTGATGTACCCTTCTTTGTTTGAGTTAATTTACCATCTACAAATTCATATTTATCTCTAAGTATTTCATTACCATCATCATCCCATATATCTATATAATAAATTTTTTTAATATTATGTTCTTTTGCTATTTCAATAGATTTTTCAATAACACTTCTACACCAAGGACATAAAGGATCTCCCACATATAGATAGAATGTTTCTTTATTATCTATCTTTTCTACTATTTCTGATGGATTTACTTTAATATAAGGATTATCTTGTGGGATAGCAACTGTTCTATGTTCTTTACCACCTTTATTAGTAGTACCATTTAAAGCTTCATATTCTTTCTTAAATTCTAATCCATAATCTTTTTTTGATTTACATCCAGTTATAGTAATAACTGATAATATAATTAAACTTAATAATAATAATTTCTTTTTCATATAATCACCTACTATTTAGATTCTTTTTTTTCTTCTTGTTCTTCTTTTATTTCATTTAGTAGTTTAATAATTTGTCTTTCATTTTTAATACTTTCTAGTATTTCATCATGTAATCTTTCTAGAATAAGTTCACTTTTTAAATCTACTTGATAATCATTTTGGTTTCTAAGACTATCTTTTTTTGCTTGTCTATTTTGACTCATCATGATTACTGGTGCTTGTACCGCAGCTAAACATGATAAAACTAAGTTTAATAAGATAAATGGGTATGGATCTCCTCCTTTTTTAATTAAGAAAGTATTAATTCCAATCCAAATTAAAATGAATAATGTAAATCCTATTATAAATCCCCAAGAACCAGCTACTTCAGATAGTTTATCTGCGAGTTTTTCTCCTTTAGTTAAATCTTTATCTTCTTGTTTATCTACATCAATTGTAATAGGTTTATCAATAAGCATTTCTATTAAATCATTTTCATCTTCTTCACTTATTTCTTGTTTAAGTAATTTCTTTACTAAATCCTTTTTATTAGTTTGTTTAATTTCCATATAATCACCTTAATTAATTATACCATATCTATATCTAAAATATCTTCTATTTTAATTATTTCTCTTGATTCTAATATAATTTCTTTAGTAATTAAATCTATTTTCTTAATTTTATCAGTAATAGTTATATAGATTCCTCCTGATTTATATT
Organism: uncultured Clostridium sp.; assembly: GCA_946402315.1. GTDB lineage: Bacteria > Bacillota_I > Bacilli_A > RF39 > UBA660 > RUG11788. The sequence goes on along the minus strand of CAMIWC010000003.1, from coordinate 58,511 downwards.
TATCTTTTATAAAATAAGTAATTTTAATATTTTTATTTTTATAATCAATTACTTTTCTATTTAATAGTTCTAATTCATCAAATGATAAATCAATCTTACTTTCTACAAATCTAGATGATTCATTTATACAGTCTTCATATCCAGTAAGAGCAGCAAAAGGAGCAAAGATAGCAGATCTATTTTCAATAGTCATTCGATTATGAAATCTAGGTTCATAATGCTTTATATCTATAATATCTAAATACTTATCCACTATGTCCTCCTACTTGATTATTTCTACTTATAGTAGTAGCACCTTCTTCTAAATTCATTCCTTTTAGAATAGCATTCTTACCATATTTATTTTTAAGTTCTATTATTACTTTTTGTAAATTATATTCAGATTGCTCTTCTAATAATTCTTGTTTTTTCTTATCATCCTCTAAAGTAAAAAGACTACATTGATTATTTATTTCTTTTTTATCTTTAATACTACTCAAATCACAAACAGCTATATTAATTCTTCTAACTAGTAATTCTGGGTTAATAATACTATCATATAAACTTAATACTTTAGATGAAATTAGTTTAGTAGATGCAGTCTTATGATCAATATTAATAGTACCATGACTATGTTTAGGAATACTTCTACCATAAAAGTCTTTTACTATTTCTCCGGTATAATTACCTTTAATAGTTTTATTTTTTAAATTTTCTATATCATAACCAATAGTAAGAACTATTTTATCAGTTACTAATCCTTTAGCAACTAAATCAAGAGTTAATAATTCAGTCATTTCTTTAACAATTAGTCTAGTTTTACGATAGTTATATGGTTCATGTAATACTTGTCCTGATGATAATGAAGAACTTCTTGGTTTATATTTCTTAATATCAGAAATAGTACAAGGTTCAAATCCCCAAGCATGATCTATTAATATTTCTGCTCCTACACCTAATATCTTATAAAGTAAATTCTCATCATTTAATGAGGTTCTAGCAATATCACCCATAGTTTTAATATTATAATTTTCTAATCTTTTACTTATTCCCTTACCTACTCTCCAAAAATCAGTAAGAGGTTCATGATTCCATAATAGTTTACGATATAATGATTCATCTAAATAAGCCATTCTAGCACCATTTTCGTCAGGATTAGAGTGCTTTGCTACTATATCCATAGCAATCTTAGCTAAATACATATTAGTGCCTATACCAGCTGTTGCAGTTATTCCAGTTGTTTCATAGACATCTTTTATGATTTTAGTAGTTAGTTCTTGACTGGTAAGATTATATAATTTTATGTAATTAGTAATATCACAAAAGACCTCATCTATTGAATATACAAAGATATCATCTGGAGATAAATATTTTAAATATATATTATAAATATCATTGCTATATTTCATGTAGTATTTCATTCTAGGTGGTGCAATAATAAAATCTAATTTTAAATTTAAATCATTTTTTAAAGCTATATCATTATAAGAAGTACCAGTAAAATTAGTTTTTATTTTACTTCTTCTTTCTAAATTTACTTCTTTTACTTTTTCTATTACTTCATATAATCTACTTCTACCACCAATACCATATTGTTTTAGAGCTGGTGATACCGCTAAACAAATGGTCTTTTCTGTTCGAGATTTATCAGCTACAACAAGATTTGTCGTTAATGGATCTAATCCTCTTTCTACACATTCTACTGATGCATAAAAGCTTTTTAAATCAATACACATATATATTTTATCCATATTATCACCACTAAAACAATTGTATCATATTTTTATTAAAAATAGAACACTTGTTCTATATAAATTTACAATAAAAAAGAAGTACATCTGTACTCCTTATTCATATATACCTATAGAATATTTCTTTTTACCTCTTCTTACAATTAAGTACTTGTTATGTAAACAAGAATCTTTAGTTACTACATATTCTAAATCAGTAATCTTTTCTCCATTTAAAGTAATAGATCCAGCACTAACAAATTCTCTAGCTTCTCTTTTACTAGAACAAATACCATTATTTACTAAGAAATCTAAGATATTAGAATCTTCATTTATTTTAAATGGTTCTAATCCTCTAAAAGCAGATTCAATTTCTTTTTCAGTAAAGTTCTTTATATCACCATTAAATAATTGTTCTGATATTCTTAAAGCTTCTTTATAACTTTCTTCTCCATGTAGATCAGTAATAATTTCTTTAGCTAAAGCTTTATGAGCAAGTCTCATTTCTGGATTCTTTAGATGTTCTCTTTCAATACCTTCTATTTCTTCTTTAGATAAGAAAGTCAATTTCTTTAAGTAATCAATAATCATAGAATCTTCTAGGTTAATTAAGTATTGATATAACTCATATGACGATGTTTTCTCTTCATCTAACCATAATGCATTACCTTCAGTTTTACCAAATTTAACACCCATAGAATCAGTTACTAGTGGCATTACCATACCATATGCTTCTTTATCTAATTTCTTACGGATTAATTCGATACCAGAAGTAATATTTCCCCATTGATCTGATCCAGCTACTTGAAGTTCACAATTATATTCCTTATATAAATAATAGAAGTCCATTGCTTGAAGTAACATATAAGAGAATTCTGCATAGGTAATACCTACATCCATTCTAGATTTAACATGGTCCTTTGCAAGCATATAATTAATATTAAAATACTTACCATAATCTCTTAAGAAATCACATATATTTACATCTTTAGTCCAATCCCAGTTATTTACTACTTCAAATCCAAATATCTCTTTAGCTTGTTTAGTAAGGCCTTTTATATTTTTTTCTACTTCTTCCTTACTTATTATAGGTCTTTCAGCAGTAGGTTTAGGGTCCCCAATTAATCCAGTTGCTCCTCCAACTAATAATAGTGGTCTATGTCCTGCTTTAGCTAGTCTCTTTGATATTAAAAATGAAGAATAATGTCCTATATGCATAGAGTCTGCGGTAGGATCAGTTCCTATATAAAATGTCATACCACCATTGTTCAATCTTTCAATTAAATCAGGACTACTTATTTCTTGGATTAGTCCTCTCCATACTAATTCTTCATATAAAGTCATATTTATACCTCCTATTTATGGACAGAAGATTCAAGATCAAAGTCTGTTGCTCTTCTAAATCCATTCATTTCTTCATTGCTTTTTCTTTTCATATTTTTATAATCAGTGTAATTTCTTCTATTCATCCATAAAGGTATATTTTCATTAGTATTACCTAACATATACATCTTATGTCTATTAACAGCGCCATTATACATTTCATCTACTGTTATTTTGCTAGCATCACCATTATACTTAGCTAATAAACTATCATATGTTGGTGCTAAACAAGTATCTTCAATATAACCTCCAAAGGTATTACCAAAATTACCACCATAAGAACCTCTAAGTTGAGAAGATACTTTTCCGAATTCTCCTTCAGAATGAGCCATACCTATACTATAATATGAATCTTTACTTATAGTTGCTCCAAAAGGCATTATTGGTCCAAAGTGTTTTATTGCATCTTGAACAAGAGTTCCATAACTAGTATCATTTCTTAAATCTTCTAACATTCTTACAGTTGAAAGCAATTCTTCTTGATTTACATATAAAATAACTGCATCATGAGTCCATTGATCTTTCATTCTAATATTTAATTTTCTATTATTAGCTTCTCTTATTAAAGCATCAACATATGCTAGAGCTTCTTCAGTACTAATTTTATTTGATCCTCTCATAGTAATACGATAATCATATTTACCACGCGATAGTAATTGTTCTTGGGTAAAATGTTCTTCACCACTTATTACTGCACCACCATCATATCTAGATGCTTTTGCTAAATCCATATTGTCTCCAGGACCTTCAAAGTAATAAAGCATTGATAAAATATCCATATTTCTTAATTCTAGATATCTTTCTATAGATTTTTTATCTCTTTCTTCGTTAGCAAATAAGCTATTAGTACTAACTAATCTAGATATTAATTCATCACTACTTCTTATTGAAGATAAATCTATATTAGTTGTATCGATTCCTGATTTAGACAGAGAAACATTTTCTCTCTCCAATAATCCTTGTAAATTTTTAGAAAAAATTAATCCCATAATAACTCCTAAAATTAAAAAACACAAATACTTGTCATAAGGACGAAATATTCGTGGTACCACCTTAATTTGTAATTATTATTACCTCAAAGCTATAACGTTACTACCGATTGAATTCTTAATATGTATTTCATTTAATAGTATTTATTCATTTACACCAACCACGAACTCTCTAAAAAATAAGTATTAAATTACTAAGTATTAATCAACATTCAATTGAAATCAATTTATCATAAGATGTATTAATTGTAAATACTTATAACTCAGTTTTAATATTATATTTATTTAATTTAGCTATTAAATCATTATAATTATCTTTTTCTACTAATTCAGAACTAATTCCTAATAATTTAGCTGTTTCTATGTTTTTATCTAAATCATCTAAAAATAAAGATTCTTCTGGATTAAGATTATATCTATCTAATAAGATCTTATATATTTCAGTATATGGTTTTAAAGCACATTCTTGAAATGATAAAACATATCCATCTACTAAATCAAATAAACCAGAAGGTTCAACTTTATCATAAAAGTTTTGACTCATATTAGATAATAAATATATTTTATATCCTGCTTTACTTAGATTCTTTAATAGTAATAGAACATCACTAGATACATATCCAGAATCCATATAATGATGCCAAAAATTAAATATAAGTTTATCTTTTAAATGATCAGTACGATCTTGTGTTAATTTAACTAGATCAGAAATAGATAATAATCCTGTATCAATTAATCCGTATCCTAACCATTCTGGAGATTTAATAAGATTATCTATTATGAACTTTTGTTCATCAGGATCATCTGAAAATAATTCTGGTACTTTATTAATATCATAATAAAAAATAATATTTCCAATATCAAATATAATATTTTTCATATCTTCACCAATATTATTCTAACATATAAAAAGAGACTAGTTCAATGAACTAATCTCTTTTCTATTATTGAATACTCTTGATTTTTTGTTGAGCATCATTTAAATGTTGAGCTAGATCTTCTAGGTTGTCTACTACAGTTGCACCGTTTTTAGCTACTAACTTCATAGTTTTAAGTACACATTTTGCTATATGACCTTCGAACATCTTTCCATTTGCTTCCATAAGTACACATAGAACAGTTCTTTCTGGTCTTTTATTACTGTCATCAGTAACTTCTACGAAACTATAGAATCCTTCTCCTTCTGGAGTTATAACATATAAACAAATATCATCTGTTTCTCTATGCATATCCTCCTCTGCTTGACATTCTGGAGTCCAGTTAGGCACTACTGGGTTAAATGTTTCAACTTTAGAATCATCTAACATTGGAATTAATTCCTCTCTCCATGTTGAACTTGCACAAGTTCCTCCTAAAAATACTTTTACTTTTCTCATTTTCATCATTCCCTTCATAGATTTTTTTATAAAGGTCCTGCAAAAAAGTAAAAATATAATTAAAAAGACAAGACCTTTATAGTAAAAGTCTTGTCCAGATATACACCCCAATAATACGGATAGCGATTTCACTAACGAATTGTCGCATTATTGCATTTAAGGACTACTCCCAATTACGAGTGTATATTATATCATGTTTTTAACATTTTGTAAATATCAAATTTTTATTTATCATCTTCGAAGTAATAATCATCATCTTCTAATTCTTCTTCTTCGAAGTTAAATGTATCATAGTTTCCTTTCTTTACTTCTTCTTTTTGCCATTTGTCTAATCCGGCTAAATTGTCTTTTTCTTTCTTTTCTTTTTGAAAGTTAGTATCTTCAAATAGAAAACTAAATATTCCCATAATCTCTCCTATTCAAATGCAGACACTTCATTTAAATAATTAATAATCTTATTTCTTAATTTAGTACTTAGAATCATCTTATCTGGATTTGATGGTGTCCATAGATCTTCTGTATTAGCAATATTATAGAAATAAACGTGGAACATATTAGCTACAAATTCATTCATTTCACTATCAGAAGTTCCATGTTCCCAAATATATCCACATTCATTAACATCGGTTCTACATTTCTCAGCCATATTTATTAATGTTTGATCTTGACTAATACGTTTTCTACTACTAGAGAAAACACCATAATATCTATCTAAAGCATGGCCAAGTTCGTGAGCAATTGCACCTCTAAAATGATTTTCACCATATTCAGGAATATCAACTATTGGATATTCATAATATCCTCCTGTAATACCTCCATAAGCTCCCCACCAATCATTAAATGATTCTCTTGATACTACTCTAATCTTAGCAGTTGTTTTAAACATTTGAGGCATTTTAGCATACATATGCTCTAAATAAGTATTATAACTATTTTGTTTAGAACCACTGATAGAATTATCATATTCAATAATCATATTACCAATCTTTTTAGGATTAGTATTACTACAATTAGAACAATTAAATGTTCCTTTACTATGACTGTTATAGATTCTAGCATAAATAGTAGTATCTTGTTTGAATTGAAGTTTACCTATATAACTTATTCCTCCATCTGAAGAAAATGACCAACCAACAACCTCGTTTCCAGATGAATAAATAATTGGTACTTTACCTATATAACATCCAACATTATTTCTACTTGTGCACGTTCTATTATAGAAACTTAACTTAGTAGCAGCTATATTAGTTTTAGACCAATGATAATCACTGCTTGTTTTAGGTACAGTATTATGATCAAATGTAGTATTCTTATCAAATGTAACAGTTACAGTCTTAATAGTTTGTCCATAATAAGTAGCATTTTGAGTAAATGATTTGGCTCCTGTTTTCCAAAAATTACTATAGACAGTAGATCCAGTTGTATATCCTAAGAATTCATAATTATTAGTGTTTGCTGTCGGAGGTGTTATATTACAAGATGTTGCAATATTTCTAATAGTACATTTCTTATTATAAGTATCACTAGTATAAGTATTACCACCATCAATTTGATTAGTATTTCCATTCTTATTAAATGTAACAGTTATTTCTTTACTAGTAATAGCATAGAACTTACTATTATTCTTTGTTAAGAATATTATATTACCTACTAGATACTCTCCAGTTGAAGCATTCATATTGGTACTCCATCCATTAATAGTAAATCCTTTTCTTGTAATAGTAGGAGCTGTAATATTACATCCATTATTATTGTTATATGATATACAATTCAAGGCAGTTGCTCCAACACTAGTAGATCCATTCTTATCAAATGTAGCATTATATTTTTTATATGTTTGAGCATAATACCAACCAGTATTTTTAATATTCTTTTTAGTATTATGTTCCCATGTAATAGTAGTATCATTAGAAAAGTTTGAATATCCTAATATAGTATTTCCAGACATTATAATAGTTGGACTTATAATTGAACAATAATCATTTTGATTAGAACCATTTCTAGCACTAGGAATAGTACAAGATTCTTTGTATTCTTTATCAGTTATAGTTTTACCGGCACTATTTATTAAAGATTCATTACCATTACGATAGAAAAATACACTTACTGTTCTTGGTTCTTTATATGTTTGAGCATAGTACTTTTTATTATCATATACAAATCCATCTGTATTTTCTTTCCAGTAATCACTATAGGTAGTACTTCCTGTACTATATCCTAAAATAGTAAATCCATTCATATTTATTTTAGGAGTTTTAATAGTACATTTTGTTTCTTTATTATATATATTACATTTCTTAGTAATTATATTTGTAGTTGTAACATTATTATCAGTTTGACTAGTATTACCATTACGATCAAAAGTAACAGTAATAGTTTTATACGTAATAGCATAGAATATAGAATTCTTATTTAAAGTAATCTTATCATTAACTTTATATTCAGCAGTTTTACTATTAGGATTAGTACTCCATCCTAAGACAATATAACCATTTCTAGTTATTTGAGGAGCAGTTATAGTACAACTACCTGTTTTAGTAGTACAAGATAAATTAGTTAGTTTACCAGTATTATCATTACTATCAAAAACAGCATTAAATGTAGTCTCTGGATTTGTATTTGTTCCAATTGTAGTTACATTTACTTCATTTTTAGTTTCATTACCAGCTTTATCCTTAACAGTAAGAGTATATTTACCATTCTTAGTTACTTTAATACTTGTAGTAGTTTCTTTAGTACTCCATGTATAAGTATCTATTCCTGATAAATCATCATGAGCAGTTGCTTCTAAAGTTATTTCATTATTATTAATTTTCTTTTGATTAATACTAACTATAGGAGCAGTATTATCTATTTTAGTTATTTCTACTTCGGTTTGATCTACTATATTAGTACTTTTAACTAAAATAGTATAAATACCATTAGTAGTAATCTTCTTTTTATTAGAATTAGACCATGAAGTACCATTATCAAATGAATAAGATAATTCTTCATTATTAGGATTATACACTTGTACTTCTAAAGTTAATTCTCTTACCCAATTAGTACTATTACCTTTTACATCTAATATTTTTATAGTAGGAATCTCTATATCATCTTCTACTTTAATAAAATCAAAATAATAATACTTATTATTGTACTTAATTTTATAACTTTCTAATTCATTTATATCAATATCTTGATTACAATCATCTATATCTATATTACATATTATTTTAATGGTGTCATTCTTTGTATAAACCACATAATTATATGTATTTAGATTAAATTCAGGTTGTAGTTCTCCGTTTTCAATAGTTATTACTAATTCTTTTTCTTTTAGTTTATTATTATTATTCTTAATAATAGTAATTAATATTATAGGTATTAATAAAATTAAAAGAATAAATAATATAATTATAATTAAATTTCTCTTTTTATTCATATAGACTCACCTTCTATTTTAAGTATATCAAAAAAAGTAGGAAAATCCTACTTTAATTTATCTATTATTTCTTGTGCAGCTTTCTTACCAGCTTCCATAGCAAGAATTACAGTAGCAGCACCTGTTACAGCATCTCCACCAGCATAGACATTATCTAAAGATGTCTTAGTACCTTCTACAACAATTAATCCTCTATCACTTAATTCAATATCACTATTTTTTAGTGCTTCATGATTAGGACTAGTACCAAGTGCCATAACTACCATATCACAATCTACTTTATGAAGTGAAGACTCATCTTCATTAACACTACGTCTACCATCTTCTCCTGGTTCACCTAAAACCATATTAACTACTTCCATACCAATAACTGAGTTATTTTCATCTGTAAGTATTCTAACTGGATTAGTAAGTACATCGAAGATAATTCCTTCATCTTTAGCATGTTCTACTTCCATTTTTCTAGCAGGAAGTTCTTCTTCACTACGACGATACATTAAATGAGCATCTATTCCAAGTCTCTTTAGAGAACGTACAGCATCCATTGCTACGTTTCCTCCTCCAATAACATAAGCCTTCTTTAAGTGCTTAATTGGAGTCTTAGAATCATCCTTATATGCACCCATTAAATTAATACGAGTAAGTATTTCATTAGCACTAAATACTTCATTTGCATCTTCACCAGGAATACCCATAAATTTAGGAAGTCCAGCACCTGTACCAACAAATACTGCATCATATTGTTCTTGTAGTTCTGGAATAGTTATAGCATTACCAATAGGTACATTAGTATTAATTCTTACACCTAATTTCTTTAGACTTTCTACTTCTTTTTCTACTATTGCTTTTGGAAGTCTAAATTCAGGAATACCATAAGTAAGTACTCCTCCTGCTTTGTGAAGAATCTCAAATATAGTTACATCAAATCCTGCTTTAGCAAGGTCACCAGCACAAGTAAGACCAGCTGGTCCACTACCTACGATTGCTACTTTTTTACCATTCTTTTCTACTTTTTTACTTACATTAAAATTATTAATTATAGCTTGATCAGCAACATATCTTTCAAGAGAACCAATAGATATTGCATCTCCTTTGATTCCTTTAATACACTTAGATTCACATTGTTTTTCTTGAGGACAAACTCTTCCACAAATAGCTGGAAGAGATGAACTTCTAGTTATTACATCATAAGCTCCTTTAATATCTCCTTCTTTAATACATTGAATAAATTCAGGAATCATAATATTAACTGGGCAACCTTTAACACATTGTGGATTCATACAATGTAAGCATCTATCTGCTTCTTGTTTTGCTTCTTCATCATTAAAACCAAACTCTACTTCATTAAAATTCTTAACACGTTCTTCTGGAGATTGTAATCTTCCTTTTACCTTTTTATCTTCCATAATAACCTCCTAAGAATTGTCCTTTGCTAATAATTCTTTCATTTGATCCCATTTAACTTTTTCTTCTTCTTTATATATTTTCATTCGTTTCAAAGCAAGATCAAAATCTATTTTATGTCCATCAAATTCAGGTCCATGAATACAAGCAAATTTAGGTTTACCATCTACTTCACAACGACAAGCACCACACATACCAGAACCATCTACCATTAATGGATTCATACTAACTATAGTTTTAATATTATTCTTTCTTGTTACTTCAGCAACATTCTTCATCATAATAATAGGTCCGATTGCTACTACTACATCATACTTATCTAAATTTTCTTCTAAAACAGTAGTAACAAATCCTTGTCTACCATAACTACCATCATCTGTTGTATAAATAACATTATCACATACTGCTTCTATTTTATCTCTAATAAGTAATAAATCTTTATTACGAGAACCATATATAACATCTACATCTATACCATTTTCTTTTAAATGTTTTACTTGAGGATATACTGGTGCAATACCAACTCCACCAGCTACATAACAAATTCTTTTACCTTTAAATTCTTCTGGATTAGCACAAATTTCATTTGGATTACCAAGAGGTCCTACTACACTAAATAATTCTTCTTTTACATGAGTTAATTCTTCAGTAGAAGCACCAATTACTTGATAAATAATTGTAAGTAGACCTTTCTCTTTATCCATATCATAAATAGTTAATGGAATTCTCTCACTATCCTTTTTTGCCATTACTATTACAAATTGTCCTGGTATTGCTTTTTTTATTGCTAAAGGAGCATCTATAAGCATTTCATATGAATCAGGGCTAATTTGTTTATTATATAGTACTTTATACACTTATATCACCTATCCTACAATATATATTTTATTATTAATAAATATCAGTATCAAGTATATATTTAATATATTTACATAAAAAAAGAGTATTTAATACTCTTCCTCTATTTTACTTCTTGACAGTAATCTAGTGTAACTACTTCAAAGTTACCTTCATCCATAATTGGATCATTTTTTCCTTTATTTATTGATACATAGATTGGACATAGTGCTTGTTTGCCTACCAACTCACTAGTTACTTCACTACAAGAAATACATTCTACGTAATGATTAACGTTATAATCACTATGTATAAATTCATCTAATGTCATACCAGATCTAATATATATTGTTTCATCATCTATTTTAATAGAAGTCATTTCATAAGTAATTTCTACATTAGTAACTACTTTTAAAGTAGCACTTTTAACTGCATCTACAGTAAATGGAACAAATATAAATAAAGATGCTAGAACAATTACAAAATATTTAATTTTTTTCTTAACTCCAATTCTAATAATTGCAATTATTAACGCAACAGATAAAGCAACTATTATGATTGCTGTAGATGTATTAGTCTTAGGATTGTTTTCTTTATCATCTGGAAGTGGATCAGTACCTACTTTTAATTCTATTTCATTAGATTCTGTATAACCATTTTCTAATTGTTCTTCAGGTACTTCAATTTTATAAGTAGCTGTTACATATAAGTATTTATTTGAATATGCTTTAGCAATATTATTACTATCAGCAAATCTAAAATCGTATTCTACATAATCACTTTTATTTGCTAATTCTCCAACATGTATCTCTACATCTTCATTATATCCATTTTTTATTGTAATTAAATATGTATATGAAGTATCAACTCTATCAAATTTAAGATTAAAACTAACATTTAATCCATCAATTGTACCATACATAAAATCTTCAATAGAATCATATAATTTGTCATAATCATCCATATAGTCAATAACACTAGCATCAGTTATTTCAATAGTGTCATTTTTTTCAATTGGAGTTACAAAATTAAATATATCCCAATCTAATTCAGAAGAATTATTATGAGAAACATCATTTATAATTGTAGAAGGATTACAAGTAAACTCTCTATTTATTGAATTTAATTCAACTCTTTCTTCAGCAGTTAAATCTTCTGCAAAATCCCAAATATAATATTTTCCTTTTTTAAATTTACCTTCAAGTTTAGTTCCATCAATAGAATAATCCAACATTAATGCGTCATAAGCAGAACTATCATATTCATACCAATCTACTCTGATGTTAATTGTACCTTCATTTTCAGAAGTTTTATAGACTGCTTTTACAGTTTCAGATGGATTTTCACCTACAATAGGATAATCAAAATAGTAATTGATATATTGATTACAAGTTTGTAAAGACTTTTTTGACTCTATCTTTCCAAAATCTTTACGACTAGTTATGGCAAACGTTGTAGTTGGAAAAAACATTAATACTAATAAGAATAATAATACTTTTTTCATACATACACCTCTATTATAATTGTACATTTTTTAAAACTAATCTTCAAGGTTCAAAAAAAAGATGTAAATCTTTACATCTCTTTGTTATTCTAAATCTAGATGCTCTTCAGAAGAAATTTCTGGAAAACATGTATTTGCAGTAATTAGTTCTGTTTCATATTCTTTGTTTTCTTCAATTACAACTACATCGATAGTTTGTTCACTAGTACTTACACCTTGAATTGGTTCAAAATGTCTTTTACCAACATATTCTTCCTTATAAGTGTCACAATCAAACATATCTACTAATTCAATATTATCTACGTTATAACTACTATTCATCCATTCTTTGAATGTCATTCCTTTTTCAAATCTATATATTTCATCATCAAGTTTAAATTCTTTTATTTGTTCAATAACTACTTTAGATTCAATAGTTAAAGTAACTTGTTTTAAAGCATTAGCAGTAAATGGAACAAATACAAATAATGACCCAAGAACTAATACTAAGTATTTAACTTTCTTTTTAATTCCAATTCTTATAATTCCAATTACTACAGCAGCAGTTAAACCTATTACGATAATTGCAGTAGAAATACCAGTTTTAGGATTATCTGCATTTGGAGTAGCTTCACTTCCTAAAGTTAATTCTACTTCATTAGATTCAGTATATCCTTCATCTAATAAATCTGCAGGTACTTCATTTTTATATTGAGCTATTATATAAATTACTTTACTAGAATATGGTTTTACAATATTAGAATCATCACCAAACGTATATAAATATTGAATATAATCACTTGTTTTTGGTGTTGTAGTACCAATTTCTAATTCTTCATTAGTACCATTAACTAATCTAACTTGATAAAATGATATATCATTTACTTTTACAAAACTAAAATCAATATTAATTTTTAATCCATTTGTTTCAGGCATTAATTCTTTATCAAGCAAATAATTAGGATCAGAATCAAATACTAAATAAGCTTCAGTTAATTCTACTTTATTATTCTTTTCAATAGCTTTTGTTGCTCTAAATAAGATATCTTGAGTTTTTAGGATCATAGAATTACCATTGTAGTAATGCTCATATTTTTCACAACTTGATTCTGGTAAAGCATCTAAATCATCTTCATATTGATCATAACTTTCATCAGTAAAGTCCCATTCATAGTACTTATCTTTTTCAAATTTATCACTTGTCATTAAAGTACCTTCTGGAGAATCTTTTAAAATATAAAATATTTCATAAAGAGAATGTTCATGTTCATACCAAACAATGTCATATTCTTTCTCTATTGTTTGTTCTCCAATTTTATAAATATACTTTACTGTTGATGCAGGAGTTTCTCCTACTACTGGCTCAGCAATTATTATTTCTTCTGAATCTTCACAAGTACTAGTTGTTGTATTTCCTAGCATTGTTTTTACTTCTTCTTTATCTAATGCAAATACATTGATTGGTATTAGCATTAGAAATAAAAATAAATATTTTAATTTTTTCATACATACACCTCTAGTATAATTCTACTTTTTTATAGATTTATATTCAAGGAATACAATAAAAAAAGATGTAAAATTTACATCTATTTTTTTAGTCCAATTCTGTCAAATGGAAAGATAGTAAGAGTAGCTTTACCTTTAATATTTTTACTTTCTATGAAACCTATTGATCTACTATCTAAGGATACACTTCTATTATCTCCTAAAACAAAGTAAGAATTTTCTGGTACAACATCTACATCAAATAAATCTTGTAGAGAAAAGTCTTCTGTTACTGTTCCTGGATCGAGATAATCCTCTTTAATAGCTTTTCCATTTATATATAGGGTATTATCTACACATTCAACCATATCTCCCGGAAGACCAATTACTCTTTTAATTATATTTTTATTCTTATATCTTATAACAATAATATCATATCTTTTAATATCTTTAGGTTTATATAATCTGTTTAATATCATTATATCTTTATCATGTAATGTTGAATGCATTGAATCTCCACTTACAACAACTGGAGTAATAACGAATTGTTTAATTAAAAGTACAACTATAATTATTATAAAATATGGGATATATTCTTTAATATACTTCATACTTTTAAATCAAAAAATAAGGCTATGTTGCCTTATTTTTGTCCTCTTTCTTTAATTCTGTATTGACCAACAACATTTCTTAAGAAATTTAGTTTAGCTCTTCTAACTTTACCTTTCTTAATTACTGTAATATTAGCAACCTTAGGTGAATGAACTGGGAATATTCTTTCTACTCCTACACCATATGATACTTTTCTTACAGTGAATGTTTCACTGATTCCAGATCCTTTTCTTGAAGTAACAATACCTTCAAATGCTTGGATTCTTTCTCTTTTTCCTTCGATAATCTTAACATCTACTTTAACAGTATCTCCAACTCTAAATTCAGGAACGTTAGGATTAAGTTGTTTTTCAGTAATCTTATCAATTACGTTTGCCATAGTTTTCTCTCCTTCCTTATTTAAAAGTGATCATAAATACAAGTCCAGCGGATCACTAGAAGTAATTTTAACATAAAACATATTATATTTCAACTAAAATTTATTATTTTGAAGAAGAGCGAGTTTCTTCTTTAGATGGTCCATATACTGCTTCTAGAGTATCGCCATGTAATCCATGCATATCATTAACTTGTTTTTGTGCCATAATTGTACCAGCATTTACTTCTCTATATACAATTCTTCCATTTGAAACGTACGGATCTGTTACCATAGCTTCAGCTATCTCTTGATCAGATTTTCCAGCAAGACCTTTTAACTTAATAGCATAGTCAATAACAGTTCCCATTTCTTCTTGAGATAAATCTCTAAGATCAAATGATGATATCATTCCATCAGCTACCAATCTATCAGCAGCAAATTGTAATTGATCATCTGTAAATTGATGTTCTTGTTGTTTTTCTGTATTAGCTCTAATTATTGCTTCTTGAGAAGCAATTTCTCTTCTACCTTCATCAAACAATAGTCCAGCTTTATGTTCAGCACGCCTAGCTATTTCTTGTCTTATATATTCGTTCCTTTCTCTTTCATCAGTAAATTGTGAATTAGCATAACGTGTTACATCTCTAGCTATTTCATCTAAATCTGCTTCTGATAATCCTGTAAGATTAGCTTGAGCTATTTGTCTATCTTCTCTTACACGAGCAGCATCGGCTTTAGAAGCTGCTTCTGCCATTTCAGCATTTCTCTTAGCATCTGCAACATTTTGTGCTTCCATTTTTATAACATCTAGTTCAGGACCAGATAATCCTAAACCGCTTAAATAATTATCTATATCATTTTCTATATCTTTTCTAACTGAACCAGCAACATTTGGTCCTAATCTTTCATATAATCGACTTAATGTCATAACTTGACTATATCTTGTTCTTGCAGCTTCTAATTGTTGATGAGCTTCAGTATAACCTACTTGATCCATAGTAGCTTGCATTTTTTCTCTTACTTCAGTTAATGTAGTTAAAGCAGCTTTAGTCTTATCATGAACAGGAGTAAAATCATATTCTTCTTTACCATATCTTTCTTTTTCAGGTAATAAATCTGATACTCTTGTAACCATTTCATGTAATTGATCTAATATCGCTTGTTTAGATACAAGTCTAGTACCACTTTGTAATCTAGTAGCTAAGTCCATATTCCCTTGTGAAAAAGCAAATTCAATATCTCTTTTTAAACTTTCTTCTGCATGTAATCCATCATGTTTTTTTCTACCTTCAGCCATATCAGAATATTTAGATTGACTATTTTCTAGTGCATGAACACCATTCTTATTAATAACTTTCTTTACTTCTTCATGATATTCATGAACTACTTGAGTAAGAGTAGTATCTTTAGGTGCTGCTTCAATAACTGCAAATGCTTCTTTTACTTGGTTAACTAAGCTTGTTTCTTTTGTATTAAGTACTGTACTATGAGCACTTGTTAATTGTTCAGCTGCTCTAATTGCTGCTTGAATATCAGGATCATCTTTAAATGCTTGATTTTGTTTTAAGGCACCTACAAATCCTTCTAATTCAAATACTGGTCTAGAATCTCTCATTAATGAAGTATAATCTATATCACCTTCAACTAAAGAGTTAGATCTAACTGTTCTAACAGCTTCTGCTGCATTTTGACATTCAGTAATTCTATTTATTGTTTTTCTTCTTTCAGAACCATTAAAAAGTGTTTTATTTTGATTCAAATTTGCAACTCTAGCTTTACTGCTTTCGGCCATTCTAGAAAATGTTTTTTCTAATAATTCTTCTTGAAGATGAAATAATCTAGAAGCATCTAAATCAGGCTTCCCATATGCTTTTCTTCTTCTATCAATATCCCAAATTTCATGTTGTATACGATTTACATCTTTTTCTAATTCTTCTTCAAGTCTTGTTGCTTTACTTTCTTCATAAGCACCATATTGTCTATACTTTGCCATATATATCACTTCCTACTATAATAAGTATATAATAGAATACAAAAAAAAGAAGTATTATCTACTTCTATTTGACACTTTTTCTTCACTATCTAGACTAAGATCTTGATTCATATCATTTCTTAAATATTCAAGTCTTAAATTTAATTCATCTTCTAAAATAGCTAATTTATTTTCATATAATTCTAATTTTTCAGCACTTAAATATTTCTTATATTTATTTATTATTTCCATACGGAATTTTTCTGCTTCATTTTTCGCAAGCATTAATCCTTCAGAACCACCTGATTCATCTTCATAAATAATAGATAATAAATTAATTAAGTGATTAAATCTTTTTCTAGCTTTTATATCTACCATTTTTTCTATTAAAGTTGGATTAATAAGTACCATACTTTTTACGTTAATCGCATCTCTAAACTTAATATTATTTTTAGGATTAACTTGATAACCAGCTGTCTTATCATAATCCATATAAGTAATTGTTTTTGAATCCTTATCTTTAACAACTAGAAATCTTTGTTTAATTGGCATTTTATTCACCTTCCTTTAATAATTCTGGTCTTCTTTCTTTTGTTCTTTTAATAGCTTCTTCTTTTCGATATTCAGCTATTTTTTTATGATCTCCTGATAAAAGTACTTCAGGTACTTTCATACCTCTAAAATCAGCTGGTTTAGTATATGTAGGATAATCTAACAAATTATTAGTAAATGAATCATCTAAGTATGACTCTTCATTTATCGTACCATCTAATAATCTTACTACTGAATCAACTACTGTCATAGCTGGTATTTCTCCACCTGTAAGAATATAATCACCTACACTTAATTCTAAATCTACAAATGATCTAATTCTTTCATCAAAACCTTCATAATGACCACAAATTAGAATTAGATGTTTCTTATTTCTAAAGTCATAAGCCATTTTTTGATTATAAGTTTTACCTTGTGGAGTAAGAAGTATTACTACTGAATCATCTGTTTTGACTGATTCAATTGCATCTACTATTGGTTCACACATAAGAACCATTCCAGCTCCTCCACCATATGGAGTATCATCTACTTGACTATTATTTAATTTAGAAAAATCTCTAAAATTAATTATATTTATTTTAACTATATCTTTTTCTATAGCTCTTTTTATAATAGATTCATTTAGTATTCCATCAAACATATGAGGGAACAATGTCAATATATCAATACGCATTATATCATCCCCTCTATTAATTTTACTTTAATTACTCTATCTTGTAAATTAATATCAAGGATAAACTCTTCATTAAACGGAATATATGCTTTTTTATTATTTATATTTGCTTCTATTAATTTATTAGTTTTTGAAGCATATGTTATATCAGTAACTATACCAATTACTTGATCATCTTCTAGTATTTTCATACCTATTAAATCAGAATCTAAGTATTCAGTACTATCAAGTTTTAAATCATCTTTTAATATATATACTTCTTCATTTAAGTATTTAAGTACTTGATTAATATCATTATACCCATCAAACATAACCATTTCATATATTTTGTGATGACGATATGATATTACTTTTTCTTTTACTTTATTATTTCCAATATAAAAGTAAAAATTTGGTACAAATACTTTATCTTTAAATTTAAAATCACTAATTATTCTAAGTTCACCTTTAATACCATGAGTATTAACTATTTTACCTATATAAATATATTCCATAGAATCACCTATTATCTAATTCATAAATAAGAATTGAAGTCGCTACTGCAACATTAAGACTTTCTACTTTAGAGTTCATGTTTATATATAAAAACTTATCACATAAGTCTTTTACATTAGAACTAAGTCCTCTTCCTTCGTTTCCCATTACAAGAACGAACTTTTCTTTAGCAGCTTTATCTAATTTTCTAGCATCAATTCCGTCATTTACATCTGTGCCATATATTATATAGTTTTTATTTTTTAAATCAAGGATACATTTATCTAAATCAGTATAAACTATATTAATACCAAATAACATTCCTTGAGTTGATCTAATTACTTTTGGATTATATAAGTCAACTGAATCATTAGATAATACGATTGTATCAATATTAAAAGCTAAACTACTTCTAATAATAGTACCTAAATTTCCTGGATCTTGAACACAATCTAACATAAGTATTCTATTTCCTTTAATAGTATTATTATCATTATAAGTACATATAGCTAGAATACCACTAACTGTATCTAAACTAGATAATTTAGCCATAACATTTTCGTTGACAATTGTATATGGTACATCTATGTTTATTTTATAGTCTTCTAAAACAAATACTTCTTTTATTCTATTATTCTTATAAGCTTCTTCTACTAAATGTTCTCCTTCAACAATAAACAAGTGTTCTCTTTTACGATATTTAGGTTGTTTTAGTTTTTCATATTCAACTATTTTATTATTCATAACACTAGTTATAACCATATAATCCCTCTATTCTTCATGATTCTTCATCTTTTTTCTTATATTTTTATAATTAGAATAATTCTCTTCTACTAAGTTCCAAAAATTCTTAGAATGATCTGCATATATTAAATGAGATAATTCATGGACTATGACATAATCTAAACAATCAGTATTATGTTTAATTAATTCCAGATTAAGAGTAATCTTTTTGTCTTTAGTATTACATACTCCCCATCTAGTAGTCATCTTTCTAATAGTAAGTGTTGGTTTAGGTATCTTTCTTGTAAAAGACTTATACCAATAATCTAATCTTTCTTCAAAAATCTTTTTTGCTTCTTTTTTATAGAAAGAATCAATATTAATATTTCCTATATAAACATTATTATCAGAAAAAGATATATCCTTAGTATTAGTTTTAATTACATTATATTTTTTACCTAAATAAAAGAACTCATTATTCCAAATATTTTCTTTTTCCTTAGCTTTAATCATTCTTCTAATAGATTGTTCATAATCTTTTAAAAGTTTTTTTATTTGAAAATTAGTTACAAATGTATTAGTGGTTACATATATAACATTATTATCTTTAATTCTAATATAAGTTCTTTTGTTTCTAATCTTTCTAATTATTTCAACACTATATATAACATTATCTATTTCATATTTCATATTATAGTTCTTGAATAAATTCATCTTCTTCTATTTCTTCTAATCTTCTTTCGCGTAGATATCTTCCTACTTCTCTTTTAATAATTACTAAAGGTAAGAAAATATATAAAGAATATTTGATTAGATTAAGTAAGAAAGTAAAGAATCCTGCTTTAAAGAATATAATATTTAAATTAATATTTGATAGTAAGAATTCATTAAATAGTACTACTACAATACATCCTATAACTATTAGAATTCTACTAAAAATATCTTGGTATGCTGTATAAATAATATATGTATGTACATAACTATCATAGAAGTTATAAATATTTAGTATTTGGAATATTATAAATAGAACTCCAAAGAAAGTATTTAATACTTCTATATGGCAATTATTATTACAAATAAAATATTCATTACCAACTAAGAAATGTTTATACATAAGAGAAAAAGTTAAAGTAAATAAAAGATAAGTAACTGCATCACTAATAAAACTACGATTTAAATAGTTAACCGTTTTAGTGTCTAGTTTCTTATCTATATCTTTCTTATATGTAAAAAAGTCAATTAATAATGTACAAACTAATAGTACAATTATTGCTACTGTAAGATTCATACCTACACCTCCTAAATCTATACTTTTATTATAAATTGATTTAGGTATCTTTTTCAAGATTTTGACTAGTTTTTCTTAACTTTTCCAATCAAAAATGGGTATTCTTCTTTTTCTATTAGAATTGGTACTATTTCTCCTGATGGTATTTCTTCATTTATTTTAACTTGTAAGTAATTAGATGTATGACCAGTCGAAATACCATTCTTAGATCTTTCTACTAGAACATCTAATTCTTTATTAATAAATTTATGCATGTAATCTATTTCTAATTCTTTAGATAATTTAAGTAGTCTATGAGTTCTTTCATCTTTAATAGAATCTTTTACTTGTTCCATTCCTGCTGCACGTGTACCATATCTCATAGAATATGGAAATACATGTAATTTTGAAAAGTTAATTCTTTTTAATACATCTATAGACGAATTAAAGTCTTCATCTGTTTCTCCTGGATGCCCTGTAATAATATCAGTAGTAATAGATACATCTGGTCTAATGCTTCTAATTTCATCTATTTTATTGATAAAGTACTTTAAATCATACTTTCTATTCATTAATTTTAAAACATGATCTGATGCTGCCTGAATAGGTATATGAAAGTGATCTACAATTACCTTACTAGATCTAATTACATCAAGTACATCTTCATTAAGTTCAGTTGCTTCAATTGATGAAATTCTAAGTCTTTCAAGTCCTTTAATTTTTACTAATTCTTTTAATAAATCAGCAAAAGATTTATCTATATCTACACCATAGTTACCAGTATGTATTCCGGTTAAAACTATCTCTTTATAACCATTATGTACTAATTCAGTTATTTCTTTTATAGCAGTATCAAAATCTTTACTGCGACATTTACCTCTAACAAATGGAATAATACAATAACTACAGAAGTTCTCACATCCATCTTGTATTTTTACAAATGCACGAGTACGAGATAAATATTTATCAAGGTACATATCTTCAAAAGTATTTAAGTCTTTTGATACAACATTAATCTTATTATTATTAGAGAAATATTCTTCTATTAAATCGATAATCTTACTTTTATCTTTATTACCAATAGCAATATCTACTTCAGGCATTATTTCTTTTTCTTTTTGAATAAAGCATCCCATCGCAATAACACAAGCATCTTTATTTCTTCTTCTAGCTTGTCTAATTATCTTACGACTCTTACTATCACTACTATTAGTTACAGTACAAGTATTAATTATATAGATGTCACACACGTCATCAAATGAACATATTTCGTAGTTAGCATCTTCTAATAATTTTGTTACATATTCAGATTCATAAGTATTTACTTTGCAACCTAAAGTATATATTCCTACTTTCATAATATTCCTCCACAAAAAAATGCTACTTTATTATAGCATCTTTTATCATTATTAGTCTAAGTTTTTTTGAAGTTCTCTAAGTTTATTTAAGAATTCATTAGTCTTCTTTATTTCATCATTCAACTTATCTAAGTTAGCAGTTTGTTCAAGTTCCATTGTAGATGGTGACTCAGTTACACCAAATACTGGTGAAATAAAAGGACTGGATTTAAACTTAATCTCTGATGAGATAGGAGGTAAATCCTCTAATCTCTTAAAATCTATCTCAGGAGTTTTTACTTCTTCTTTAACAACTTCTGGTTCATTCTTAATAATTTCAGTAACTTCTCTTAAATCAGTAGTATTATATAGTTTCTCTAATTCTCTAATACTGATTGGTTCATTACCTTCATCTTCATAACTCATTTGATAATTTTCGTTATCATCATATACTTGATCACTTAATTGAGTTAATGCTTCAACAGATATAATAGCGTTTTCTTCTTCTAAATCTTCATGATGAGTAATTTCTTGATGAATATTATCATTTAATAATTCATTAAGATCTTGTTGTACTTCATTAGCTCTCTTAAGATTAGCTTGTTCTACTTCTTTTAAATCTTCAGTAATAGTAGTAGCTATTTCTTCTATTTGAATTGGTTTTTCTTCAACTACAGGTTGTACTTCTTCTACAACTGGTTCTTCTACTGTAGTATCTTCAGCTACTTGTATTTCTACTGTCTTATCTAATTGATCATCGACATTTATAGGTTCCATTTCAATAGTAGCGTCATCAATATTCTCAATTGGAAGTGGTACAAATTCTTGTGGTTCTGGCACCTCATATATAGGTTCCATTTCGATAGTTGGTTCTTCAACAAAACGATTATATACTTCTTCCTTAACTGGTTCTTCTTCAACTACTTCTGGAGTAGTAACAGCTTCTTGAATCTCTACATTGTCAAAATCATCTCTTTGATATTTAAATTCTCTTCTTTTAGGTTCTTCTACTATAACCTCTTCTGGTTTAGTTTCATCTAAAACAACAGATTCAACCATTTTATCAAAGTTATATTTAATAGGTTCAGAAGGTTCTTCTTTTGCTACTACAGGTGTTGGTTCAATATTTTCTAAGACCTCTTCTTCAACAGCTTCTGCTAAAGGAGAAATAGTATTTTCTTCTTTTTGTCTTTCTAATTCTTCTTTTAAAGCTTGAAGCTCTAATCTAGCTTTAGTTCTTTCTTCTTCTTCATCTTCTTCAACATATCTTATTTCTTCTACTCTAGATGGTGTATTTGGAGAAGGTAGTTCAATTTTTGGAGTTTCTAACTTTTCTTCTTCATCAAATATTTTATCTATTTCAATATCTTCTTTTTTATTTCTTTTATTTAAAATATCTAGAACAATAATAACGATGACTAATACTAATATAATTGAAACTAATGTTATTACTATAATCATGTCACTAGTTGTTAAATTTCCCATAAAATCACCTCTGATTTTTCCTTTTTGATTTTTCTAGATATATCTATTCTATCATTTTATAGAAAATCTTTAAATAGTTTTTTATAAAATATTTTTATTTTCTATCCCTTATATAATTGTAAACTTCGTCAATTGTATTTGTAAAGTTATTGTAATCTGTATTAAACCACTTTACACTCATTTTATTATTAAAAAATGTATATTGTCTTTTAGCATATTTACGTGAATTCTTTTTAATTAATTCAAGTGCTTCATCTAAAGTAATTTCTCCATCAAAATATTGATATAATTCTTTATATCCAATACCAGTATTTATTGCTTTGGTTCTTATTTTTTTATCATATAGTCCTTTAACTTCTTCTATTAAACCTGTATTAACCATTTTATCTACTCTTTTATTAATAATTTCATATAGATTATCTCTATCAGTAGTAAGACCAATTATAGTAACTGGATATACTACTTTATCTTCATCATTAGTAAAACTACTATTGTTCTCTAGTTTTTCTAACGTTCTTTCTACTCTACGACGATTAGAAAAATCTATATTAATACTAGGATCAATATTTTTAATTCTATTTACTAATTCTTCTAAAGATAAATTACTAAAATCTTTTTTATTCTCTTCTTGATCAAATTTATAATCATATAAAGCAGCTTTTATATATAGACCAGTACCACCTACAATAATTATATTTTTATTTAGTTTTTGTAGTTCTTCTATTTTCTTACGACAATCTCTTTGATAATCATAAACAGTATAAATATCATTTACATCGACAATATCAAATAAATGATGAGGTACTCCATCTTTTTCTTCTTCTGTTACTTTAGCAGTACCTATATTAAGTCCTTTATATACTTGCATAGAATCCCCATTAATTATTTCAGCATTAATTTTTTTAGCTAGTTCTACACTCAACTTAGTTTTACCTACACCAGTAGGTCCTACAATTGCTACTATCATTTAAATCACCTTCAAATCAACAATATAATAACATAAAAAAAGAGCAATTGCTCTATGATTCCATACTTCTCATAAACAATTTCTCTAATTCATAATTAGAATAACTAATAATAGTAGGCCTACCATGTGGACAAGTAAATGGATTATCTGTTTGTCTTAATCGATCAAGTAAATCTTCCATAGCAGCCATTTCTATATGATCATTAGCTTTAATACTCATCTTACAAGCAAGAGTTGTTGCGACTTTCTCTGTAAACTTATATGGATCAAATTCATTCTCACTTATTACTATATCTATTATCTTTCTAATAGCTTCACTTAAAGCATATTCTGGTAACCAATACGGATGAGATCTAACCATAATAGTATTGAGTCCAAAGTCTTCTACTTCAAAATTAAGATCTATTAATTTATCCATCTTTTCTTTTAGAATAATATAATCACTGTTAGATAATTCTATTTTTAAAGGTATAAGTAAATCCATCATATGATTATCATGAGTACCCATAGCCTTTAAATACTTTTCATAATTAATTCTTTCAGCTGCTGCATGTTGATCTATTATATACATTCCATCTTCATTTTCAGCAATAATATATGTTCCTTTAACTAAACCTACTGGGTACATCTTTTTAATACGATCAGATTTATGTTCATAAACAACACTTTCTTCATGTATTTCAGGTTCATCTAAATCTAATGTTAATTCTTCATAAATAGGTTTTTCTTCTTCTACTTCAGTATATTTTTCTACTAATTCTTCTAATTTAGATTTCATATCAGTATTAGTAGTTTTACTTTTAAGTTCTGGAATTAGATTTCTTGTTTCTAATTTTTCTTTAATAGTCTTAGTAAGTAATTCTGTTAAAGTATCCATTTTAGAAAACTTAATATCCATCTTAGTAGGATGTATATTAACGTCTATTAAGATAGGATCTACTTCTATATTTAAAACAATAAAAGGAGTCTTAGATACAGGAATATATGTATGATATGCATCTAAAATAATTCTATTTATATCTTGATTCTTTATTAATCTGTTATTTACAAAAGTAGTTATTATATTTCTAGTAGTTCTAGCTTCTTCAGGATAAGAAATATATCCAGTAATTGTATAATCTTCATTACTAGCATTTACTTCTATCATCTTTTTAGCTACTTCTATACCATATACTTTACTAATTACTTTTAAGATATTTCCTGATCCATCAGTATTAAGTATTAATTTATCATTATTAGATAACTTAAACTTAATATTAGGATAAGATAAAGCCATCTTATCAACGTACTCTGTAACATTAGCAAGTTCAGTATATAGATTTTTAATATATTTAAGTCTTACAGGAGTATTATAAAACAAATCTTTTACAACAATAGTTGTACCTTGCTCACGAGATGCTTTCTTTGTTTCTTTTATTTCTCCACCCTCAATTAATACTTGAGTACCAGTTTTACCATTAGATGTAGTCAAAGTTAATTTACTAATAGATGCGATTGAAGGAAGAGCTTCACCTCTAAAACCTAAATGTTCTATATTAAATAAATCATGTTCTGATTTTAATTTACTAGTAGCATGTCTAGAAAAACATAAAACGGCGTCTTCTTTATCCATTCCAACGCCGTTATCAGATACACTTATTTCTTTAACACCGCTATCTATAAGTTCAATTTTAATTTCTGTTGCGTTAGCATCTATTGAGTTCTCAACTAATTCTTTTACTACACTGACTGTTTTTTCAACTACTTCTCCAGCTGCGATCTTATTAGCTAGACTTTCATCCATAACTAAAATTTTACTCATAAACAACACTATCCTAACTATTAACTATCCATTGAACGAGAACCATCACTAGGATCAACTGTCCATTTAGTTATCTCACCATTTTCTTCATTTTCTACAATAACTGTATAAGTATTATCATCATTTGCTACTGCAGTAAATGTATAATTATCACTTTGATATGTTTCTTTTACTGCATTGATTGCATCTTCTTTAGAAAAACCATAATCTTTTTCCATAGTACTTTCATCAGTAATAACTTTTATTCCAGTATCTTCTTCTTTTGGTTTATCTTTTTTATCATCTTTTTTAGGTTTATTTGTAAGTACTAATACTAATGCAATAATAATTACTAATACAATAGCACATCCTACAATAATCCATCTAAAATCTATTTTCTTTTTTGGTGGTGTTTTTTTCTTTTTATCCATAATTATTCTCCTTTTCAATTCTACAAATATAATATCATAATTAAATTATTAATTAAATAGTTTTTAAATAATTATATAAGTTTAAAGCCACATCATGATTAAGTACTTCTTCTAGTTCTTCTAGTGATGCTTCCTTCATCTTTTTTAAAGAATCAAACCTTCTAAGTAACATCTTTCTTCTTTTAGGACCAATACCATCTACCATTTCAAGGACACTTGATAAAGTACCTTTACTTTTTATTTGACGATGGTAACTTATCGCATACCTATGTACTTCTTCTTGAATCTTACTTAAGAAGATGAATAAGTTACTATGTTTATCAATTGGTATTTCAGATAAGTCACTATTTATTAAAGAACTAGTACGATGTTTATCATCCTTTTTAAGACCAATAATTTTAATATCTAACTTTAGAGAATCTATTATTTCTTTACATACTTTAACTTGATTTTCTCCTCCATCGATTACTATAAGATCACATTTTTCTTCTTCACCCATAAGTACTTTAAAATATCTACGATAAAGTACTTCTTTCATCGCAGCTAAATCATCTTTAACAGAAGGCGCTACTTTAAATTTACGATATAGATTCTTGTTAGGTAGGAAGTCATCAAAAACTACCATTCCACCTACATAGAATGTACCAAATAAATGTGAGTTATCAAATGCTTCCATACGAGATATAGATTGATCATTTAAAATATTTCTTAAATCATTTAATGCTTCCATTCTAGCTTTTTCACTACGAGATAATGTTTCTTCTTTATTATTTAATTTTATCTTAGCATTTTCTTCTGCAAGACTAAGCAATTTCTTTATATCTCCACGACTAGGACTAGATACTTTTATATTTAAGTATTCTCCTAAAAGAGATTGATCAATATATGAAGGTACTATTATTTCTTTGGGTAGAACATTATTCTTTTCATAGAATTTAATAATGTACTCAGTTAATACTTCTTCATTTTCATCTACAACAGTAATAATATCCTCATGTTTACCAAATAAGACACCGTCTCTTACAAAGAATACTTCTATAGAAGCATAGTTATTATGACGATATAAGTTAAATACATCAAAATTATACTTCTTATTTAGAATTATCTTTTGATGAGATAAGGTAATATCTATATCTTCTAACATTTGTTTATATTCTAATGCTCGTTCGTAGTTCATTTCTTCACTAGCTTTTAACATTTTTTCATTAATTTTCTTTTTAACAATATCACTGTTACCTTTTAAGAAAGATATTATTTCATCACACATAGAATCTATTTCAGATTTATTTATATTTAACTTACAATATCCTAGACATTCTCCTATATGATAATAAAGACATAAATCTTTCTTTAAATTATCACATTTACGTAATGGGTATATTCTATTAATTATATCTACTGTTTTACGAGCTGCGGTTACATTAGGATAAGGACCAAATAAATGATTCTTATTCTTTTTACGATTTAAGTTTCTAACTACTTTTAAAGTAGGATACTTATCTCTAGTAAATTCAATATATGGATAACTTTTATCATCTTTTAAAAGAATATTATATTTAGGATCATATTTTTTAATAAGAGTTATTTCTAGTATTAAAGACTCTAATTCACTAGATGTTACAATATATTCTAAATCAACTATATCATTGACTAACATTAAAGTTTTACCAGTTTGGACATGATTAAAATAAGAAGATACTCTTCTTTTTAAATTCTTAGCTTTACCTACATAGATAATAATTCCATCTTTATTCTTAAATTGATAACTTCCTGGTAGTTCTGGAATTAGTTTTAATTTTTCTTTAATGTAATTACTAGTCATAAAAACTCCTTGCGTTAATTATATCATATTTTACATATAATTAATTATTTGTTAGAATTTAATTGGTGATTTTATGAATACCATTATTTCAAATAAAGAAAGTGTTTTAGAAGTTAAGAAATCTAAATTTATTTGTATTCTTATAAAACAAAAAGATACAGATCAAATAAAAGATATAATTAATGAATATAAAAAGAAATATCCTAAAGCTACACACTACTGTTATGCATATGTAATAAATAATATGAAAAAATCAAGTGATGATGGAGAACCAGGAGGTAGTGCTGGTATTCCAATACTAGAAGTATTAAATAAAAATAATTTAAATAATACTCTTTGTATTGTAATAAGATACTTTGGAGGTATTAAACTTGGTATGGGTGGACTTATTAGAGCTTATACTGATTCTGTATCAAATGCTTTACAAGAAAATGTTACTGAAGAAATAGAATACGCTACTATCACATTTAATACTGATTACTATTCTCAAAAAAATATAGATAATCTATTAAAAGAATATGAAACAAAAAAAGAATACTTAGATGATGTTAAATATATAGTAGAAATACCTACTAAAGATTTAAATAAAATAAACCTAGAGTATTCAATAATAAATAAATATACAAATTAAAAACATAACCAAACGGTTATGTTTTTTTATTAATATCTTTCTAATAATTCATCCAATCCTGGAGTATCAAGTTTATTTTGTTTTTGTAAAGTTTGGATATGTTTTTTAGAAACCATTTTATTATCTAGCATTAATTCTATAGTTTTTAAGTTAAATTCGTCTGCTTTATCTTCTTTAAAATCATCAGCAAGTTCTACTACTCCATTTACTGTCTTAACTAAACCACCAGTATATTTACTTAAAATTGGAGTATTATTAAGCATACTTTCTTTTAATTTAGATTCAGCTACTACTGTTTGATTAAATATTGGGAATGATAATAATACGCAGACAAAATACATAATAATATATCCTTCAATTAATCCAACTACAAAACCACATATTCTTGAAACTAATCCTAATACTATAGTAGCATCTAATATTTTTTCTAATACTTTAGTTAAGAATAGAATAATATTAAATACTATAGCTAGAATAGCAAAAACTATAATAAATGCGATCATTTGATAGAAAATAATATTTACAACTGGCATATATATTAATTTTCCTCCAAATGTTAAGAATGGGAAATTTTCTGCTAAGAATTCTCCAATAGGTGTCTTAATCCAATAAGCTAAGATTATTAAGATAAAGTATCCAACTGTTAAAACTAATTCTTTAAATACTCCTCTTTTAAATCCAATAACACCAGCTAATAGAATCATTAAGACAATAATTACATCTATTACATTTATAGCTAAAAAGTTCATAAATACCTCCTATATGTTTTTAGTATATCATACTTTTTATTTCTTATCATCAATATCTTTTTTTAATTCATATAAAATATTTAAGGCTTCAATAGGTGTAGTTTCAAGCGGATCAATACTTTTTAATTTTTCTTCTACAATAGATTCTTTACTTTTTTCTTCATCTCCAAAATCTAAGAATAAAGATGTTTGAGTAAATTCACGATCTTTCTTATTACTATTTTCATAGATAGATAGGATATCGTTTGCTCGATTAATTAAACTTTCTGGTAAATGAGCAAGACTAGCTACATGAATACCATAACTCTTATCTACTGAACCATTCTTTACTTTATGTAAAAATACTAATTTACCATCTTCTAGGATTGCACTTACATGAACATTCTTTAAATTATGTAAATCATGTTCTAATACTGTTAATTCATGATAATGTGTTGAAAATAAAGTCTTTGCATGAATATTATCATGAATATATTCTAATATTGCTTGAGCAAGACTCATACCATCATAAGTAGCTGTTCCTCTACCTAATTCATCAAATAGAATTAGACTATTTTCTGTTGCTTCTGTGATAGCTGTATTTGCTTCTTTCATTTCTATCATAAATGTAGAGTCTCCACTAACTAAATCATCACTAGCACCAATTCTTGTAAAGATCTTATCAAATATTGGTATAGTACATTCTTTAGCTGGTACAAAACAACCTATTTGAGCCATAATAACAGTGATTGCAAGTTGTCTCATATAAGTAGATTTACCTGCCATATTAGGTCCAGTAATAAGTAAAATATCTACATCATCTTTCATAATAATATCATTACTAATATAATTATCTTTTATTACTTTTTCTACTACTGGATGTCTTCCATCTTTAATAATAATATCTCTTGTATCTGTAAATTTAGGTCTTACATAAGAGTTCTCTTCTGTAACTGTTGCAAAAGATGCTAACATATCTATTTCAGCTAATACTTTACTATTTTCTTGAATAACAGAAATATATTTCTTAACTTCATCTCTAATTTCCATAAATAGTTTATATTCAAGTTCAATTATCTTTTCTTCGGCACCTAAGATAATATTTTCTTTTTCTTTTAAGATAGGTGTAATAAATCTTTCACAATTAACAAGTGTTTGTTTACGATCATAATTCCATTCATCTTTAACTAGTGGAATATTTCCTTTAGATATCTCTATGTAATAACCAAAGACTTTATTAAATCCTACTTTTAAGTTCTTAATACCTGTTCTTTCTCTTTCTTCTGCTTCAAACTCTAAGATAAAGTCCTTACTATTACTTCTAACACTTTTAAGTTCATCTAATTCACTACTATATCCAGCCTTAATTAAAGAACCTTCTCTAACTGTAACTGGAGCATCTTCATTAATAGATTGTTCAAGTAAACTATATAAATCTTCTAATGGTTCTACATTCTTATCATATTTTAATTCTTCTAAAATATCATGAATAAATGGTAATACTTTTAAAGAGTTCTTTAATTGTATTAAGTCTCTTGCATTCAAGTTACCATAAGCTACTCTACCAGTTAATCTTTCTAAGTCATATACTTGATCTAGTTCTCTTATTAAATCTTCTTTTAAGATAAATTCATTTAATAATTTTTCTATTACATCAAATCTTCTATTTAATTCTTGCTTATCTGTTATAGGGTTCTCAATATTATATTTAAGTAATCTTCCTCCCATAGCAGTCTTAGTTTTATCAAGTAACCATAATAATGAATAAATTCTATCTTTAGTACGTATAGTTTCAATAAGCTCTAGATTTCTTTTAGTATGTACATCAAATAATAAGAATTTATCACTATTAATTATTTCTACTTTTTGTAAATGAGATAAATCTCCTTTTTTAGCACCTATTACATATGATAATAAATGTTTAATACCTGTAATAACTCTTAAATCATTAATTTCTTTATAAATAGATTCATAATTATTATCTTCATATAGTTCATCATAAATAGTAACTAGTACATTATATTGTTCTCTAAAAACATTTATAATTCCTCTATCTATTTTTTCACTTACTATTAGTTCTTTTATATTTCTTTTAGTAACTTCTTTAATAATTAATTCTTTATCATGATCTACTACCATAGAATAAATAGATCCAGTAGTTATATCAGCAAAAGTTAAAATATAACAATAATTAAAATCATATATACTACCTATATAATTATTATCTTTTTCATATAAGTCAGAATCAAGTCTAGTACCTTTAGTTACTACTTGTACTATATCTCTATCTACCATACCTTTAGCTAGTTTAGGATCTTCCATTTGTTCACATATTGCAACTTTATATCCTTTTTCTACTAATTTATCTAAATATGATACATAAGCATGATGTGGTACTCCACACATAGGTACTCTCTCATCAAGGCCAGCATTTCTTCCTGTTAGAGTTAGTCCTAGTTCTCTATTACCGATGATTGCATCTTCAAAAAACATTTCATAGAAATCACCTAATCTATAAAAGATTAAAGTATCTGGATAATTATCTTTTATTTCTAGATATTGCTTCATCATTGGACTAATTTTATTACGATCTACTTCATTTCTATTCATACAATCACCCTTGCTTATTTATTATATATTATTTTATAAATTAAAACTATATTTTACACAATATATGTAAATATTTTTGAATAAATATATATATTATGATAGATTAATATTAGATAGAATCGAGGGATATGTATGGCAAGAAAAAGAATACAATTCTTTAGAGATGAAAAAGGTCCTTATGCCAAAATATATGTAGATCATACTGTTAAAACTATTAGAGATATAGATCATTTAGAAAAATTAGCTTCTATTTGTGAAGATAAAGAAGCATCATTAGAAGAAGATGGTACAGTACACGGAAGAATTAGTTCAATTATTGATGAATATGAAAGATATATAAAAAGAAATAAAGTTAAACTAATAATATATAATCTGCCTAAAGTACCAATTGCACTAGTAAAATCATATCCAAAAGCAACTGCTGTTATAGTTGCTGCTGCATTAACTATTACAGGAGCAATTAATTTAGCTAAAAATCGTACTACTACTGATGTTCCTAATCTTCCACCTGATTATATCGAAACAAAAGGAGATATGCCTACTTATCCAGATGATATTATTTATGATTCTTCTTCTATAGTTTATGATACTGAAGAGCCTGAAGTAACTGAAGATTATGAAGAAGGAAATACTTTCTCATATTCATATAATAAAGAAGGAGATCCAGTTTGCGTCCAAAATGCAAGAAGATATGAAGAATACTTTGTAAAATATGGTAATAGATATGGAGTTGATCCTGAACTATTAATTGCTATCGCTGCTCAAGAAGGAAGCGGTAAACATTATGAAAATGTTGGTAAAGGTGCTGCTGAAGGAATAATGCAAATTCAAAAATCAGTACATATAGGAGAAACACTTAGAGTATACAATTATGAAACTAATCAATATGATACTATTTATGTTACTGCAGAAAAATTACAAGATCTAGAATCTAATATTGAAACTGGTGCGGCTATATGGGCTGATTACTTACGTATGTATAATGGCAATATTCCTTTAACCTTACAAGCATATAACTTTGGTCCAGGAAATATTAAAAAAGTATTAAATGCTTGTAGTGAAGCCGAAGGAATAAGTAAAGAAGATATAATAGCAGATCCTACATATAATGGTTGGATGAATTATCGTTATGTTGTAACAGTAGGTGATCCACATTATGTAGAAAATGTATTTAAATTTCTTCCTAATGATAAAGAAATAACTGTTCAAACACAGAACGGGCCAAAATCAATTACTATTCATAAAGAACCTGAAAAATCTAATCATATGTAATAAAAAAGACACATTAGTGTCTTTTATTTTGAATATATTCTATACATTCATCAATACTACTCTTTGGAGTAGATGATCCTGCCATAATACCAATTCTATTATAATTTAAATCTTTATCTTCTAAATCTTTATATGTTTCTATAGCATAGGTCTTAGTAATAGAAGATGCAATATCATATAGTTTTAAAGTATTAGAACTATTTCTACCACCAATAATTATCATAAGATCAACAGTACGCGCTAATTCATAAGTTTCTTTTTGTCTAGTTCTAGTCACAGCACATATATTATTATTAATATTTAAATCTAAATCTCCTAATTCTTCTTTTATAATCTCTATTAATTCATTATATTTTTCTAAGGAATAAGTAGTTTGTGTATATACAGATACACTATCTATCTTATTCTTTTTAATATATTTAATAGCTTTTCTTACATCATCTTCGGTATATACTACAACTCCATCTCGACAAAAACTAAGTGTACCCACTACTTCGGGATGACCTTCTTCTCCAAATAGAATTATAAAATTATTATCTTTCTTAACTAAATCATGTATTCTAAGAACTCTAGGACAAGTTAAATCTATTAAAGTAATATTTCTTCTTTCTGCTTCTTCATATACTTCTTTAGGAATACCATGAGCTCTTACTATAACAGAAGAATCATCTTCTACTTCATCTAAACTATCTATAATTACAAGACCATTTTTTTCTAAATCTTTAATTACTTCTTTATTATGTACCAATGAACCTAAACAGTAGCAAGTTTCTTTAGATTTTAATAAATCTTTTGTTTTGTCTACTGATAGTTGAACTCCACTACAGAAGCATGCACTTATACCTACAATTATTTCCATAAATCACCTATTTACTATATTCTTCTAATTTCTTTATAGCATCACTAAATGTATCAACCCCAATAATATCAATCTTATAATTATGTTTTTCTTTTTCTTTTATAGCTTCTTGATAGTTTTCTCCATTAGGTACTAGGAAGATATCTGCCTTCTTTTTTACGGCACCTTTTAGTTTATATTTAACTCCACCTATTGGCCCTACTACTCCATTTTCATCAATAGTTCCAGTTCCAACAATTGTATAACCATGAGTAATATCTTCCTCAACTAATTTATTGTAAATAGCTAAAGCTAAAGTAAGACCTCCACTAGATCCTCCTTCTTTTTTACCAAATTTAAAAGATATTTCAGGGATTGTTTCATAGTCATATATAGTTACAACCATAAGACCAAGAATCTTACTATTATTTTCTTCACGTACTTTTAAATATACAATTTTTTCTTTACCTTTTCTAATATATTTTAAGGTTACTTTATCTCCTACTTCTAATTTAGATATTTCTTCTTTAAATTCAGTTATATTAGCAAATTCTTTACCATTAATAGAAACTATCTCATCACCAACTTCTAATCCTTTATCTTTAATTGGTTCATCTACATAATAAACATAATGATGAGTATTCTTTATAACAAATTCTTTTCCTGATTCTCGATAAGCATTAATTACAGCATTTTGAATTGCACTATCTAAATCAATCTTATCCCTTACATCTACATCTTTAGCATCTTCTTCTGAATCATATGTAAAATCTTCCATTTTATAAAGTGTCCAAGAATCAATTACTTTAGATAAGAGATAGGTAGGTAATGTAGCCTGTAGTTGATCTACATAAGCTAAATTAAAACTACCTTCAGTATCATATTCTTCTTTTATTTCAACACGATTATCTACTTCTATAGTTCCACCAGAAACTAAGATATAATATGGTAATGGTGTTGATAAAACTATATATGCACCAAATATAAATAATAATTCTTTTATATTTTCATCAACAAATTGCATTATAGCATTTTTAATTCTTTTAATTCTTTTCATAAGACCACCAAAATAATTATAACAAAAATAAAAAAAGAATACATTAGTATTCTTATTCTAAACAATAGGTTGCATATACAGAGTTATCTGTAAAATCATAATGGAATACTCTCTTTTCAGTTCCATAGATTTGTTCAATTTTTGTGTTAATACTTCCAGTACCTAGATTTCTAGCATTATTAGAATTAGGAGCAACTCCATTATATAAAGCAATATCTTGAATAGTTCCATCAAAATATCCTAGATTAATAGCATTTCCTGGCTCAGCACCTATAGAGTAATTCATATGAGATCCAGCTATTCTATAGTCATTATTTTGGGATGAAGTAATTACTATACCAAGATTTGTTCCATCTTCTCTTTGACCATAAATAGAAAAATTGTATCCTGGGTCAGTTTTTGTAAATCCAGCTTCAATATTATACCATTTTCCTTCAACTAAAGTAGATGAAGTACATACCGTTTTGACTACTGGTTTTGAACTAAATGTACTTAAAGTATAAGCTCCATAACATAGCTTACCAGACGAATTAATAAATAAAGCAGAACCATTATTATTCATATTACTCATAATACGACTACCTTTTGATTTATCTAAATCATTTATTCTAAATCTAACAATCATTACTTGACTAGATATATCATTATGCGAGAAAACTCTAGTAGTACATTTTGTATGATTATCAGCAGAAAATGTTCTACCTTCACTACTCCATACAGGAAGTGTAGATGTTCCACTAGTTCCATCTCCATCTACAGTAGCACTGTTATAATTAAATCCAACAGCGACAATATAGATACCAAAATCTTCATCTCCTAAATCATTATGATAAATAGGGATAGCTATTTTATAGATAGTTCTATTTCTTTTAATTTCTTCTTCAGGAACTTTGTATAACATATAATTAGCTTTAAACTCTACTAAAAATGCTTCATCATTCTTATAATTTACATTTCCATATTTAATATAGTCTGAATCAATTAATTCTCCATCATATTCAATTTGTTCTGTTTCTACAGATAATTGTTTACTTGTACCATCATTAAAATATAGAACTAAACATCTAGGTATTAGTACTGAGTTAGTAGTACAGTAATCAATACT
This sequence comes from uncultured Clostridium sp., assembly GCA_946402315.1. Classification (GTDB taxonomy): domain Bacteria; phylum Bacillota_I; class Bacilli_A; order RF39; family UBA660; genus RUG11788. The sequence goes on along the minus strand of CAMIWC010000003.1, from coordinate 21,727 downwards.
TTTAAGAACTCTATCATTTAAATCTCTTTGAATAGCTAATACTACTTCATTCTTATAATCAGTCATAGTAGCATATATAGCTTCTTGATCCCTTTTTTCACGATAATTAAATACTAATTGATACATAGAAAAAGCAATAGTAAATACAAATACAAAGCTAAGTATCAATTCAATAATAGTAAATCCACTTTGATCTTTAAGTACTTTCATATTATACCCCTTTACTTCTTTATTTCTAGATTAGCAAAACTACCATCAGCATATTCAACTATAATTCTATGATAGTTATCATAATAGTTTCCGGCTGGTTGTGTATAATTATCTAGGCTTAAAATATATTCTCTTTGAGCTCTAGTAAAATCTCCATTAGATTTTATTTGATATTTAATAGTACCATTATGAGTTCCTGATTCTGTACCTAATCTATATCTAGTTATAATTATAGATTTAACGTCAATATATGTATGAGAAAGTAATTTATAACAATACTCTATTCTTTGACATGCACTAATAGAACAACTAACTTCGTGACAAAAACCATTTGCGTCATAAATATCGTATGGATGAGTAGAATCTACAGAACCAAGGAATCTATTATCATCATCATATTCTAGAATCATCATTTTAATTAGATTAGTATTATATACTCCTTCAACAGTATCATATTGTTTTATAGAGTCATATTTACCTACTAAAGGAACGATGTTAATAAATAAGAAAGTAAATAATGTTAATATAAATACTCCTACTACTATTGCTTCTGCTAAAACAAACCCCTCTTTATTATTAATTTTCATTTTTATCACTAACCTTTATTGATTATATTACAAAAGTATTATATAATAAATTAGAATAAAAAACTAGACTAAGTTTAGACTAAGTTTAAAAAGGGGCAAAATGTATGGTAGAGTATGATTTCGCGAAAGTACCAATAGTAGACATAGTAAACCAAATTATATTATATGCAGCTCAACATAAAGCCAGCGATATTCACTTCGACCCTTTAGAAGATGCACTAATGATTAGAATGAGATTTGATGGAGATCTTCATAATCATTCTCTAGTTCCTAAAGTATATGAAAGGAACCTAATAACAAGAATTAAACTAGTTTCTGCGATGAATATTACAGAAACTCGTCTTCCACAAGATGGTGCTATTAAAGGACGTATCGGAGGTAGAGACCTAGATATGCGTGTATCTATTCTACCTACTAATGAAGGTGAAAAATGCGTTATCCGTATTTTGGACTTCCAAAAAGGATTAAGTGGACTTGAGTCTTTAGGATTTTCACCTAAGAACTTTAAAAAGATTGAAAAAATGTTAGCTGTACCTAACGGTATCATCCTAGTTACAGGTGCTACTGGTTCTGGTAAATCTACTACTACTTATTCAATGTTACAAGCTTTAAATACGGAAGAAACAAATATAATTACTGTTGAAGACCCAATAGAAATGAATATTGAGGGAATCAACCAAGTTCAAGTTAATAGTGATATCGGTATGACATTTGCTGCTGCTCTACGTTCTATCTTACGTCAAGACCCTAATATCATACTTATCGGAGAGATGCGTGACGAAGAAACTGCTCAAATAGCTGTTCGTGCTTCTATTACAGGACACTTAGTTTTATCTACTATCCACACCAATAACTCTTTAGCAACTATTGAACGTTTGATAGACATGGGTGTAGAAAGATACATGATTGCTACTTCTGTTACTGGTATCATTTCTCAAAAGTTAGCTAGAACACTTTGTCCTAAATGTAAAAGATTAAGAAGAACTACTAAATATGAAAGACATATGTTTGCCCGTGTCCTTCATAAAAAAGTTAAAGAAATATATGAACCAGTCGGATGTGATAATTGTTTCAAAGGATTTACAGGACGTATTGCTTTACATGAAGTATTATATATATCTGAAAGATTACGTGATAAGATTGCTGATGAATCAGTTGATAAAGAACAATTACGTGAAGAAGTATATGCAAGAGAAGATACTACTACACTACTTCAAGATGCTCTAGAAAAAGTATTACTAGGATTTACAACATTCCAAGAAATTTATCGTGTTGTTGATATCGATGTTGACTTAGACAATGAAATTCGTAGTGATATTGGTATGGAAGATGTAGATGCATTTGGATTTGAAGATGATGCTGAAGAAATTGACTGGAACAACTTCGATGATGTCTTCGATGATGAAATTGATATTATCGATATCGATGTTAAAGATGAAAATGACTTACCTACTCTTAATACTGATATTATTGTTCATGATAGAATCTTTAAGTTATTTAATAAAGACCTTGAACATAGTGATCCAAACTTCTTAAAATTCTTATTCGAAGAAAATAAAGTACTTCGTGAAGAAGAAGAAAAGACTATCGAAGAAGAACGAGAAGAAATGGAAGCTAGAAAGATGGCTGAAAACTATAGCTTAAATAACTTTATGGATAATCTAACAAAGATTCCAGATATTATAAATGAAGAAGGTCAAGAATTAGAATTAGTTGAAAACAATACATTAGCTAATGTCTTAGGTGGTACACCAGAAGATGATCTATTAAATAATCAATATATAATGGATTTAAGTAATGTTGAATTTAATTATAAAGAACTATTCGATATAATTGATGCCTACTCTAATGAAGGACCTACTATTGAAGATATCGTAGAAGATACAATTAAAACAGAAAGAAAAAAAGAAATACTAGATGAATTAGAAAAAGAAAAAGATGTAAATCTTCCAATGGAATATGATCCAGAAGATGATGAATACTATTAAAAAGTTAGGATAAACTCCTAACTTTTTTATTTAAATAAAAAAAAGACCATAAGGTCTTATTCTTTTACTAATTTAAGTACTTCTTTAGATACGTCTTCGATAGATTTAATTTTTCCATCAGAAACACATTCTATAGTTTTCCAGTTATATAACTCACTTAATTCAATATAAGCAGTTTCAGCATTCTTTAGATGTTCTGGAGATTTCTCATGTTCATCTAAATGTTCTCTATTCTTTTTAAGTTCAAGAGAATACTCATATGGCATATGTAAAAATATAGTTATATCTGGTTTAGGTAATTCAAGTAACCAGTATTCTAATCTATCAATCCATTGATACATATTGAAACGTTCTTCTTTATCATGAAGTTTACCACCTTGATGACCCATATTAGATGTAGTATAACGATCAAGTATTACATAATATCCTTTTTCAAGATATTCCATAGCTTCAGTCATATTATACTTTCTATCAGCTGCATAATATAGACATGCAACCTTAGGATCAACATTAGTAGCACCTTCTGTAAAGTATGAAGGACATATTTCTGGTTTACCTAAATAACATCCCCCTACTATCTTACCAGTAGGAGTATCATATCTAGGAAATCCCATTTCAAACACTTTAATACCTTCTTTTTTTAAATTCTCAACTAATAATTTAGATTGAGTCTCTTTACCAGAACAATCAGTTCCTTCTATAACAATCAATTTACCTCTCATTTTAGTCTCCAATTAACTATACTCGTCTACTACCGTCTATTCCTTCTTTAAATCCACATGGATTTGGACAATCAAAGTCAGAATATGAGCATCTTCTACCATGCATGTATGGCTCTAACTTTTTAACAAACGGATGATCTTTTTCTGCTAAAGCATCATAATATTTTTGTTTAGTATCATTAGATTGTCTAAATATTTCAAGTTGAGCAGCTGAACAATCTCTTTCTTTTAATTTCATAATAAAAGTATCAAAACTTCCTCTTTCATTAATTGTAACTAATTCTCCTTGTGGGAAATACTTTCTAACACTTTCCATATCTCTTAACCATTCATCTTTTAATTCAGGATCATCAGCAATGATTGGTGGTACAAAGAATCCGTTTTCTGGATTTCTTTCTAATTGATATTCTCCTTTACGATGTCTTTCTGCTTGAGCAAATTCTACAAATGATCCAACATAGTTTGTTGAATAAGTAACCCCAAATTCTTCAGGAATACTATCTAAATCTTCACCAAATATAGCAAGTTTTCTATGTTTTCTGTTAGATTGTAATCTTTCATCTAAAAGATTTAATCTAGAACATTCTCCAATAAACATTTCAAAGTCTTGAGATAATCTAGTTTCAAAATCATCCTTATCTTCTTTGGCCATAAAATCTTTCATATAAGCAACTATTCTATTTAATTGAGCTAAAGGAATAGTATGTAACATTTCAGTATTTAAAAATACTGAAGCCATATATCTTGCATTTTCTTTAGCAAGTGTTTTAATCTTAAATGGTTTTAAAACACCTCCATAAGCAGCAGTAATTCTATTTAATAATATTTCATACCATTTATTATATAAAGCTATTTCTTCAGGTGATAAATTTGAGGCAACTTCTTTAATTGGAGTGTATCTCATACTTCTTTCGCTTGTAGCGTATTGATGTTCACAGTTTAATACCATAATAAGCATCTTTGAAGCATCTTTTAAATACATCCCAATATTAACATGTTCAAATACACTTTGGTGTTCATTAGAAGTAGTACTAGCAATTCTATTATCTGTTTTTTCTTGTGGTTCATCAAAAGATGCCATTAGTCCATCTTCGTTATAGCAAATTCCTCCTACCTTTCCTGAGAAATCCATTGCACGTTTTAAATCAAATGTACCATCTTCTTTTAAAAATGGTGTAGTTTCAAGTAATTTAATTTTTAAATTTGATAATTTCATAAAACCTCCTAATCAATAATATTATTTTCTTCATCAAATTTTACTGATAAAAATTTTCTACTTGCTAGGAAATCACACATATGAACAAAGTTTTGATATTTAGTCTTTGGAGGACTAAGTACCTCTACTCCATTATAGTCTGTTGTCCAAGGCCCCATATGAGTTTCAATACAAGATGCAATTAATTCATTGTTTTCTTCACTCATACTTAATTCTTCTTTTCTATCACGAATATACTTAGCTGCTATCAAAGGATGATCATATCTAGTATATTGTTCCTTATTTACCCCAGATTTAAATCCATCATGTAAAATACATGCTATAATCATTAAATCTTTTTCTTCTTTTGTATATTTATTTCCAATAGATGGGTTTGATAATAAATCATAAGCTATACGTGTTACTACTTTGGTATGACGAAGCAATCCTCCTTCACCAGTAGTATACTCAGGATGATACTTACCAGTAGATGATGCTGGAATACTAAAGAAATAATCAGGAATACCTTCTATTAAAAGTTTTAAATCTTTTTTAAAGGTATTATTTTTTATATAAGATATTTCTTTTTTAAAATAATCTACTTTATTCATCATTATCTCCTATAAAATTAATTAATATTTGATTCTCAATATACAGTTTATCTTTAGGTATTCTAATATATCCATCTTTATCTTCAATTAATTTTTTATCCACTAGATTTAATATATCAAATTCATCCTCTATATGTACACCATATTTAGTAAAAAATTTATTTTTTTCTATACCTTTTACTTGTCTAAGCCCTAGAATTATCTCATATTCTTCTTGCTGTCTAGTAGACACTTTTTCTTTTTCATAAATATAATCTCCATCTAGATACTTATTTATACTTCTAGTATTAGTATAACGAACTTTATTAAGATATCCTGAAGCACCTAAACCTATTCCTAAATATGTTTCATTATTCCAATATGTAAGATTATGTTTAGACTCATATCCTTCTTTAGAAAAATTACTTATTTCATAATGATTGTAATTATTATCTTCTAAGTAATTAATAATATAATCATACATTTCACGATCTAATTCTTCTGATATAGACTTAGTATTATTTATACCTATAACAGTATTATCTTCAATAATAAGAGAATATGTAGATATATGAGTTACATCTAATAATTTAAAGAAATCTAAGTCATTTTTCAAATCATTAATAGTTTCTTTAGGAAAAGCATATATTAAATCGATATTTATATTATTAAAGTACTTTTTACATATATTTATCTTTTCTAATAATTCTTCTTTGTTATTGTACCTGTTTAAGAACTTATAAAACTTATCATTAATAGTTTCGATACCTATACTGATACGATTTACTTTGTTTTCTTTTAATTTTTGTAATAGTTCTTCTGTTATGTCTTCTGGATTTATTTCAAAAGTGAATTCATAATTAGTACTTAGTTCTATATCTTTAAAAATAGAAAATAATTTATCTAACTCTTGCATACTTAAACTAGAAGGAGTACCTCCTCCAATATAGATTGTATCTATCATATTATCTTCTTTTAAAGATTCATATTCATTTTTTAACTCATCTAAGTATCTATCCACTAAGTCCTTGTTATAAAACATCTTACAGAAATCACAATAAGAACAAATGTTATGACAAAAAGGAATATGAATATAGATTGATTTATACATATTCATACTCCTTTCTATTCATTATAATCATCAGATAAAACACTCATAAATGCTTCTTGAGGAAGTTCTACACTACCTATTTGTTTCATCTTCTTTTTACCTTCTTTTTGTTTTTCAAGTAGTTTTCTCTTTCTTGTAACATCTCCACCATAACATTTAGCTAGTACATCTTTACGAAGAGCTTTAACAGTACTTCTAGCTATTATCTTATGACCAATTGCAGCTTGTATTGGTACTTCAAATAATTGTCGTGGAATTGCATCTTTTAAATGCTCTACTACACTCTTACCCCTATTATATGCAAAGTCTTTATGGACAATTATACTTAGTGCATCAATTACTTCTCCATTTAATAAGATATCCATCTTTACTAGGTTGCTTGGTAAATAACCAATTAATTCATAATCAAATGAAGCATATCCTTTAGTATAACTTTTTAATTTATCAAAGAAATCATATACTACTTCTGAAAGTGGTATCTCATAATGAAGATTTACTCTTGTTTCATCTATGTATTCCATATTGACATAGTTACCACGCTTTTCTTGGCATAATTCCATTATTGGTCCAATGTACTCTGAAGGGGTAAAAATACTTGTTTTAATATATGGTTCTCTTATTTCTTTTATTTTAGTTGTTTCAGGCATCTTGCTTGGTGCATCTATATATATTATTTCACCACTAGTCATAACTACTTCATATATAACTGAAGGTGCAGTTGTAATAATATCTATATTAAATTCTCTTGTGATTCTTTCTTTTATTACATCCATATGTAATAGTCCTAGGAATCCACATCTAAATCCAAATCCTAAAGCAGTTGAAGTTTCTGGACTAAATTCTAAAGATGCATCATTTAATTTTAATTTTTGAAGCGCTTCTCTTAGATCTTCAAACTTATTTGATTCAATTGGAAATAATCCACAGAACACCATTGATTTCATTGGTCTATATCCTGGAAGTTTAGAAGTTGCTTTATCTTTAAAGTTAGTTATAGTATCACCTACTGAGATATCACTTATATCTTTTATAGCCGCACTTATAAAACCAACTTCTCCTGCATGTAATTCATTTAGTTTTTCTTCTTTTGGAGTATGTCTAATTATTTCTACTACATCATAGGTTTTACCATTAGACATCATTTCAATAGTATCTCCTACATGAACTGTACCATTTACTACACGAACAGATACAACTACTCCTCGATAAGAATCAAATATACTATCAAATACTAGCATTTGTAATTTATCGTTTTTATCTCCTTTTGGAGCAGGAACAACTTCAACTATATGATCTAGTAATTCTTTTACTCCTTCTCCAGTTTTAGCACTGACACATAATATATCTTCTTCTTGATAACCAAATACTTTTACTATTTCTTTTTTTACTTTATTAGGATCAGCATTAGGTAAATCAATCTTATTTATAACAGGAATAATAGCTAAATCATTTTCCATAGCAAGATACATATTAGCAATAGTTTGGGCTTCTATTCCTTGAGTAGCATCCACTATTAAAATAGCTCCTTCACAAGCAGCTAAACTACGTGATACTTCATAAGAAAAATCTACATGTCCTGGAGTATCTATTAAGTTCAAATTATAAACTTCATCTTTATAAGTATAATGAAGAGATGCTGTATTAAGTTTAATTGTAATTCCTCTTTCTCTTTCAATATCCATACTATCTAGTAATTGATCTTTAGCTTCTCTAGAACTAACAGCACCAGTTACTTCTAATATTCTATCTGCTAAAGTACTTTTACCATGATCTATATGAGCGATAATTGAGAAATTTCTAATATGAGATTTATCCATATTTATCACCAAATTTATTGTATCAAATAATTATTCAAATAAAAAGATAAGTTATTACTTATCTTCTATTATTGATTCCTTTTTAAGACATTTATCCTTTTGTTCTGGATGAACTTCTTTAGCTAAATTAACGACTGTTTGTCTTGCACTTACAGGTGTAGCACAAGAATTTGTTTTATTATTACCTTTACACTTAAGTACTGTACCTCCATTAATTTTAACTCCTGATTTTGTATACGATACAATTACAGCTCTTTCTCCAGAAAAATATATATCATTATCTTCTTTCTTATTAGTTCTACTAAGATTATTATAAATATTTGCTATTCCTGTTGCTCCTGTTTTTGGTACTGATGCACATAAATAAGTAATATTGTTAGGTACTATTACATTTTTAAAGCTAATTGTACCATCTACATTATCATGTCCTAATGCTCCTTCGGTATTAGCGCTATTATATCCATGATGAGAAGCAAAATATACATCAAAAGGTGCTCCTTGAGTTATTTGTCTAGTAGCAACTTCTGAAACTATTTTTTCTAAATCTCTTTTTACAACATTATTCTCATCTACTATATTTTCTATATCTCCTGATATATATGTATATTGATTCTTATTATTCTTTTTAATTGTTAATGTTGTAACTAAACTATTAGAATTTTCTGTAATATAATTATTTGGTTTATCTACTTTATAACCAGTTAATCTTTCTTGTCCATTATATAATTTTATATTAAAGTTACCAAATTTTATATCTTTAGTAACTGTTGTAACATAGTTAATTGGAACCTTTTTAGTTCCGGCCTTAGATACAATTGCATTATATTTATCAGTATGTCCTTTACCATCATAACCATTATATTTCTTCATAATTATTTGATTGATTTTTACATTATACTTTGGATTAGTATCTAATAAATACCCTTGATAATCATTTTTATTCCATCCAGCTAAACATATAACATGATCATAATGAATATGAGTTAATAAGATAAAATCTAATTCTTTTACATTATACTTTTCTAAATATCTATATAATCCTCTACTACAATTACTTATAGGTTCACTATTACTTCCTCCAGCATCTATTAAAGCATATTTACCTTTACTTTCTAGTAGAATTGCTTGTCCGCTTACTCCAATATTTATAGAGTGAATTCTATCTTTATTAACGGTTAATTCGACTTGATCAGTCATACCATTACTTGAAGTAATAGTAATAGTTACTTTTCCATAATTAATTCCAGATACAATACCATTTTGATCTACAGTAGCAATATTTTTATTACTAGATGTAAATGTAACTGTTTTATCAGTAGCATTCTTAGGTAATATTTCATATTTTATTTCGTATAGATCATCTACATCAATAGTGTTAGTTTTATTAGTAATACTTATATTATTTACTGGAATAAATTCATTAGATTTTTCTAATACTTTAACTGTACAAGTAGTTTCTTTTCCATTTGCAGAAGTTACAGTTATTACAGCTAGTCCAGGAGATACTGCGATTACTTTATTGTTCATAACATAAGCTACATTTAAATTAGAACTATTAAAAGTAATATTCTTATTTGTGGCATCTTTTGGTTTAATAGTTACAGTTAAAGGAAGTTCTTCTCCCACATTCATTTCAATGATTGTTTTATTTAATACTATTTCTTCAACAGGTATTTCTCTATTCTTTACATTGATAGTTGTAGTAGCAGTTAATCCATTATCAGTAACCACTGTTACTGTAGCTGAACCTTGTTTAATACCTTTTACATATCCATCATTAAATTCAATTACAGAATTATTATTTATTATTTTCCAATCTAATTTCTTAACATTAGCATTTGCTGGTTCAATAGTAGGATTTAGAGTAATTATATCTCCTACATATATATCATATGATTCTGGTAGTTCTATACTTTTTGCTAGTATTTCTTTTTCTACAACATCAATTGTTCTTATAACAGTATGTTTATCATCTGATGTTTCTAATATATATTTAAGTACATATCTTCCTGGAATAGATGTATTAACACTACCTTGAACAGATATTTTATCTGCTAAGATATTACCATAATTATCATAAGCATATATACCTAAATCATTATATTCTTCTCCAACTACTATGGATGAAGTAGCATTTCCTTTTAATACTAAAGTATATTCTTTCTTTTTTTCAAATGATAGTATTACTTTTCTCTCTGCATATACTTTATTATTCATCTTATACTCTATTTTATATGTTCCCGGAGATGAATAATTAATATTATTAATAATAGTTACATCAGCAGTATTAGTAATATTCTTTTTATTTTCATAGACTATATATCCAGGATCATTAAATTCTATCCCTTCATTTAAATAGACAGTTGTATCTCCTACTAAAACAATACTTAAAGTTTTCTTATTATGTTCTACTATAAATATTGTTCCAACTATTAAAAATATTATTGTGATACTTATTAATAATATTTTCTTCATACTCTCACCTATTGTAATTATAACAAAAATTAAAAAGATAAGTAATAAACTTATCTTTCTAATCTGTATCTTTTACAGTTATTCTCACTCATTATGAATCCACCTGTAAAATTATAGCCTTCTTCTGGATCATAATATGAGTCATAATCAAACAATGTATTAACTGGAGATGTTTCTATATTATGTATTCCTCTTTCTATTAATCTTTGTCTTATAACACTTTTTGGATTAAGATGATATATTCCATTTTGATCTAAATCCAAGAAATCATCTAAAGTTTCTATAGTTTGATCATCATCAATTATTATATCTTCTGTACTTCTACCAATATAGAAAAATAGATTATCTTTTCTTGAACCATGTCTTACCATCGCATCTACTAACATTGATGGAGTATCTTGGTTTGTTGTAACAACTGGACAACTAATCGCACCTAATACTCTTTCATATTGGTCATATGCTAGAAGAATAGGCATTTCTCTATGAAGTCCTCCTATAACTACATCAGGAACGTCACTTGATATTATTAAAATATCACTAGTTGCTTCTGTATAAGGAAAACCACTAAAACTATCTTCTACTACTCTTTTAGTTATCTCTAAATAATCTCCAGAAGATGGATTTGATTTAACAACAAACATATTTCTACCACAGAATCCATATCTAGCACCTAAATTCATACGATTAACCATAAACTGTTCTTTTCTATATTTTTCTGATTTATTACCATCATAATATTTTTCATGGAATGACATTGGTCCGTAATCTTTTCCAGATTCAACTATTTGTAATTCATTAAACTTTAAATTAGATATTTTCATAATATCACTTCCTTTCGTAGAGGCTTGTATAATAATATCAAAAATTAAGAAAAAAGTCAAAAAAAGAATACATTTAGTATTCTTTTTATTATTTAAATCTTTCTTTTAAATATTTCATTGCTTCTTCTTCATCGTTAAAGTAAATTGTACCATCTTTAAGTTTTTCATAAGTTTCATTACCTTTACCTAAGATTAGTACCATATCATTTTCTTCTGCCATATCAATTGCTTTCTTAATAGCTTCACTTCTATCAATAACAATTTCATATTTAGATTTATCTTCTATATCTCTAACTATATCTTCACATATTTTAACTGGATCTTCACTACGAGGATCTTCATAACAGAATATAGCATAACTAGCATTATCACATACTGTCTTACCCACTACTGGTCTTTTATAAGGATCTCTTTCTCCAGCTTGACCTATTACAACAATACTTTTATTAATATCTAATGTATGAACAAACTTTAGTAAGTTAGCAATACCATTAGGAGTATGAGCATAATCTACCATTACTGTGAAGTTTTGTCCAACATTAGGTAAGATATCAAGTCTACCACTTACATTAACATTATCTAATCCTTTCAAAGCTTCTTCTACATCAAATCCAAGAGATGCAACAGTAAGTAAAGCACCAGCTATATTATAGACATTAAATTCTCCTAATAATTTAGTAGTAAACTTGTATTCTTTATCCTTATAAACATAAGTAATATCTGTTTTATCAGGACATATCTTATAATCTTTAATCCATAAATCATTATCTTTATCTAAACCATAAGTTACTACAGTACCATGACAATGTTTAAGTACATCTTCATAATGAGAATCATCTTTATTTAGAATAGATATTCCATCTTCTTCTACTTGTTCAAATTCTTGACATTTACAATCTAAATAATTTTCAAAACTACCATGAATATTTAAATGTTCACTAGTAATATTAGTAATTACACCAGCACAATATTTAAAATGTACTAGTCTTCCTCTAAAATATGCTTCACTAGATGTTTCTAAAGCAACATACTTGCACCCTGCATCTACAAATTCTCTAAAATACATATATAGTTTATCTGTATCAGGAGTAGTATTACCAGTATCTCTATTAAAAGCAGCACAATTTCTACCATTAGTACCAATATATGCACATTTATCATTACCAATTAAAGCTTGAATTATAGTAGCAGTTGATGTTTTACCATCAGTACCACCTACCGCAATAATCTTTAATTCTTTATCTGGATAATCATAAAATCTACGACACAATAAAGGAAGTTCTTTATTAGTATCTTCTACTTTAATAATTGGTACACTTTTTTCTCCTACATCTTTACTTACAACAATAGCAGCTGCTCCCTTACTTATCGCATCATCTATATAATCATGTCTATCTGCGGTTACTCCCATTGTACAAATAAATAGGTCTCCATCTTCTACATCTTTAGAATTAATCTTAATACCTTTAATTAAAGTATCATATTCACATTCATATAATTCATTTAGTTTTTTCATACTATCACCAATTAAAGTATACACTATTAGACATAATAAAACTATACTTAGTTTTTAAAAAGTTTTATAATTTATTTAATGGAGGCAATCATGAAAATAACAATTATAGAAGCAAATAGTGATTTAGGTGTTAAAGTAGATGGAGCTAATTTAGGTCCTCATATATTAAGTGAACACTTTAAAGATAAATATGATGTAGTTAAAGTAAATAAAGGTAACTATAAAAAAAATAAAGATAAAGTTAATAATTGTAGAAACTTAGAAGCAGTAAATGATTTTGATGAAAGATTATACAAAACTATTCTTGATTTAAAAGAAAAAGGAATCTTTCCTTTAAACTTTGGTGGCGACCATACAGTAGCGATTCCAAGTGCACTAGCATCAATTAAGAAAGAAGAAAGTCTAGGAATTATTTGGATAGATGCTCATGCTGACTATAATACATTTGAAACAACAGTTACTGGTAATCTTCACGGACTACCACTAGCAGCTATAAATAATAGATGTGCTAATCTAACTAAGTTTCATGATGGAAATTATTTCAAAAATGAAAATACTGTAATAGTTGGTGGGCGCGATATCGATGATTGGGAATGGCCTAATCTAGAAAAAGATCATATTAAAGTATTCACGACAGATGATATTCATAAATATGGTACAGAAGAAATAATGAAACAAGCATTTGAAATAGCAAGTAAAGGTACTAATGGAGTACACGTTAGTTATGACTTAGATGTAATTGATCCTATAGTTGCCCCAGGAGTTAGTGTTCCAGCAGTTAATGGAATAACTAAAGAAGAAGCATTAGAAATCGCAGATATAATTCCAAAATATAAAGATATCATTAAATCTATGGATGTAGTAGAATTTAATCCAACTAATGATATAAATCATAAAACTGAATATCTAGCAGTAGATATAATAAATAGAATTACAAAAATAAAAGAAGACTAAGTCTTCTTTTTTTTAGAACTTTTCTAAGAATTTTTTACTTTTTAAATATAGTCCTGAATATGTATCATAATACTCATCTAAAAAGCTAGTGATTTCATCTATTGTACTATTACTTAGTTCTAGTTTAGATATTTTTTCTATTTCTACATAATAGAACATTCTAAGTACTTTAATACTCTTTTGACTAACTATTTTTTCATTAGTTAAGCAATTCTTACAAACATAACCTCCACTACTACAACTAAAGGTAATAATATCGTCTTGAGAACCACAAATATTACAACTATCAAGATTTATTCCAATACCTAAATAATCTAGTAATTTTAATTCAATTATATCTGTAATAATTAATGGATTAAATCCCTCTTCTATTTTATTTAAACCAGAAATCAAAATATCATATATTTCACTATTAGGATTTTGTTTATATGTTTGTTCAGCAAGTTCTATTAAAAATGTAGAATAACCTATTTTAGATATATCAGTTAAAATATTTTTAAAGAATACTTTTGTATCTACACTAATTAAAGTAGATAATCCATTTTCTTTATAATAAATATTAAAAGTACCATAAGTAAGTTTTTGACTAACCGTTCTTAAATTACTTTTGACTTTTCTACATCCTTTAGAAATAATACCAATTATTCCATACTCTTTAGTAAATACATTTAATATCTTACTAGACTCACTATAATTAGTATCACCTATTACTATTCCTTCTATACTTTTAATTTCTGCCATATGATCACCTAATACACTTTAATTATATAAATAAACATTAAAAAAAGAAAGCATTAGCTTTCTTATTCTTTTGGTAAAAATTTAATCTAGCAATAAATACTATTCTAATAACTATGAATAATAACCCTAATACTTTTTTACACTAACATTCTTTTTATTTTAATTCATCAGTAAGACCAAACTCGACTAAATATTTTTCTCTATCTCTCCAATTCTCTATAGTTTTTACATGAGTTTCTAAGAATACTTGTTTACCTAAGAATTCTTCTATATCTTTACGAGCTTCAATACCTATTCTTTTAATTAGAGATCCACCCTTACCAATAATTATTTTCTTTAAATTATCTCTATCTACTATAACAACAACACTTATATCAATAATATTACCTTTATCTTTATAAGATTCTACTAAACAATTTACAGTATGTGGTACTTCATCATGAGTAAGACGTAATATTTTTTCTCTTACAAATTCTGCGATTAAGAAATTACGACTAACATTAGTTATTATAGAATCATCATAGTATTTAATATCTTCTTTTAAATATTTCTTAATTGTATTTATTAAATCTACTACATTATCTCCTTTTAATGCAGATACTGGAATTATTTCTTTAAAATCATATTGCTTACTTAATTCTTCTATCATTGGAAATAATGTTTCTTTTTCTATTTTGTCTACTTTATTTAAAATCAAGAAAGCAGGTTTGTTACTTTCTTTTATCTTTTCTAATATAAAAGAATCTCCTTTACCAAAACCTTCTTTAGCATCAACTATAAATAGGATTAAATCCTCATCAAAAGTTATATAGGCTTTTTGATTAAGATAAGTACCTAATTTATTTTGTGGTTTATGTATTCCTGGTGTATCTATAAATATTATTTGAGAATCAGAATCATTATAAATTCCTTCTATAATATTTCTAGTAGTACCAGATACATCTGATGTAATCGCAATTTTTCTTTCAAGTAAACTATTTAGAAGAGTGCTTTTTCCAACATTAGGTCTTCCTACAATGCTTACAAAACCACTTTTCATATAAACCTCCTAATAATTGAATACTGATGAATATAAATTATCTACTCTTAGTATTGCTTCTTCTCCAAATAGATTCATACATGTTATTTCAGCATTTGGTTCAAAGAATTCTGATATAACAGCTCTATTTAGGTATTTTAAATCTGAAATTCTCTCACTACCAACCATTAGATATAGTGTTTCAAAATCTCCATATTTATAACCAGCAGTTATTGCTTGTCCAATTGCACTTTGTTCAGCATATATAGCATCTCTAAATACAGAATTCTTAATATTTACTCCTGTAAATTCTGTACCATCTTTCATAACTACAATTGAAGCAAAATGAAGTGAATCTGAGGGAACTGCAGCATATTGTAACATTTTAATTAATCTTTTACGATATTTCTCACTACTATTACTCATATTAAACCTCTTTATTCTTAAACTAAATCACTTTCATCAAATGGATAAGGACATAAGTCAGATACTTTATACATTTGAACATCACCTTTAGTATCATAACAAATTACTAAAGAAGATCTATCAAATAATTCATTAATTATTTGACGACATAAAAAACAAGGTGTAGATGTAGTTTCTCCATCTGTTATTACATAAATAGCAGCAAAATCTCCTTTACCATATCCATGTGAACAAGCATTAGCAATTGCATTTTGTTCAGCACACATACCATCTCTAAAAGAAGGATTTTCTACATTTACGCCATCAAATAATTTACCATCTTTTGTAACTACAATAGAAGCAGTTCTATACCCTGATAGAGGTACATAACTATTCTCTTGTAGCTTAATTAAATGATCTAACATATTTCCTCCTAGTATCATAAACCTAAGTATAATAATACTTTAGGTACAAAAATAACCAACCCTATAAAAGCAGAAGTAAATGCCATTAAAAGTACTGCTCCACTAGATGCGTCTTTAATCATACCAGCTAATGGACTATATTTAGGCATTACCATATCAACTAACATTTCTACTACAGTATTCATCACTTCAAAAGCAAGAACTAATCCTATTAATAAAACACATAATAATAATTCATATATTGATAGTTCTAATATTAATGCTGAAATAATTACTAGAAACGCTATTAAAATATGAATCTTAAAATTAATCTCTGTTGAAAAAGTATAATTAATTCCATTTAATGCATTTCTTAAAGTACCATAAACAGTTTTTTCTTCATGTTTATATCTTTTACCTTTTAATATCATATTTAAGTAGAGCCTCCTCTTGTTTTTTAAACATTATTTCTTCATCATCTTTAGTCATATGATCATATCCTAATAAATGGAAGAATCCATGAATAGCTAAAAAAGATAATTCCCTTTTAAATGAATGTCCATATTCTAAAGCTTGACTATGAACTTTATCAATAGAAATATATATATCACCAAGAACTCTAACACCATCTAGAGACATTGTTTTATCATCTTCAAGGGCAAATGATATAACATCTGTTTCTCTATCAATTCCACGATAATCTCTATTAATTTCTCTTATTCTATCATTATCTATAATTATAACATTAAATATAATATTATCAAGGTTCTCATCCTTAGCAACATTCTCTAAAAAAGTCTTTAATTCTTTTAAAGAATCATTAAGATTTTCATTAGTTTCATTAAAAATACCTATATCCATATTACCTCCATATAATGAAGAATAATCCTAATATTAATACTATAGTTGTAACAATATTTAAGAATATCTTACTTCTAAATACTTTAGGCAATAGATTAGAAACTCTATCTATAATAGTAAATAATACATATCCAATCATACCACCAAAGATATTTAATAAAATATCATCTACATCAAATACTCTTCCGATAATTAATTGAGTTACTTCAATTGATATTGAAGCCATCGCAATAATTAGGAAGGCAGTTAAAGGTTTCTTTATGTTTATATAATATGATGCAAAGAAACCATATGGTATAAACATAAGAACGTTACCAATAATATTTCTAAAAAACAATCTACTACCTATCTTATATCTAAACATTTCTTTAAATAATGTATAATTATTACTTGAAATAGCATTTAAATCATCTTTAGTAACTAATTGGAACAAGCATAAAATATATAACATAAAGAATAAATATAGCATTTCTCGATAGAAAACAAATTCTTCTTGATGTTTAATTAAATATCCTATTCTAATAGTTGCTACTAAAACAATAGCGATAAATAAAGTAGGCCATGATATACTTAATACTTCATCAAAAGTAGAATTTAACATTCCTCTCATTATTTATCACCTCTTTCTTAACTTAATCTATTTTTAATCTTATTACTTACTTCTTTCATATCAGCTTTTCCTTTTAATAAAGGAGTAACTTCTTTCATAACTAATCCCATTTCTTTAGCAGAACTTGGATTAACTTTTGCAAATACTTCATCTATTATCTTATCTACTTCTTCTTCACTTAATTGTTCAGGTAGATATTCATTTAATACTTTGATTTCTTCTTCTGTTTGTTTAACAAGATCTTCTCTATTACCTTTTTTAAATTCTTCAAGAGAATCATTTCTCATCTTTATTTGTTTACTTACTACATCGATAAGTAATTCTTCATTCATTTCTTTTTTATTATTAATATGTTCTAGTTGCATAGCACCCTTAATCATTCTAAGAACCGCTAGTCTTTCTTTGTTTTGTTCTTTCATAGAACTAATCATATCTTGATTAAATTTTTCATATAAGTTCATGTTCTCATCTCCTAAGTATAATTTTAACATAAAAGGACAAAATAAAAAAGTGCAAAGCACTTTATTTTAATCATGTCTTGAATTGTTTCTATTTCTCTTACGAGCGTTTTTAATACCTTCTTCTTTTGCTTCTCTTCTTACAACTCCAGGTTTTTTATAACTTTCTCTTTTTCTACATTCAGAAGGGACACCATCTCTAGCAACCTTATTTTTAAATCTTTTTAAAGCTGCTTCTAGATTATTATCTTTAACAGTTTGTCTAATCATTATTTTTCTTCCCTCCTTCCGGTCCATTACTACAAAGAATTATATCACAAGAAATCGTAGTAAACAAGCATAAAATAACACTTTTTGATTGTTTTTACCTATATTTTAGCAATTTTACTACCTATCTGTGTAATCACTATCAATATTGCAATAAATTTTATAGTCGGGATAATCTTCTTGTAATTTAGTTAAAACCTCATCTTTTATTTGCGTTCTACTCTTAGCATCAAAAGAAATAATTAAATCAAAAGTAATTTTTTTATCATATACATATAATCCATGTAATTCTAATACTTCTTTATAATCTTTAATTATTCTTAATATTTTTTCTTTTACTTTTAAAGAAAACTTATCACTGCTATTATTAGCATAAATACCTATAGTAATAATTATACCTAAGTTCTCATATACTTTAGCTTCTATTCTTTTAGATAAAGAATGAATCTCACTAGCTTTCATATTATCATCTACTTGAATATGAATAGAACCAATCATCATACTAGGTCCATAACTATGAAGAATTAAATCATAGGCACCTTCTACTTCTTCAAATGATTTAACTATTTTTATAACTTTTTTAGAAATAGTTTTATCTATTCTTTCTCCAATTATTTCACTTAATGTATCTTTAAGTAAAAAGAAACTTGTTTTAATAATTAAAAGAGAAATAGCAAGTCCAACATATCCTTCAATTGATATATTAAAGAAAATACTAATTAAAGCTGCTACTAAAGTTGAAGTAGATATAACTGCATCAAATAAAGCATCAGTACCACTAGCAACTAAAGTAGTTGAATTAAGTTTATCTCCTTTATCTTTAACATATTTACCTAAGAAAACTTTAGTAAAAATAGCAATTATTACAATAGCAAGTGATATATATGAATAATTTGCTTTAACAGGCTCTATTATTTTAAATAAAGATTCTTTTAAAGCAGTAGCTCCAGCTAAAAAGATAATTAGGGTAATTATTATAGTTGAGATATACTCTATTCTTCCATGTCCATATGGATGTTTTTTATCTGGTGCTTTACCAGCTATCTTAGTACCTATAATTGTAATAACTGAAGATAAGACATCACTTAAGTTATTTACAGCATCTAGAATAATAGCAATAGAATTAACCATAAAACCAATAAAGGCTTTAAAGATAACTAATACTATATTAGTAAGTATACTTATAAAACTTACTTTTATTATTTCTTTTTCTCTTTTCATAACATTTCCTTTATAGCAGTTAAACAAGCATTAGTTCCATCACTAATAGCGGTTGTTAATTGTCGATACATTTTCTTTCTTGTATCTCCAGCTACATATATTCCTTTCGTTTTTGTATGACCATATTCATCAGCAATTATATATCCAGAATCATCTAATTCTACTAGATCATTTAACCATTTATTATCAGGAGATTGACCAATCGCAATAAATAATCCAGATAAAGGTAATTCTTTTTCATTATTAATAGTAACTGATTCTAATCTGTCAGTACCTTTTAAAGAAGTAATAACTGAATTATACATAATTTCTATATTATTAATTCCTGATAATTTATCTTTGTAATATAAATTATCTCCTCTATAAATAAGCGTAACTTTATTACAAATATTTGATAAATAGATAACATCTTCGATAGCAGTTAATCCACCACCATAAACGCCAACATCTTTTCCTTTAAAGAAATTTCCATCACAAGTAGCACAATAAGATATTCCTTTACCAGTGAATTCTTTTTCTTTAGGTAAATTAATCTTCTTATTATTTATTCCATTAGCAATTATTACTGCTGCAGATGTATATTCTCCTTTATTAGTAATTACTTTTTTAGTATTAATATCATCTACTATATTATCTACTCTTTCAAATAATATTTCTGTACCTAAAGCTTTAGCTTGATCATATAAGTTTTGAGCATAATCAAAACCTGAAATATTACTTATTCCAGGATAGTTCTCAATTTCTTTAGCATTAATAATTCTACCACCATAAGACATTGCTTCTAAAACTAATATCTTTTTATTAGCACGTCTACCATAGATTGCAGCGGTAAGTCCTGCTGGTCCTGCTCCTACAATAATAATGTCATACTCTTTATTCATGTAAATAGGCTTCCATTTCTTCTTTAGTTTTAAGTCCAATAGAACGATCTATTTCTTTACCATTTTCAAACACTAAGACACATGGTATAGCACTTATACCAAATTGTTCAGTTAGTTCCATGTTTTCATCTACATTAACTTTATATACTTTATGTTTACTACTTATTTCTTCCATAATAGGACTAAGCATTCTACAAGGTCCACACCATTCTGCCCAGAAATCAACTAGTACTCTACCTTTAACATTACTAATTTCTTGTTCAAAATTACTATCATTTAATTCTTTTACCATAATATCACTCCTACTATCAATATAATTATACTACGTAATTATTGTTAAAAAAAGGATTACTCTTTAAGCAATCCAAATCCACTTACTACACGTCTTCCATCCTCTACTTTTTTACCATAAATAGTTTTAGGTGTATTAATAAGTTTATCTTTTATAACAAGTTGAGCTGAAGTACCACCATCTAAGTTAGCTGCATTATAAGCGCCATACTTTTCAAGCACCTCTATAACTTCTTTAAGAGATGGTCCACTAGTATGTACTCCTTCAGTAACTAGGAATAATACTACTCCATCGCGTCTTTGAGCAATAGCTACACGAGCCGCTCTATCATATCCTCCTGCTGCACTTTCGTATTGTAATTTTTTTCCATTTACAATTAAGAATGGTCCAAATTGTAGTGCATCTCTAATTCCCATCTTTAAGGCATCTTTAGCAGTTGCTTTAGTAAGAACCAATTTATTATCATTATTAAATCCTATTAGATTAGTTGCTTTAGATGTATCAGACCAAATAATCTTTCCATCTTTAATTAATGTACCTTTAGGTATATCACTACCATATCCAGTAGTATCATTAAATCTAC
>CAMIWC010000002.1 GCA_946402315.1 uncultured Clostridium sp. | reverse complement strand
CAATTAATAAACCTAGTAATACTACTACAGCTAACATTTCTATTAATGTGAATCCCTTATTTTTCATATCATCACCTACTATATAGATTATATCAAAACAAAACAAAAAAAAGAAGAAATAATTATATTTCTTCTATCTTTATAAAATTAGTTTCATTCGGTTTACCACGCTTATGAATTCCACCAGTAATAACTATTAAATCTCCTTTTTGTAGATCTAATACTTTTTGTGATACTTTTCTTGAAATATCTGTTAATTCATTAAAATCATCAACTACTGGTACTACTACCGGAATTACTCCAAATGATAAAGATAATTTTCTAGCTACATCTTCTGTAGGAGTTGGTGCGATTATAATAGGTCTTGGTTTTAAATTACTTATTACTCTAGCACTATGACCTCCCATAGTAGGTACTACTACTGCTTTAGCATCTATTTCACCAATACTAGCAATAACTGCTTTAGCAACAGAAGCAGTAATTGCTTTATCGTGTTCATATTCAAAGTAATAATCATAATCATAATTATCTTCTGCTTCGCAACATATTCTACTCATATATGATACTGCTTCTACAGGATGTTTTCCTACTGTTGTTTCTGCACTAAGCATAACAGCATCACATCCATCTAACACAGCATTAGCTACATCTGATACTTCTGCTCGTGTAGGTCTAGGTGCTGTTTCCATAGAAGCAAGCATTTCTGTAGCAACAATACATGTCTTACCTTTTTCACGACATTTTTGAATTAACATTTTTTGAATAATTGGTAATTTTTCTACAGGAAGTTCTACTCCTAAATCTCCTCTAGCAACCATAATACCATCACTAACACTAATTATTTCATCAATGTTTTCAATCGCAGTTTCATTTTCTATCTTAGATATTATTTGCATAGTACTATTATTTTTATTTAATATTTCTCTAACAGCTAATACATCTTCTTTTGTACTTACAAAAGAAAGTGCTATAAAATCTCCATTTTTACTACAAGCAAATTCTATATCTCTTTCATCTAATTCAGACATAAATGGAATTTTTAAGTCTCTTCCCGGAACAGAAACACTTTTATGAGACAATAGTTCTCCTCCACTAATTACTTTACAAGTAATCCCATCTTTTTCTTTAGAAACAACTTTAAATACCATTAAACCATCATTTAATAAAACAGTATCATTTACTTCTATATTTTTTATTACTTCACTATGATTAACTAATAATCCTTTTTTAGTACCAATATTTCCTTTTTTTATAATACGGATATTTTCTCCATCTTTTAGATCAATACTTCCATCTTCAATATCTAATAGTCTAAAATCAGGTCCTTTAGTATCAAAAAGAATACCTATTTGTTTATTAGTTTTAGTTCTTAATTTTTCTACCAAGTCTACTACTTTACTATATTCATCATATGTACCATGAGAAAAGTTAATTCTTACTACATCCATTCCTTCATTAACTAAATTAACTAATGTATTTAAATCTTCAGTAGCAGGACCAATACTAGCAATTATTTTAGTTCTTTTAATATCCATATTATCACCTATTATAATTATATATCATATAATAATAATTTATCTTTAAAAAATAAGTCTTCTTGTAAAAATTGACATAAAAAAAGGACTTATTATCTAAGTCCTATTCCTAAATCTTTTAATTGTTTTTCATCAACTACATTTGGAGCATCACTCATTAAGCAATATGCTGAAGCTGTTTTAGGGAATGCTACTACGTCTTTAATGTTATCAGTATCACAAAGAATCATAATTAATCTTTCAAGTCCAATACCTACTCCACCATGAGGAGGTGCACCATATTTGAATGCTTCTAGGAAGAATCCAAATTTAGCTTTAGCTTGTTCTTCTGTAAGACCAATAGCTTCAAATACTTTACTTTGAGTTTCAGCATCATGTATACGGATTGATCCACTAAGTAGTTCATATCCATTTAAAACTAAGTCATATGCTCTTGAATAACAGTTTTCTTTATCTGTTAATAATTTATCTATATCTTCTTTTCTTGGTGATGTAAATGGATGGTGTGCTGCCTCAAATCTTTGTTCTTCTTCACTCCATTCATACATAGGGAATTCTGTTACCCATAAGAAATTATATTTAGAGTGATCTATTAAATCTAGGTCACGTCCAAGTTTTACTCTTAAGGCACCTAAAGCTGCTTTAACTACTTTTGTTTTTCCAGCAAGAACTAGAACAAGATCGTTCTCTTCAAGATTAAATCTCTTAACTAGTTCGACTTTTTCTTCATCACTCATTACTTTTGAAATTGAACCATTTAGTTCTCCTTCAGTATATTTTAAATAAGAAAGTACATTTGCTTTATAAGTTTTTACAAATTCTTGTAACTTATCTAATTCTTTACGAGAATATTTATCAGCAGCATTTTTAACTACTAAACAGTTAATAATACCTTTTTCTGAAATAATTCCTTTATATATTTCAAATGTAGTATTTTTAAATACATCTGTAATATCTTGAAGTTCCATTCCAAAACGAGTATCTGGTTTGTCAGTTCCAAATCTATTGATACAATCAACGTACTTTAATCTTTCAAATTTAGGAAGTTCTATTCCCTTAATTTCTTTGAAGATTGCTCCCATTGTACCTTCTACTACATTCCATACATCTTCTTCTTCAACGAAACTCATCTCAATATCGATTTGGGTAAATTCAGGTTGTCTATCTGCACGTAAGTCTTCATCTCTAAAGCATCTAGCAATTTGAAAATATTTTTCCATTCCACCAATCATAAGTAATTGCTTATAGATTTGTGGAGATTGAGGAAGTGCATAGAACTTACCATTAAATACTCTTGAAGGTACTAAATAGTCTCTAGCTCCTTCTGGAGTTGATTTACAAAGGATTGGAGTTTCTACTTCTACAAATCCTAAACTATTTAAATAGTTTCTTACAATTAATGTTACTTTATTTCTTAACATTAAGTTATTCTTAATATTTTCTCTTCTAATATCTAAGTAACGATATTTAAGTCTAGTTTCTTCTAAAGCAGTGGTATCTTCATTTACTTCAAAAGGAAGATCAATACAGTTATTAATAAGTTCTAATTCATCAACTAGTACTTCAATATCTCCAGTAGCTAGTTTACTATTTTTACTTTCTCTTTCTTCTACTACACCGCATGCTTTAATAACTGCTTCAGTTTTAATAGAAGATGCTACTTCATTACCTTCTTTTAAAACTAATTGAATAATTCCGCTTCTATCTCTTAAATCAATAAATGTAAGTCCACCTAAATCACGTTTCTTTTGAACCCATCCATATAGTGTTACCTTTTCACCTACATTTTTAAGACTAAGTTCTGCATTGTTTATTGTTTTCATATTATTCACCTTCTATAATTGTTTCTGTAACTTCTACATCATAATCTTCTTCAGATAATTTTTCTTCAAAGTAATATAAAATATAATCTATTCCAACTAAAGTTTCTTCTTTAGTCTTATTATCTTTAATCTTTATTTGATCTGTTTCTAATTCTTGATCATTTAAGATTATAAAGAATCTACTATTTAAACGATCTGCTTGTTTAAATTGACTCTTCAAACTTCTTCCTAGATTTTCCATTTCTACTTTATATCCATTTATTCTTAAATATTGACATAAAGTAACTGCATAATCTTTTTCAGTATCAGATACATACATAATATAAGCATCAAGATTTTTTTCAATAGGTAGTTCTACTTTCTCTAAGTCTAATGCCATAATAAGTCTTCCCATACCTAAAGCAAATCCAATTCCTGGTGTACTTGGTCCATCTAATTGTTCAACTAAACCATTATATCTTCCACCACCAGCAAGGACATTATTAGATCCAAATCCTTCTACTTTAGCTTCTATTTCAAATACTGTATGGTTGTAGTAATCTAATCCTCTTACAATATTAGGATTAACTTCATAATCTACTTCTAGAAGTGATAAATATTTCTTAACTTGTTCAAATCTTTTCTTACTTTCTTCATTTAAATAATCTATTGTCTTAGGAGCATTTTTAATAATTTCATTTTCTCCATCTACCTTACAATCAAGAATTCTTAATGGATTCTTTTTAAATCTCTCTTGGCAGTCTTCACATAAATCATTTATATGAGGTTTAAAGTATTCAACAAGTGCTTCTCTATAATTATTACGAGATTCATTATCACCTAGAGTATTAATATTTACTTTAACTTCTTGTAGTCCTAATAACTTAAATAAATTAACAGGAATAGATATTACCTCTGCATCTATATATGGGTCATCACTACCTAAAACTTCTACTCCAAATTGAGTAAGTTCTCTATCTCTTCCAGATTGGGGTCTCTCATAACGATACATTGTACCATTATAATAAACTTTTACTGGTTGAGTACCTTCTCCATACATTTTGTTTTCAATATAACTTCTTACTATTCCAGCAGTTCCTTCTGGACGTAGAGTCATATTACGATCTCCTCTATCTACAAAGTCATAAGTTTCTTTTGTAACAATATCAGTAGTATCTCCTACACCTCTATGGAATAATTCACTAGATTCAAATATTGGAGTACGCATAAAGTCATAATTATACTCTTTCATTAAATCATCAATTACTTTGTCTACATATTTAAATTTTCTAGCTTGATCTCCATAAATATCATGACATCCTTTTGGTTTTGTTATCATAAATACCTCCTATAAACAAAAAAAGCAATACCAACATAAGGACGAATCTTCTTTTTCGTGGTACCACCTTAATTCATAACATTTGTTATCTCAAATACTTAACGCGTATTAACGTTCTATGTTTTATAAAGTGTCTTCAATATATATTAGTTTAAGTATTTGCACCAACCATACTTTCTCTAAAAACTTTTATATATTTACTCCTCTTTCACAGAAACTAACCTAATTTTATAACTAAAACTATTATTTTTCAAGTACTAAAAAAGAAACATTATAAAAATGTTTCTATTTTATTTCAGTAATTTCTATTTTATATACTCCGTTAGGACTTTCAACTTCTACGATATCTCCAACTCTTTTATTAAGAATTGCTTTTGCAATTGGACTTTCATTAGAGATTTTACTCATAAATGGATCTGCTTCTTGACTACCAACTATTTTATATTCATCAGTATCATCATCATCTACATATTTAACAGATACAGTTGATCCAATTGATACTTTATCAGTTTTAATTTCATTTATAATTTCAACGTTTTCTAACATTTTTTCTATTTTTTTAATACGACCTTCTATTTCAGCTTGTTCATTTTTAGCAGCATCATAGTCAGCGTTTTCAGATAAATCACCTAAAGCACGTGCTTCTTTAATAGCTATAATATTTCTTGGACGTTGTACATTAATTAAATCATCTAGCTCAGTTTTTAGTTCATCTAATCCTTCTTGAGTTAAGTATATTTTTTTATCTTTCATTGTAATGCACCTCTTTCAAACACATACTTTTAACAAGATACTACAAATATGAAAAAAAGTCAAGATATTTGAGTTTGTTCATGACAAAAACAAAAAAAGACCTAAATGGTCTTTTTATCAATTTTTACTCGCTTTTATGGTCTTTAAACATCTCTTCAATAGTAGTTGATAAAGTTGCAATGTTTTGTAAATCAGATGGAACAATAATCTTTGTAGATTGTCCATCAGCTACTTTAGCAAGTGCTTCAAAACTCTTTAAAGTAAGTACTGATTTATCAGCTTTTGCTTCTTTAAGAAGTTTAATTCCATCAGCTTCTGCTTCTTTAATTCTAAGAATTGCTTCAGCTTGTCCTTCTGCTTCTTTAATAGAAGTTTGTTTAATAGCTTCAGCTCTTAAAATAGCACTTTCTTTTTCTCCTTCAGCAATAAGGATAGCAGATTTCTTTTCTCCTTCTGCTTGAAGAATTTTTTCACGTCTTTCACGTTCAGCACGCATTTGTTTTTCCATTGCTTCTTGAATATCACGAGGTGGAATAATATTTTTAACTTCTACTCTGTTAATCTTTATTCCCCAAGGGTTAGTAGCTTCATCAAGAATAGCACACATTTTTTCATTAATTGCATCTCTAGATGTTAAAGTTTGGTCTAACTCTAGTTCACCAATTAAGTTACGAAGTGTAGTTGCTGTTAAGTTTTCAATCGCAACGATTGGATTTTCAATACCATAAGTATATAATTTAGGATCTGTAATTTGATAATATACGATAGTATCTATTTGCATACTAACGTTATCTTTTGTAATAACTGATTGTGGTAAGAAGTCTCTTACAATCTCTTTTAGAGTAATTCTGTTAACGATTCTGTCAACAAATGGTAGTTTAAAATGTAGTCCATTGTTCCATGTTTCTAAGTAAGATCCAACACGTTCAATAACTACTGCTTCAGCTTGTGATACTACTTTTACACAAGTAATTATGATAATAACAGCAAGTACTAATATAAACCAAAATAATTCCATTAATCTTTCTCCTCCTCAACGACTAATTTAACTCCCTCAATACGAAGGATTTTTACAGTAGCTCCAACTTCTATTTTATGGTCAGCTACAGCGGTCCATCTTTTTCCATCAACCTTTACTTCCCCTGTATCGTTTTTCTTAATTTCCTTAGTTACTACACCAGTCATTTCTAAAACACGATCCAAATTTGTTTTGTGTTTATTTTTATTAAGCCAACTAGTAAGTTGTTTTCTTGTAGTAATCAATAAAACAATACCTAATACTACAAAGACAGCAAATTGAACGCCAAATGGTACATCAAAGAATGATAATATCCAAGCAACAATTGCACTAGCTACAAACCATACTGTAACTAAACTTACGGTAATTAGTTCAATAAAACTTAAAACCAAAATCATTACAAACCAAAAGTATTCCATAACTCTACCTCCTGATGATAATTATACCACATTTTAGTCTAAATTTAAAGATATAGACTAATCATTTATTCTCTTTTCGATTCGTTCTTTTCCTAATATTTGAAGAATATTATATAAATTAGGTGTATTAGATTTAGTAGTAATTGCAACTCTAATCATATTAGAAACATCTACAATACTTCCATGATAATTATCTGGATGCTCTTTATAATCTTTCATATCAGTAGCGTATCCATATTTAGATGCTAAATCTTTCATATGATTGAACCAATCTTCTTCATTATCAGAATAATTATAGTAATCCTTAAAGTAAGTACGAACTATTTCACTTACCGGTTCTTTTTCAACACTTTCAAATAATTCATCAAACATGTACCACATATTATCTCTTACTTCACTAAATCCAGAGTAATCTTTTCTTGGTTTCTTTCTTTCTCTTTCAATGTTAATAAAGTTAATAGATTCATCTTTATACTTAACTAATAGTTCATAGAATTCATTATCATATTCTTTAGTATATTCTAATAATCTATTATAAAAATCTTCTTTATCTAGATAACTAAGATAATTCTTAGAAATATTTAGTAGTTTTTCCATATCAAATAGAGAACCACTACTAGAAACCTTTTTGAAATCAAATTTAAATTTATCTATAGATTCTTTAGGATTAGCATTGTACCATTCTTCAAAATTACTATTTGCAATAGTAAGAAGATATAACTTAATAGCTTCTTTTGGAATTCCTAATCCATGATAATAAGATATAGCTGCTTCTTTATCTTTTCTTTTACTAAGTTTTCTCTTACTTTCTCCATCTTGAATCATAATAGGAGAAATATGACAGTATTTAGGTAATTTATATCCTAAAACCTTAAATAATTCATAATGTATTGGTAAAGAACTTAACCATTCATCTCCTCTTATTACATGAGTAGTATGCATTAACGAATCATCTACAGCATGTGCAAAGTGATATGTTGGATATCCATCACCTTTTATAAGTACAACATCTATATTATTTTCAGGAAATTCTAATTCTCCCTTAATTAAATCTTTTATATGTATTCTCTTATTAATATCTCCTTGAGATTTTAAACGAATAATAAATTTTTCTCCGTTTTTTATCTTTTCTATTCTTTCAGAATCAGTTAAATCTCTATATTTAGCATATTTTCCATAACAACCTATTTCTTCTTTATTATCTTCTTGAAGTTTTCTCATCTCTTCTAATTCAGATTCAGTCAGAAAACATGGATAAGCTAAATCTAATGATATAAGATAAGCTGCGTATGACTCATATATCTCTTTACGATGAGTTTGAATATATGGACCATATGCTCCTATTTCACCAGAATTAGTTACTCCTTCATCTATTTTTATATCGAAATTATCTAAATCTCTAATAATATTCTCTATTCCATTTTCTACTTCTCTTTTTTGATCTGTATCTTCAATTCTTAAAAAGAATACTCCATCAGTATCATGAGCAGCTTTACTAGCTACAAAAGCAGAGAACAACGATCCCATATGAACAAATCCAGTAGGAGATGGTGCAAAACGTGTTACTACTGCTCCTTCTTTTAGATTTCTTTCAGGATACTTTTCTTCATAGAAAGACTTATCTTTCACATTTGGAAATATTAATTTAATTAATTCATCTTTCATATATAAACCTCATTCCATATAAATCATAACACAAAATATAAATAAAAAAAGTCATATAAATGACTTTTTAGATTTATATTATTTAGATATAGTTATTACTGGTCTAATTCCTCTTCCATTTACATCAGCAGCTGAGTTATTAGCAATTAATCCAGTATTTCTTATATTTAAAACATTCTTATCATTAGAATATGAAGTTAAAGTCCAATATCCATAAGGAGTCAATGATCCATTAATTGTTCCTAAGTTCTCATATAACCAAGTTGGACAAGATTGAGCAGTTGTAGTACATCCTAAGTCTCTTGCTTCTTCAATTGTTAATAATCTTGCACGAGATGTTCCATCTACTACAGTAGAATTACCATCTTTATCTATTATAGTTGCTTTATTAGAACTAATAGTTAATTTTTGATATCCTGCACCACTATTATTATATTCATAAGTAGGCATTGTTATGTTTTCCCAACTATCTGTTAATTCATTTAAATCAGTTAATACAGTTAATGGTCCTTTAGCATTAGTTCCAGCTATTCCAGTTCCTTCATAATACCAACCTACTGTTGTAATATTAGCTGAACCTATATTTTCTCTAGATATTAAATCTATAGATGTTCCATTATCTTTTATAACGTAGAATCCTTGAGTTGTTGATGAATTAACCTTAATTTCCATTAATGTCCCAGCAGGACAAGTTGTACCATTTGTATAGCATCCTAAATTATTAGAATCTCCATTAACGGCAACTACTATACCTTGAGTTGGTTGTGGAGGAGTTGTTCCATTTATTAATGTTGTTAAATCAACTAAATCATTCCATGTAGTTTCACCAACATATCTCCACTTTAACACTCCATCTGTTACAGTAAGTTCAACTTTTCTACCATCTACACCATTTGTTCCATTAGTACCATCTACTCCGTCTCTACCATCTCGACCATCAACACCATTGATACCATTTATTCCATCTTTTCCATTAAGTCCATTTTTTCCATTAAGTCCATTTTTTCCATCTAATCCGTTAGCACCATCTTTACCATCGATACCATTTATTCCGTCAGTTCCATCTTTTCCATCAGTACCTTTTAAATTAGATAGATCATAAAGATTTTTCCATTCATTATTTTCACTTAAATATTGTAAGTAACCATCTTTTTCTCTAAATTGAATACTTTGACTCTTACCATTATCCTTACCAGAAAACATATTAATTAGTGATAAAATAATAGCAATTATTACTCCAACATAAAGTACAATAATATTCTTATTCATATAATCACACTCTATTCTAGTAACATTATAATATCTTTAATAAAAAATATCAATTATTATAAACCTATCAAATAAAAAAAGTAGATTTTATCTACTTTTTATTTTTTCTTTAAAGAATACTCCTGCAAAGTGTCTTCCTGACTTTGTTGGGTCTCCATTATAAGCTGCACTATTAGAGTAGAAATCAGGATCAGTAAGAGTATCTATATTTGATATTTGCATATTAGAAACTAATATTCCTTTATGTAATAATTGTTCTTCTATTGCATGTCTTAAATCTATATGCCAAATTCCATTTTCTTCTACTAAAGCACCGTCCCATACATCATCATGCTCAGCCCATCTTGGATGTCTATCATAAGTCCATCCTCTACCAGCACAAGCAGATATATATGTTAAAATATACTCGCTTTTAGCATCAGTTACACTTCTTAATGCTTCAATAGTTGCTTCTGGTATTCTTTTATCTGTTAATTCAGCACTACAATGCGCTATAGCAGCAGTACGAGTTCTAGGATCATAAGCAGCTACTAAAGCACAGTCAGCTAAAGGTTCTCCAATAACAGTTTCAGTTACTTTATCAGACATTACTAAGATATCTTGTGGAATACTAGCATCCCAACCGTCTTCATAAGCTTTAACAAAGTCTTTTTCAATAACAAAATAAGTACCTGTTTTATCTTTTTGATCAGCTATAAACATCTTATGTCCATCAAAACCGAATTCGTTACCTAACTGACATCTTCTAAATAAGAAATCACTTTTTATTTGGTCTAAAGTCCATCCTTGTGGATAGAATTTAGGATTTGAATTCATATGACCAAAAGTTTTTCCACTTTCAACTATAAAGGCTTCTCCTAACCTTAAATTTTTTATCATACATTTTCCCCCATTGGTATGCGCATTATACCACAAAACGACTAATAAGTCAAAAAAAGGACTTTAAGTCCTTTATTTTATCTTTCTTGATTCTAAGTAAAATCTCTTATCTTGACTATGTCCCATAGAGAATGTTTTACGTGGAAGAGCTCCATCTAAAATAACTGTTTTAAATAGATCATTTTTACTCATAGCATCAAAAATAATACCAATATTATTATCTTTGCTTCCTAATTCTTTAGTAACATCTTCTCCATGAATATAGTCAATCTTTCCTTTATGATTAGCTAAATACTCATCTAAGAACATTTGAATAGATCCAACTGGAATATTAGATTTAGGATTTTCTA
Organism: uncultured Clostridium sp.; assembly: GCA_946402315.1. Taxonomy (GTDB): domain Bacteria; phylum Bacillota_I; class Bacilli_A; order RF39; family UBA660; genus RUG11788. Next base: position 114,529 of record CAMIWC010000002.1, on the reverse strand, counting down.
TGTATAAGACTTTATCATAATCTTTATATACTAGTTCAAATCTTTGTCCTCTTCCTTCTTCATTAATTTGATAGTATTTATTTAATTCATTTAATAAATCCTCTACATCTACATCAAATAGTACTCTATGGATTGCTTCAAATTCTAAAGCACTACTATGAAGATTTACTAATTCAACTAAAGCATATCTAGCTGGACTATTTAAATAATCAGGATCTGTTTCTTTTAATTTTTCATAACAAGCTTTAGCAGTTGCTAGAGAATGGTTCCCATCTCCCATTGCAAATAAAAGTACTCCTTTATCTGATACATCATATTTCTTTTCAAAGTTATCTTTATCAGCTAATGATTCTAATTTAGTTATTACTTTATCAGCAGATTCATCACTAATTCTATATCCTTTGATATGACCACCATTTTGCATTAGTTCAAAATCATATACTTTATCTTCATCTGTTACTTCATTCTTTAAACTTTCAATAATAGTTTTCTCTTCATCATCTATAAGAATCATAATATGAGGAAGTTCAAGTAAAGCATTTTCTCTTACTTTAACTCTAGGTGGAATTCTTTCTAACACTGTTTTTTCAGTAGCTCTTATTAAAGTTTGAGACCCTTTTTCATAAGAATAATCTTCTAAATCAACTATTCCTATTAAACCTTCTCTAACTTTTCCATCACTTTGAGTTCTTTCTAGATAAATCATTGAATCTTTATATTCAGTAAATAGATCTTTATCTAAATACTCTTTCATATTTTGATTTATTCTTTTAATTCTTTCTTCAACATCAGCCTCTTCAAGATATATTTCTGGCAATGTTAAATTTAGTGTTGAAGGACTATCTCCAACTATTTGTTTTACTTCATTCCAATATGCTGGTTCTGAAGTATATTGATCACATGCTACTACGCTCCATTTATGCATATCTACATTTTTAGGGATCAATATATTTGCCTTTTTAAAAGGTATACTCACAAAATCATCTCCTATTCATATTATAAGAGAAAAAAACAAAATAAAAAAGTCCTTAATAGGACTTTCTTTCAAACTGGTGACCAGTACGGGATTCGGACCCGTGTATCCTGCCGTGAAAGGGCAGTGTGTTAAACCGCTTCACCAACTGGCCATAAATGGCGCCTCAACTGGGACTTGAACCTAGGACCCCTTGATTAACAGTCAAGTGCTCTAACCAACTGAGCTATTGAGGCATTACTGGTGGAACTGGGGGGACTTGAACCTCCGACCTCACGCTTATCAGGCGTGCGCTCTAACCAGCTGAGCTACAATTCCATACTTACAACTATTTCACTCCAAATCAGTTGTACTTTTAAATTGTATAATAACAAGTGAAAAAATGCAAGTATTTTTTTATTTTATATCAAAATCTTTTACTTTTCCATAATCTTTATATTCTAATTCTAGATATACTCTTCTTACTGGTTCTCCTCTAGAAATAACGTAATTAGTATAATCCATCTTAACTTTATATAAATGATTATCTTTATATTCTAATTCAACTGTATTAAGACTTTTATCATCTACATTAATATCATATACCAATGAAAAATTAGTAGTAGTTAATTTATATATTTTTTCTTCTTTATCATATTCAGACATATTAATTATTTGATTTATTTCATTAAGATCAAAGTAATTAACATAATATGTAGGTCTATCTATTAATACATATTCTTTATCTTTTTTAATTAAAGCAATATCTTTATATAAATAATATTCATTTTCTTCTAAATCTTTAGTAACTCTAAATGATTGTTTTTCTTTATATCTTTTACCTTCATAGTAATAAGTATCATCATTTATTGTTAATTTATAAGTAAAGTAATAATTATCTCTTAATAAATTTTTTTCTTTTTCCTTATTAGTCTTTGTACTAGATTCATTTAGTCTAACCATTACTATCATAAATATAATAAATGATATATAGCAGAATCCTACTACATAATTTTTAACTTTCTGTGAATCTCTTCTCTTAATCTCTTTTTTCTTCATATTATTCACCTTTGTTAAATATCTTACCTAATAATTTATCTCCATCATGTCCATTGAAATAATCTTTCATAAGAACTCTCTTTTTTCCTTCAAATTTAATATCAGTAATAATTATTTCTCCTTCTTTACAAGCAACACCAATACCATCTTTATAGATTTTACCTATTTCACCTATTTGTTTTTCTGTATAGAAATCACTTGTTTTACGAGCACTATAAATCTTAACTATTTCACCATCAAGTATAGCGTATCCTCCTGGATATGGAGATAAAGCTCTTATTTGATTAAATACTTCTTCACTAGATTTATTAAAGTCAATTAGTTCATCTTCTCTAGTAATAATTGGTGCGAATGTAGCTTCTTCATCATTTTGTTTAATACTTTCATTGGTACCTTCAATAATACTTGGAAGAGTTTTCATAAGAAGATCTCTACCTAAAATGGATAACTTATCGTGAAGAGTACCAAAGTTATCAGTATCCTCTATTTTGATGCTTTCCATAGATATCATATTACCAGTATCCATATGTTCATCCATGTACATAATAGTAATTCCTGTTTCTTTATCGCCATTTAAGATCGCTCTTTGGATTGGTGCTCCTCCACGATACTTTGGAAGAAGTGAACCATGAACATTAATACATCCTAATCTTGGACAATCTAAAATCTCTTTTGGAATAATTTGTCCATAAGCACAAGTTACTATTAAATCTGGATGTCTTTTTACTACTTCATCGTATTCTTTTCTAATCTTTTCAGGTTGAATAACGACTATTCCATATTTCTCAGCTAATTCTTTAACTGGACTTTTTCTTACTTCTTTATGTCTACCAACTTCTTTATCAGGTTGAGTTACTACTGCTATAACATTATAATTATCTATTAAACTTTGTAAAATAGGTACACAGAAATCAGGAGTACCCATAAATATTACTTCTAATTTTTTCATTATAATCACCAATCTAATTATATAAAAATAAAAACTAATAATCAATTCAGATTATTAGTTTAATAATTCATCTTGTGATGAAGTTTGTTCTAGTCTTTGTTCTCTTCTATCACCAATTGTATTAGAACTAGAATCGGTCATCATAACTATAGATTCTTCTCCCATTCCTTCTTTTTTAACATTAGAAGTTTTATGAGATTTATATCTTTTAGCTGAAGTAGAATTATCATAAGTAGTTCTACTAGTCATATAATCTTTTTCTGCTTGTTTAGCTACATTAGATCTATTTTGCCATTCAGAATAAGCTTTAGCTCTACGATCGTTATACTCAGCTTCTCCTTCTCCAGCTCTAGGTCCACCTTCTACAATATCTCGATATTTATTTTCAGCGTTTTTAGCAGCTTCTTGAGCACTTCTAAATCTATCTCTATTACTATTTAGTTCATCTTTACCAAGACTACCTTTTCTAGCTTGAGCAGCTGATTTACTTTGACTAGCTTTAGCTTGGAATGCAGCACCAACACTATTCTTTAACTTATTAGCATCATCTAACGTTTCTTTCTCAGCCATACCCCAAGCCTCTTTTAATTGTCCAGCAGCTGCATTTTGATAACTAGCATTCATTCCTTTAACACCTTCACGCAAACTTCCTTTAAATCCAGCTCCTGAAGCCATTCCAGTAACAAATCCAGATCCGAAACCAACCATACTACTTGTAACACTACCTAAGAAACTACCATTTTGTTTATCTAGTCCAAATATCTTATTTAAATACTTAGGGGATTTATATACAAATAATAGTAATCCTACTGTTAAGAAAGATTTTAAATACAATAGTCGCAACGGAGTTATTCCTCTTCCTTCAGCACTTTCCCAAGTTATAAATAAATCATTACTCTTTATTTCAGATACAAAAAATAGTATTAGATACATTAAACTTAACTTTATAAAAATATCTACAAAAGTAATTAAAAACTCTTTTAACCACTCAGTAAATGGATTAGTTTCATCTCTATAAGGACTTATATTTAAAAGTACTGGTATAGGCGCTAACATCTCTAATACTAGCAACTTAAAGAATCTTGTTGCGGCACTTACAGTAATTCCTACTAATAAGAACAAAGTAATAAATCCTACTATACTAGATAAGACATATCTATATTCATAACTATATCCTGGATTCTTTCCATCTTTACCAAATGGACTTACATCATTTATATGTTTTACAAAGTCATCTAATGAAGAAATATCACGTGATCCATCTATTGAAGCAAACTCTTGCGGTTTATTAGTGTAATTTGGATGAAAGAAAGGGGATAAGACTACAACTGCTAAGTCATTTGATATTTCCTCTATATCTTTCTGTGCTTCTTCTTCAGTTTGACTAAGAACTACTTTGGGTATTATTGGAATAAAAGTATATTGTACTCGATAAGCAAATTCAAATATACTTGGAATCATTAATAATAAAACTAACATTAATATTGTTTTAAAGATTAATCTTTTACTTCCTTTAAATCTATCTGTTAAATCATCTGGATTCATCAAATATTTTATAAATGTAAGACTTAATCTAAACATCATAATTATACCTAGAATAATATATAGTTTATTTCTAACGTTACTAACTATATCGGTATAACTTCTTAGTTTAGCTATATCAAACAATCCTTGAATAATCCAAACAATAGATGAATATATATAATAATCTAAAGCAAAGAAAGTATTTCTTACTACATTAATAAATTTAGCTCCTAAGAAAACTTCTGCTTCTTCAGCAGCTACACTAACATTACCTATAACTGAACTACTTACTATTTCTCCACTATCATATAATAGATAGGCTTTTTTATCGATTACAGTTAATGAAACTAATTTATTATTACCTATAGTTGCTTCTTCTGTAATATAAAAAGTCTTTTTTAATTTACCATTTTGATTAAATATATAAATAATATTTCCATTTTTTTCTACAGTATCATATAACTTATCATTAGTAGAATTATGATTTATTAAATATATGTATCCATCAGAATAATGAATATCATTTTTTGTACCATCACAATCTATAGTAAAGGCTACTTCTAATTCACTTTTATCATTGTAAATGTTACCTTTATCTGAATAAGTAATATATCTAGCAAATTTACTATTATAGGCAATATGATCACCAGACAAACTAATAGTACTTCCTTCTTCAAATGTATCTAATGATATTAAAGTATATTTACCATTACCTAAACTAGCAATTAAATAATTACTAACAGGATCATAGGCAATACTAGCACTACTACTTAAATTATATTTTTGTTCATGAACAACACTAAAAGTATTTTTATCTAAAAACATAATAGTACCATTACCTCTAGATACCATTATATAAGTACTAGAAGACGCTATTGATTTAAAACTGCTACCTCCACCTAAGCCATCAGTCTTAGATAGTTCTTTTTCTTGATTTAAATCAGTTACCTCTGTAAGATCTTTTTCTTTTAATTCTTTCAAATTATTAGTAACATTGTCCTCTGCTCTTACAGTAATAGGTATTATAAGCATCAATAAAAATAATAATAAGAATCTTTTTCTCATGGCTTACCACCTTATTATAATTATAACAAATTGGTAAATATAATTAAATAAAATATATAAAAAGAAAAGGACTTTACAAGTATTACCATTTAGGTCCTCGATAATACTCGTATTCGTCCCATTGTTGTCTTTCTCTCTCTTCTTCTTGTCTCTTTTTTCTAGTTTCTCCATTTTGTTTTTCTATTTCTTCTTCAATTTCTTTTTCTTTTGGATCATCAGGGTCATCTCCGCCTTGTGGTGGTTCACCTCCACTACCTCCTCCTCCGGAAGGATCTTGTTGTTTCAATTCTTCTAGTTCATTATAAATAGTTTGAGAATTTTCATCTTTACCACTCTTTAAATCTTTATTTGCACAATTATGTTTAAGTAATATCTTCTGAATACTATTTATTTTAGATATAGCATCATCAGCATCTAAATCTAATAATTTAATATGAGAAAGGGCCAAATTATTTCTAACTTTACATTCGCGCTTTTTAGGAACACTTTTTAAAGCTTCTTCATAGTCATCAATAGCTTTATTATATTCTCCTAAATTATATTCATTATTACCTCTATTATAGTAAGCAATATATCTTTGTGGCCAGTTTAGATAAAACAATTTATTAACAATCTTACTATCATAATATCCTTTATTACTTTTAGAAATATAGAATTCATTTATTGTATATCTCAAAGTTAAATGGACTGATACTAAAGCAAAAAATACTAATACACTTATTATTATCTTTTTCATAATTCTACCTTCCTATAATCATATAATTCTATAAGTAATAGAACTGCTAGAAAAGGAGTTATAAAGTAATAAGTATCACTATAAGAATATTTTTCTCCATTATTAGCATTTACTTTAATTTTATTTAATTTCTTAAGATTATTATTAATTTTACTTGTTTCAGTCATATGAATATATTCTATTCCTAATTCATTAGCAATATTCTTTAGATTTTTTTCATCTATTTTAGAGATAGCATTTTTTTTATTATAATTATCATCATAATAAGTTAAATATTTTTTAACACCATCATAATCTTCTACCATCATGCCACCGCCCTTAGTTGTACCATATCCTAAAACAGCACCACCTTGGATTTGTTTCTTATAACCAGTTAATGTCTCTTCTGATTTATTAGTATTATTTTCACCATCACTAAAAATATAAACAATTACTGCTCTATCTTTTTTATTCTTTTCCCTAGCTAATAACTCTTCTAAACTATTTTCAAATACTGTTATTTTAGAACCTTTAGCATATAATTCTTGAGGTACTGATAAAGAGTCTACAACTGAACTAACCATAGTAGAATCCTTAGTTAAAGGAGTACTAACATATACAGAGTTATCATAAGCAATTACTGAATAATTAGCACCTATAGTTTTATCCATAATATAATTAATATCTTTCTTTACTTGCGTAAGACGCGTTGGTTTAACATCAACCGCATCCATACTAATAGTTGTATCAACTATAAAGATAATATCCAAATTATTTTCAAAGACTAAACTCTTACCATTATTTATCATTATTCTTAAATTAATTACAAATAATAATACAAGGAAAACAAATCTAAGTATCATTTTTAATCCATTAGAATTAATATAAATCATTAAACCTAAAAATATAGATATCGGAATCATTATCCATAGACTAATTATTGGATTAATTATCATCTAATCAACTCCTTATCTATAAATAAAATTACTGCGAAAGAAAGCATTAATACTACAAAAGGAATAGTAGGATGATCATATTCTACTTCTTGTTTCTTTCCTTCTAATAATGTCTTTTCTTTTTTATTTATTTCATTAACAATAGCGTTAATATCATCTGTTTCTGAATATGATTTTCCACCAGTAATTTTAGAGACCTCTTGTAATAAACTAATATTCTTTTTTAATGAACTTTTAGGAGATATTGTATAAATAGTTATGTTTTTCTTTTTAGCTATTTTAGCAGCATCTACAACTGATATTATTTCTTTACCATATACTTCGTTGTCCGTTACTAAAATAATTGAACGTGCACGCTTCTCTTCTAAATTAGGGAAGGCATATACACATGAAGCAAGTCCATCCCCAATTAATGAAGAACCTCTAGATGTATCCATTATAGTACCATTTATAACATATCTATAATCATCATTGTAGCATAGTATACTATTACCACAATCAAATCCTTTTTCCATTCTATCTAAAGCATATTCTATATATTCATAATCTTCTGTTAAAGGGACTAATAAATAAGAAGTACAGTTAAATACAGATATTCCTACTCTTTCTCCTTTTAATTCATCAACTAATTCTTGATACTTTTCTACTAATTGTTGATTTAATTTATTAGTTGATGCTGAAACATCTAGACATAACATAATATCTCTGTTATATATTTCATCACTAATAATAGTCTTCTTATATACTCTAGACGATAAAAAAGAAGTTCCTATTAATCCTAAAAACAAGACACCATAAAGAAGATATAGTAGTAATCTATACCTTGCTAATATATTTTTATAATATCCAGTTCTTTTAACAATACTAGTATTAGCTATTTTAATATTATTCTTTTTTTCTTTTCTTTTTCCTTTAATAAAAAAAACAATAATATAAAGAACAATGAATATTAGGATTAGTATTGGATACTTTATCGCCATTCTTCTATTACCTTTCTTGTTTTATCCAAAGAAGATTTTATATCTCCTTTACTACTCATTGAAAATTCTGGTTCATAATATTCTTTTATTAATTCATATAAAATACCTGTATCTTTCTTTTTTATTTCAGACAAAGTACTTTTAAGTAAATCAATATCAGTTGCTTCTAAAATGAAACTTCTTATTAGAACACTCAATCTATTATAAGCAGTTCTACTCCTTACTTTATTAGAATTTAATTCAACTAAAAGAGTATCTATTTGATATAGATATTTCTTTTTAATCATCATAATATTTTTAGGTATTATTACTTGTTTTTGTTGTTGATATTTCTTTTTATATTTCAAATAAATATATATTAAATAACCTAATACAGCAACTATTATAATTACAAACAATATTACACCAATAATACTATAACTAAATTGTTCTTCTAAACTAACTTTGGACTGCATGATTATGCCTTTCTAATAGATCTATTAGCTTATTAACTATTTCTTTTTTACTACTAATAGTTGTAGAAGTTACTCTATACTTGGTAAATAAATTAGTTTGTTTTTCAATTAATTCTTTTTTAGTACGTGCTTCTACTTCTTTTAAAATATTGTTTTTAGAAAATAATCTTGGTATATTATGTTTTTCATCTAAATCATATAAATCATCTCCAAAGAGAGATGCATCTGAAATATTAATAAATAACAAATCATGAGAAGCTGTTACATTTTTTAAAAGATGATCATCTATACTATCCATTCCTGAGATATCAGAAACAATAACAAAAATCATCTTTCTTTTAGATCTTTTTAAACAATAATTTATTCTATCTGCTAAAGTATAATTATTCTCTTCTATAACATGGTTCTCTAAATCATTAAGAGTTAATTCTACGTTTAAAATACTCTCTTTAAATTCAGTCATATATGGTTTACCTTCTTTAATGTAAGAAGTTGCGACATCATCACCATTTTTACATACTAAATAAGCAAGAGTACCATAAGCATACATTAAGACATTTCTTTTTTCTTCATAACTTGATGTCACTCCATCCATTTTAATATTATTATCAATAATAAAAACAACATTATGTCTTTTTAATGCTTCATATCTTCTTACTAAAAGAGAACCACTTCTAATAGATGATTTCCAATCTATATCTTTACTTTCATCTCCTAAAGTGTAATCTCTTAAATCATCAAAATCCATACTTCTACCTTTATATATTGAATGATATAAACCATCTAATAAAGCAATAGCTTTTTTAGATGAATTAATAGAAATATTTGCTTTAATTCTTTCTATATATTTAGTTTTCATGGAGTTTCAACTGCTCCTACAATAGCATCTATTATTTGTTCAGTACTTATACCATCTGCTACTGCAGCATAATTTAATTCTATACGATGTCTTAAAATACTATGAATCATATCTTTACAATCATCTGGAGTAACATAATTACGTCCATTTAAAACAGCTATAGCTTTAGCTACGTTCATAATAGCAATACTTCCTCTTGGAGAAGCACCTATTTCAATATAACTTGCTAAGTTAGGATTAATAAATTCTTGAGGATGACGTGTTGCATATATGATTCTAGCTATATATCTTTTTATAGTTTCATCTACATATACTCTTCTAGTAATATTTTGTAAATAATTAATAGCACTAATATCTAATATCTTAGGATTAGTTTCTATTATTCCAGATTCTATTCTTTTAAGAATTTCTATTTCTTCAGCAACAGTTGGATAACCAATTATTTCTTTTAATAAAAATCTATCTAATTGAGCTTCTGCTAGTAAATATGTACCTTCTTGCTCAATTGGGTTTTGAGTAGCTATAACAATAAAAGGGTCTGGTACTTTATAAGTTACACCAGCAATAGTTAATTTCTTTTCTTGCATTACTTCTAGCATTGCACTTTGAGTTTTAGCACTTGATCTATTTATTTCATCTAGAAGTACAAAGTTAGCATTAACTGGACCAATTATTGTTTCAAATTTATTAGTAGAATAATTAAATATTTGAGTACCAACTATATCACTAGGCAATAAGTCTGGCGTACATTGAATCTTACTAAAACTAGCAGCAAAAGCATCTGTTAAAACTTTAGCAGCAGTAGTTTTAGCCAATCCTGGAACTGATTCAAGTAAAATATGTCCATCTGCCATAAATGATACTAATAAAGCTTTTTTTAGATTAGATTGCCCTACTATTCTTTCATCACAATAGGAACCAATTTTATTTATAATAACCAAAGCTTCATTTAATTCTTCATTAGTTATTTCATTATTCATATACTCTTCACCTATTATAAATTATACCAATAAAAAAAGACTTAAAGTAGTCTAATTTTTTATTAATATGTCAACTTATTTAATTAATTTTATTCTATCTAAAATAAATTGAGCTAATAACAAAGAAATAAAATAAATTGGAATTAATGCCATATTTAAAAATACTACTATTGCAAAGTTTCTAAATAAGAATAACACATATATAAACATATTATAACCAGGAGTATTCCATATATTATATGCAGTTAAGATTATTAGAAATATTCCTTCACATATTACCATAAAATGAACTGTTCTTTTTAAATATTGTTCTTCATTCATAGTATTATTTTCCTTTCTTTTTTTCTTTTTTGACTCAAATTTACTTACAAAACTATCAATAAATATTAATCCCATAAATATGAATATGTCAACAATGACTACAATCCATACTGAATTTATAAAATGTTCAAATATATTATATGTTTTTTCTGGATTATACATAAGTACTCTTCTAACAACTAACACTATATCTAGAATAATTATTGAGTCTAACATAACGATATAAGAATCATTTTTACTTTTAATCTTTGTTTTTTTATTAAATCTTTTACCAATATAATCAAAAGCTAATTCAAAAAATATTATGGAAACACATTCACCAAAAAGGAAGAAAGCTTGACGAAACCAAACACCAAGTATTTCAGGTGAAGTGATATGATTAGTTAAAGTGTCAACCTCAGTTGAACGTTGAATTCCAAAAATAATATTAACAATTAATAGGATTAATAATAATACATTATGAATTCTCTTTTTCATATTGTTCACCTATTTTAATTATAACAAAAAAAGACTTAAAAAGTCTTTTATTTATTTAGTTCTTCTAATTTTTTCTTTTCTTCGTCAAGTTTTTGTCTATCCATTTCTACGATATTAGCAGGAGCTTTATTAACATAATTTTCATTAGATAATAACTTTTCACGTCTAGCGATAGATTCTTGTAGTTGTTTAATTAAGTTTTCTTTAGCAAGTTTTTCTTCTTCTGTTTCTTGTTTTTCAAAATAGATAGTACATTTTATATTATTAGAAAATACTTTATATGATTTTATAGATAATTCTTCAGTAATTAAATTATCTTCTAGTTTTAATAGTTTAAGTACTAATTCAGGAACTTCTCCTTCAAATATAACTTTAGCTTCTTTACCAATATTGTTTTCTGCTTTAATATTTCTGAATGATTTAATAAATTCAATCATATCATCTATACTACGTTCTTCTTCAGCAAAGATCATATTCTTATCGTATTTAGGATAATTAGATATCATAATAGATTCAGTATCTTTTACTGGTAACTTTTGATATATTTCTTCAGTTACATATGGCATAAATGGATGAAGCATTTGAAGTATTCCAGTTAATACATAACATAAAGTAGATTTAGTACTTATTTCAGTATTAGAGTATTTAGATAATTCTATATAATAATCACAGAAATAATTCCATGTAAATTCATAGATAGCAGCACCTGCATTATTGAATTCATATTTATCCATAAACATCTTTACAGTATGTAATGTATGTTCAAATTTAGTAAGAATCCATTTATCTACTGGTTTAAGATTAGAAAGATCTATTTCTTTTAAGTCCTCTATATTCATTAAAGTAAATCTAGATGCATTCCAAATCTTGTTGATAAAGTTCCATGTAGATTTAATCTTTTCTTCATCAAAACGCATATCAGTTCCAGGAGCAACATCAGTAGCTAGATAATATCTAAGTGAATCTGCTCCATAAGCTTCAACCATATCAAATGGATCTATTCCATTACCTAAACTTTTAGAGAATTTTCTTCCTTGTTTATCACGAATTAATCCATGAATTAAACAGTCTTCAAATGGACGTTTACCAAGCAATTCTTCTGCTTGGAAAGTCATACGATTAACCCAGAAAGGTATAATATCGTATCCTGTAACTAAACATTGATTTGGGAAATATTTCTCTAATAACTTAGTATTCTCTGGCCAACCTAAAGTTGCGAATGGCCAAAGAGCACTACTAAACCATGTGTCTAGTACATCTTCATCTTGTACCCATCCTTCTTCTTTAGGAGGTTCCATACCAACGTATATTTCTTCTCCTTTATACCAAGCAGGAATTCTATGTCCCCACCATAATTGTCTAGAAATACACCAGTCATAAGTTATTTCCATCCAGTGATTCATAGTTTTTTCATATCTAGATGGTACAAAGTTAACTTTTTCCTCTTTCTTCTTTTGAATATCAAGTACACGATCAGCTAGCGGTCTCATTTTAACAAACCATTGTTTTTTAACCATTGGTTCAACCATAACACCAGTACGTTCAGAATGTCCTACTTCGTGTGTTAATGGTTCTACTTCAAGAAGAAGTCCTTGTTCTTCTAAATCTTTTAATACAACATCGCGGCATTCTTCTCTTGTCATACCAACATATTTCTCAGGTACATTCTCATTCATAGTAGCATCATCATTCATAATTACGATTCTTTCTAGATTATGACGATTACCTACTTCAAAGTCGTTAGGGTCATGTGCTGGAGTAATCTTAACACAACCAGTTCCCTTTTCCATATCAGCATGTTCATCTGTTATAACTGGTATTGGTTTATTAACAATTGGTAAGATTACGTTTTTACCTACAAATTTCTTATATCTTTCATCTAATTCGTTTACAGCTACAGCAGTATCTCCAAATAAAGTTTCTGGACGTGTTGTTGCGACATCTAGATATTCTTCACTATTTTCTAATTTATATTTTAAGTGATAGAATGCACTCTTTTCTTCTTTATAAATTACTTCTTCATTAGATAAAGCAGTCTTAGCAACTGGATCCCAGTTAATAATCTTTTCACCACGATAGATTAGTCCTTTATTGTAATAATCTACAAATACCTTTTTAACAGCTAGAGAAAGCCCTTCATCAAGAGTAAATCTTTCTTTAGAATAGTCTAAAGCAATTCCCATTTTAGCCCATTGTTTTCTAATTATATCTCCATGTTCATGAGTCCAATCCCAACAAGCATCTAAGAATTTTTCTCTTCCATATTCATATTTATTTATTCCATTATCTTTTAATCTTTGTACTACTTTAGCTTCAGTTGCGATAGCTGCATGATCCATTCCTGGAAGCCATAAAGTATCATAACCTTCCATCTTTTTATAACGGATAATTATATCTTGTAATGTTACATCCCAAGCATGTCCTAAATGTAATACTCCAGTAACATTTGGTGGTGGTAATACTATACAAAATGGTTTCTTAGTACTGTTTTCATCACATCTAAAATAATCTCTTTTTAACCATTCTTCGTATTTATTTTCTTCTACTTCTTTGTGGTTATACTTCTTGTCTAATTCTTCCATAAAACCCTCCTATTCATTACTACATGTAGAGCCCTTCCATTCATTAGGATTTTCTACTACTCCAAAGAATAACATTTCTTTAGATTTAGAATCTCTTATTATATACATAAATGGTTTATTAAAATTAATTTCAATATTTTCTTTTTCTTCAAATACAGCAGTTGCTTTTTCTACACCGAAATAAGTTACAGCAGCGGCTTTAGTACCTTTTTCATTTAAAGATATATGAGTCATATGTATAGCTTGACTTACATATAATTGATCTTCACTGGTTGCACTTTTCATTTTACTTAAATCAGCTTTTTCTTTATTAAATACATCAGTAATACCTAATGTTTTTAAATCATCAGCAAAACTCTCGTCATTATAATCATATTCAAATCTAGGTAATGATAATCTTACTTCTTGATTATCAGATATACTCTTAGTATTGTTGATAATACTATTTAATTTTGCAGGAGTTAAATCATTTATATAGTTTCTAATATCTTTTTCAGTAGGCATAATAGCGATATATTCTAGTTGAATAGCAGTATCATCTCCTTTAGGATCTGCATAAGCATTATATGGTAATACGATTCCTATTTCAGAATCATTCTTAATATAGTCTGCTCCAAAATCAAAAGTACGATGCATCATTTCTACTTTTTTAACACTATCTTTATTAGTAAAATCTTCTCCTGTTGTATTATTACACTCAAATCGGTATTTCCATTCAACATCGATTGCTACTGCATTAGCTAGTCCTAATACGAAATCTTTAGGTATATCATTTAATATTTTAGGTATCATTTTATAAGTCTTATCATTAACCCAATTATTAATTTTATCTGGTGTATTAAAATCATCATAAACAACATCAGCATTATAAGATATTTTTAATTTATCAATATAATTTGTACTAATATTTTTCTTTTCAGAATTCTTTACGAATATAGCATTAGCAACAGATATTCTATTTTTAACATCAAAAGTAGTTATATCTCTATCTGGTACTACTTTATTAATTTGATTATATGTTTCTCCAGCTGCTCCTTCTTTTAACATATTTAGTGCTATTTCCATAGAATAAGTACTAATTAAATAATTATCTCTTTCATAACTATTAACTAGTTTAATCATATCTAAATTAAATTCATTATTTAAATTAACTTCTATATCAGCTGGTTCTTTTGGTTTTGGTTGTGGTGCTGGTGTTGGTTCAACTGGAGTATTAGGCTCCTTATTTTCTTTTTTATTAAGTAATATAACTCCTCCAGTAGTACATCCAATTATTAATATTATTAAAATTATTACTATTATATTATTTCTATTTTTCATCATATTCCTCCATATATTTATTTATTTCTTTTATCATTTTATTAAAAGTATCTAATAAAGAATTATCTACTTTTATAACATCAAGATATTTATCAAGATATTTCATTTCTTTTAAAGTTATTACACTTTCTTTAAAGTTAAGATCATAGACAAATGCTAATACACAAACTACATCATCACTTGTACTTGTTCTATTTATTTTCTTAATTGATTGATGTTTATAAAAATCATCAATATTAACTTGATTTGGCATTTCTAAGAATTCACAAGTTCTATACATACGTTTCACTCGATAAATATCAATTTTATCTGCATCTCTAATTAATTTAGCATAGAACAATTCTTTATCGCTTAAACCATCTTCAATCTTCAATTTATTGTGATTTCTTATAGCTACTTCTATAATTCTGTAGTATTCTTCAGGAATACTAAATTCTTTTATAGCACCTCTTTTAAATAAAAGATCGACGCCATTTTCACCATGATCATATTCAATATCATTAAAAGTACCTATTTTAATTAATTGTTCAAATCTACCTATATCATGTAAATATGCAATTGTAATAGCAAGATTCTTATCTTCTTCAGTTAAACCCATTGACCTTACTATCTTATCCATGATTTTAACTACTTCAAAAGAATGTTCATACTTTAGTTTAATATTTCTAATAGACATATCATATCTTTTAATGTAGTTAGTAAACTCTTTTTTTATTCTTTTTATATCTATCATAAATCCTCCATTAAAAAAGGCAGTACCTATAAGGACGAATATATCGCGGTACCACCTTAATTCATAGAATTTATCTATCTCAAATACTTAACGCGTATAACGAAATTATCTACTTAATTCAATAATTTAGCTCAGTTGCTACCTTCATACAATCTAATTATTAGTTTTCACCAAACACTAACTCTCTCTAAACTATTATGTATTACTCCTCAACTTCATTGCCTATGCATCAAATTATAGATTATTTTTTATAATTTGTAAAGTTCTACTTTAGTGTATATGGATTACTAAATGTACCTTTACCACTAGCTATTTGAGCTTCTGGTTTAATATATAATACAGGATATACTCCATATTCATTCTTTATGTTTCCAGCTCCAGCTGATCCTCCACCACTTATCAAATTCATTGTGGCATTAGTATATGTATCTTCTCCTTCTGGAATAGAATTTGGATTAAGAGTCCAATAGAAAGGAGTTGTACCTACAAAAATATGTGGTTCTCCTAGTTTAGGAAGACCTACTTTTAAAGATTTAATAGTTGAAGTATCAGTACAATCTGATCTTAATCTATTAGTAGTAGTACCATTAATTGTTTCCATACAGAAATCTCCATCTGTTAAATAAGCCTTATCAGTACCTAAGTTATTAAACCAGTCATTATTTAAATAAATTCCTAATGTACTAGCATCAAACATGTAACTTAACGCTCCTTCTCCTTCTTCAACAGCAAATGGTCTACTACCTATTCCTCCACCATCAGCATACATGATTTTTGTACCATATGATCCTACTTTTATCATTTTATATTTTTTATTATTAATTTTTACATATTCTCCAGCATATCTTTCGTTTAAGTATTGATTTTCTTCTCCATAAGTATCAGAAGAAACTCTATATGGATTTGATTGAGAACCGTTTCCTCCATAGTATAAAACATCTGCACTAAATGTTATTACTGGTTGAACTTCATAGAACATATTTGAATTATTTAAACTATATGTTCCACTACTACCAGCAATGTATGCTTGACTAGCTGTACCATTATCTACTAACCAAGTTAGAACTACATTAGCAGAATTGATATGACTAATATCTTCTCTAGATAATAATCCAATAGTAGCTTTTCTAGTTGTTGTAGAACTAACTTTCCAGTTATTAGAAACTAAATATTGTTTATAGTCTGGTTGTAATGTATTTAAATAATCATTATTTAACCATAATTCAACGTCACTATTAGCAAATGTAGTTGAACTAGTTGCACTAAATCTTAATGGAGATACTGGAGTAGCAGATACTGCTCTTATAGTATTATAAACTTTATCATAACTAATAATTCTAAAATCTTGTCCTGAGAAATGAATATAATTATTAGTACCTGTAATATAGTAATAATTACCAAACAATGTTCTATCAGTTCTTTCTTCTAGTTTATTAATTAAAGATGGTTTTTCTGAAGTTTCATAAGCTAAACAAGTACCACCATCATCTTCTCCTTTAAAGAATACTTCTTCAGATCCTTTTTTACATTGTAAAGAAAACTTAACAGTAATCTTTCCATAATCATTTCTAATTCTAATTTGATGTGAACCTGTTACACAACTTATATCTTTTTTACTAAATTGAGATACATATTCTTTATCTATTAATTCAGATAAAGATACTTGTGCACATCCACTATCACGAGTTGAACCCAATTCACTCTTTACTTCATTAGCGTATTGAGTAGCACCATACTCTATTAAGTCAAAATAGGTTTCATAGTCTTTATTATTATTTCTATTGATTAATCTATGCATATTAGGCATAACTACAAGAATTAAGATTCCCATAATTACTAAAACCCCTAATAATTCTATTAGAGTAAATCCACCTATTCCTAAAGATTTCATTTTCTTTATAATTTTTTTCATAAGACCACCAACCCTATTTTCCTAATTTAATTATAACAAAGAGACTTTAATAATATGATTTATTTGTAAATATAAAATGTAAATTAGACACAAAAAAGGATAACCTATGTAAAGTTATCCAATAGTTCATTTAATTCATCTATTTCTTCATTTAATTCTTCTTTTATCTTTTCTGGTACTTTATCAAGAATATTTATTTTTTCTTTTAAAGCATTATTATAATATTCAAAGAAAATTTCATTTTTATTTTTTAAAAGTATTGGTCCATATTTAAGTTGTTCATAATTAAGTGTTTCTTGTTTTTTTATAAGTTTCATAATTATATAATATTTACCTTGATCAAGGATTATTCTTTCATCTACAAACTTATATCCAATCTCATTAAGATAAACTCTTACTTCGTAAATATCACTTTGTGGAGAAAGAATTAAGGTATTTACATTTTTCAAATATTTTGGATCAAGTATTTCTTTTATTAATTCTCCACCCATACCAGAAATAATAACAGTATCTATATCACTACTAATGTTAGTAAGGCCATCACTTAAAGATAGTTCTATTCTATCTTCTAAATGATATTTTTTAATATTAGCTAGTGCACTATTTAAAGGTTCTTTTTTATTATCAGATGCGACTACTTTTTTTAATTCTTTATTTAGAACTAAAAAGATATCGAGAAGTGCATGATCGCAACCGATATCTATTATGCTAGTATTATCATCTACTAAGGATGCAATTTCTTTTAATCTTTTACTTATTTTCATTAATCGATTAAGAAATCCTTTAGTTTTTTAGAACGAGATGGATGTCTTAATTTTCTTAAAGCTTTAGCTTCTATTTGACGAATACGTTCACGTGTTACACCAAATATTTGTCCAACCTCTTCAAGTGTACGACATTGTCCATCATCAAGTCCAAATCTTAAACGAAGTACTTTTTCTTCACGATCAGTTAGTGTTGATAATACACTAGCTAGTTCTTCTTTTAACATTTCAACAGTTGCATATTCTTCAGGTGACATAGTTCTTTCATCTTTAATAAAATCTCCTAAGTGGGAATCATCTTCTTCACCAATTGGAGTATCAAGAGATACTGGATCTTGACTTATTTTATATACTTCACGAACCTTATCAACAGTAATACCTAACTTCTTAGCTAATTCTTCTTCTGTTGGTTCTCTATTTAATTCTTGTGTTAATTGTCTTTGAACACGAGCAAGTTTATTAATTGTTTCTACCATATGTAC
Source organism: uncultured Clostridium sp. (assembly GCA_946402315.1). Classification (GTDB taxonomy): domain Bacteria; phylum Bacillota_I; class Bacilli_A; order RF39; family UBA660; genus RUG11788. The sequence goes on along the minus strand of CAMIWC010000002.1, from coordinate 95,444 downwards.
TGGTACACGAATTGTTCTTGCTTGGTCAGCAATTGCACGAGTAATAGCTTGTCTAATCCACCATGTGGCATATGTACTAAATTTATATCCTTTTGTAGGATCAAATTTATCTACGGCTTTCATAAGACCAATGTTTCCTTCTTGGATTAAATCTAAGAATAACATTCCACGCCCTACATAACGTTTAGCAATACTTACTACTAAACGTAAGTTAGATTCTGCTAAAATCTTTTTAGCATTTTCATCTCCTTCAACAGCAAGTTTTGCATATTCAAACTCTTCATCTGTTGTAAGAAGGTTTATGCGACCTATTTCCTTTAAATACATTCTAACAGGATCGTTAATTTTAATGTCTTTAGACATTGTTAGGTCTTCAACTACTAAATCCTCTGGATCATCAGTTGTATCATCATTATCAGCAGTTTCAGAAATTACTTCGATATTATTATCAACAAGAGCATTATATAAATCATCTAGAGTATCACTATCTACATCTAATCCTTTAAGTTCTAGTGCTAACTCTTCATATGTTATATAACCATTTTCTTTACCTTTTTTAAGTAAGGCTTCTTTTCTTGCTTCAATAGTTTTTATTTCTTCTACCATTGTTTTCAATCCCCAATTCTAAGCAATCTAATCTTCTCAGCTATTTTAGATTTTTCTATTGGGTCTATCTCTTGCTTAATCAGCTCATTTAGGCGTTTTATCTCTTGCCTCACTCTATATTCTTCTATTACCCTAATATAATCATTAATAGCTTGAATACTAATATTATCTTCTAGATTCATATTAGTAATATGATTAAAGATTGTAAGTAACTCCTCTTTGTCATTTAAGTAAGTATAAAAATCTGCCATATTGATATTACCATATTTTTTATAGTAATAACATATTTCACTAGCTAAACTTCTTAGTTCTTTAGTCATTAATTGTACTTTTTTCTCTTCAAACAACTTAATAACATCACTATTGTTTACCATAGCATATATTAAATTATATGCTGCAACATCATATTTAGTAAGTTTTGGTTTAGGTACAACTTCATTTTTTTGAACTGTTTTTTGACTAGTTACCTTCTTAAATTCTAAGTACTCACTCAAACGTTTTTCCAGTGTATTATAACCTATATTTACCTCATTTGCAAGTTTTTTAAGGATTATTTCTCTTCTTATTTCATCATCTATCTTACTAGCTTCAGCAATAACAGAATTAATATAATTAGATAATTCAACATCACTATTAAAATTAACTCCATTTTTAAGTGAATTTATCTTATAATCACTGTAGTTTAATGCTGATTCTAAAATTCCAACAAATCTATCTTTTCCATATTTAATAATATATTCATCTGGATCATGTTCACCATCTTCATTAGGAAGTGTAATTACTTTAACATTAAGTCCAGCTTTAGTTAAAAGTTCTCCATTAGATAAAGCAGCATTTCTTCCTGGATTATCTCCATCTAAACATAAATAAATATTATTAGATAATTTTTTTATTAAACTAATTTGTTCATCAGTTAATGCAGTTCCCATTAAAGCAACTACATTTTTATATCCAATACTAGATAATCTTATTGCATCCATAAATCCTTCGACTATTAGAAGGAATTTTTCTTTACGGGCATAATCTCTAGCAATGTGATAATTATATAAACAACTTCCTTTTTTAAAAATAATTGTTTCTTTAGTATTTAAATATTTATTTTGATTAGAACCATCATAAATTCTAGCACTAAATCCTACTACATTACCACTAGGATCATATAATGGAAAAGTAATTCTATTTATAAAATAATCATGATTATTTGAAACCAGTCCAATTGCATCTAATTCTTTTAAATTATAATTCTTATTAGTAAGAATCATAGTTAAAGAATCCATACTATCAAGTGATAAACCTATTCCAAATTCTTTGATTAATTCTTCATCTATTTTACGAGTTTCTAAATACTTTTTAGCTTTAGTTCCAGCTTTAGTATTAATATTATTTTGATAATACTTATTAGCGATTTCATATATTTCATAAAGTCTATCATATTTATTAGGTGTCTTTTCTACTTTAATTCCACCTACATCAACACCAGTTTTTTCTCCTAATATTCGTAATGCTTCTTTAAAATCTATATGATTATAGTCCATTAAGAAATTATAAACGTTACCACTTGCTCCACAAGAGAAACATCTATATATTTGTTTTTCACGACTTACACTCATAGATGGATTTGTATCATCATGAAAAGGACAAACTCCAAAGAAGTTTTTTCCTTTTTGGACAAGAGGAATATATTCAGATACGATGTCAACAATATCTACTTTTTGTCTTATTTCATTAACAATATCATTATTCATATTTCCTCCTTATAATTTAAAAAGAAGAAGTACTTCTACTTACTTCTATTTTTATACTGTTCTTGTTTCTTCTGTAGTTCTTGCTGCTGTTCTTGGTGTTTGAGCAGCAAAGAACGCTTCTGTAGCAGTCGTTTTTTCAACACTACCTAACATTGCTTCTTTAAATTGATTTACGTGAAGACTAGAAACAATTCCTGTAAGTGTTTCAGTTGTTACTTCACCATCACTAAGCATTGCTTTTTTACTTTCTCTCATAACATATTCATAATATGTTCTAACATCATTATTGAATACTGCATCTGGAGAATTACTTCCATAAGCCTCCATTATATTATGAGCAAATCCGTATATAGCTTTTGTTCTTTCAGATAATACTGGACGATTCGTTTCTCTATCAACTAATACGGAACTACCATCTTCCATTGTTCTTTGTTCAAAATTTCTAGCAACAAATCTTAATTCATCAAATGAAACCTCTTTTGTTGATTCAGGAAGTGTTTCACCACGCTCCATAGCAGCTCTTCTTTCTGCGCGTGCTTGAGCAGCTTCATTAACTCCATATACTCTATCGCATGTTTGAACTTGTGCTCTTAAAACTGATGCTTCTAACTCTCTCTTATACGCTTCTTCCCAATTAGGTCCATATTTGTCTTCAAGCACCTTTCTTTTTGCTTGTAATGTTTTAATTTGTTCTTTTGTCTTTTTAATAGCTGCTTTGTTTTTAGGTTTTGCTTTTCTTTGATCTTTTAATTGTGTTTTAAGATCTTCTACCTTTCCAGGCATGTTCTTCTTAACAATTTTTTCTCTTTCTTCATTAAGTCTTGTTACAATAGTCTCTTCATTTCTCCAAGAGTATCCTTCAACAACTCTAGTTGTATTTCTTACTCTTTGTTCAAAAGATCCTCTATTTTCAATTACCTCACCAGTAACAGGATCTACAAGAAATCTGCTATTTACATTTTGACTTCTAGTTACATCTGGTTCATGAATTGTTTCATCTGGTAATTCCGGTGGTCTTCTTCCTGCTTCATCCGCCTCTCTATAACTTTCTTCAACTTCTATACTTTCAACATAGTAATAAAACAACTCATTCAATCCTGGAACATGAGAAAATTTTTCTTCTATTAAATCAGTTAATTCATCTAATTCTCTTTGTGCAGTTTCTTTAGCTTCTCCAGTTAAAGATTCAAATTCTTCTCTCTTATCATAATATGTTCTTGCATAATTTTTGATGTCAGTTTGCAATTCTGGAGATAATCCAGCAATTAATCTATCTACTTCTGCACCAAAATCGAAAGCCCTATCTGCATCTGCAGCTGAATTAATAACATATTCTTCCCATTCATTATTTACTCGATCAAACAATTCAGGAAATGAAATAACATCACCCTGTATAGCAACTCGTACAGATTCTAAAACCTCATCAGTTAAAGGAGTATCTCCTAAAGGAGTTATGTAACGAGTTACTGCATCACTAAAGAAACCATATCTAGTAATAAGATTATTGAAAGCTTCTGCCCTATTTTCAACAGGAACTGCTGGTATTCTTTCTGATTCAGGAATATCGGGACGATCAAAATATCCTATCATTTGTCTAATAACTTGATTAGAAAAATAGCCATTAATTATTTGATCTTTCACTATTTTTGCAGTTGTTGAAAGTTTAGCTGGAGCATCTGGATTAATTGCATGTAGTTCTCCATTAGCAATAGCTTCAGCTTCTTTATTTAATAAATAAATTGTATCTAAACGATTTAGTAAAATGTCATATCCATTTGTGCGTAGTTCATCAATAGTAGTAAATCCAGTTATTTGCATTAAAAATGCTGTAAATTCACTTTTAAATGTATCCATTTTATTCACCACCTAAATATTTGCTTTTAAGTTTATTGTTTTCTTCTGGTGTAATTGGTATATAACCATTATCAGTTTTTTTCATAAATACAATTGTATATTGGTTATCAATAAATTGAGTTACCATACCAAATTTATCATCATTAAAAGTTGCTAATTCGATTAAATTATCCACACAACCACCTCATCTAATATTATATCATATTTTGCTTATTTTTTCTAGTTAGAACAATGTCAACTGATTACTATCACTAAGTCCATCTAAGATTCCCATCTTAGTCATATTATCAATTAACGTTTTAGATACATGTCCTCTTTTTTGTAAATCTTCAATACTAATAAATGGTTCTTTTTCTCTTTCTTCTACTATACCTTGGGCAACATTTTCTCCAAGGCCATCCATTGCTTTAAATGGAATAATAAGAGTTTTTCTATCTTTATCAATCTTAAAGTATTTACCATCAGATTCATTTATATCTACATTTTTAAATTTAATACCACGAGCTGCGGCTTCTAAACATACTCTTAATACATCATATGTATCTTTTTCTTTATTAGTAGCACTAGCTCCTTTTTCATCTATTTCAAGTAACTTATTTTTGATTCCATCATATCCTCTAACCATAGAATCTATATCAAATGCTTCACATCTAATTGAGAAGTAAGCAGCATAATATAGAATTGGATGATGGACTTTGTACCAAGCTATTCTAAAGGCACTTGTTACATAAGCAGCTGCATGAGCTTTAGGGAACATGTACTTAATCTTTTGACAAGAATCAATAAACCAAGGTTCAATCTTAGCATCTAACATTACTTGTTTCCAATTTTCCCATGTATCTGGTTCTTTAGAAGCTTTACCTTTACGAACAAATTCCATTATTTTGAATGCTTTAATTGGTACTACTCCATGATAACTTAGGTAAACCATAATATCATCACGGCATCCAATAACTTCTTTAAATGGTACGATTTTATTAGTAATTAAGTCTTGAGCATTACCAAGCCATACATCAGTACCATGAGATAATCCTGATATTTTAACAAGTTCAGCAAATGTAGTTGGTTTAGTATCAACTAACATTTGAATAACAAACTTTGTACCAAATTCAGGAACACCTAATGTTCCAGTTGGACACATTATTTCTTCTTCAGTAACACCTAATGAATTTGTAGATGAGAATATTTTCATTGTTTCTTTATCATCTAACGGAATACATGTAACATCTACTTCTCCAGCTTCATTAAGTGGATATTTATTTTTATCATCACCTAAGATAATCGCTTCTTTAGATAAATCTTGTAAAAGTCTAAGTACAGTAGGATCATCGTGACCAAGAATATCTAGTTTTAATAAGTCTTGATCAATTGCATGGTAATCAAAGTGAGTAGTTCTCCAAGGAACAGTAGGATCATTAGCTGGATATTGGAATGGAGTAAAGTCAAAGACATCTCTATATCCTGGAACTACTACAATTCCTCCTGGATGTTGTCCAGTAGTTCTCTTAACACCAGTACATCCTATTGATATACGTTCTGTTTCACAGTTTCTAAGTCTACTCTTAATAAGTCCTTTTTTCTTTAAATCATCCTTTGACGGAGGTTTAAGTCCATAAGAATTCATTATTACTTTTAATTTGTCAAACTCTTTAGATTCTTCATAACCTTGAACGAATCCATAAGCAGTTTTATCTGCGACTGTACCAATAGTACCAGCACGATATACATTATCAGTACCAAACAACTCTTTAGTATATTCATGAGCACTAGCTTGATTATCTCCAGAGAAGTTTAAGTCAATATCTGGTACTTTATCAGCATTAAATCCTAAGAATGTTGCAAATGGCATATCTTGTCCATTTTTACTCATTGGAGTTCCACATTCTGGACATTTTAAATCAGGAAGGTCAAAACCAGATGAATAAGTTGCTCCTAGACTGTTACCATCTTTATCATCAAAAATTGAATGTTTACATTTAGGACAAACATAATGTGCTGGAAGTGGATTAACTTCTGTTATACCCATCATAGTTGCAACAAAACTTGATCCAACAGATCCACGAGATCCAACTAAGTAGCCATCATCATTAGAGTGTTTAACCAGTTTTTGAGCAATAAGATAAATAACATCAAATCCTCCACCAATTACTCCACCTAAAGTCTTAGTTAATTTACCTTCAATTTGTTTATCATCAAAATCAGGATTATCTTTCTTAATATCTTTTCTTAATAAATCTTTAATATGTTCAAATCCACTTCTTATAGTTTTATTAAGTTCAGCATATAACTCTTCTTGATAATCAGATTCTTCTTTATCAGGATATTTTTCTTTAAATTGTTTCTTTAATAATTCAAAGACACAATCTCCATATAGTTCTTTAGATAAACGCTCTTCAATATTATATGGAAGTGGACTACCATAAATACTTTCGCATTTATCATATACCATATCAGTAACTATCTTTTGTGAATCCTCAATAATAGGTGAATAAGGTACTTCAGGATACTCTATTACTTCAAATTCATCTACTAAATCCATAACTTTTCTAGGGTTATCTATTACTATATTTTCAGCCAAATCATGATCTAAGAAACTAAATTCATCCATCATTTCATCAGTAGTTCTAAAATATTCATTAGGTATTTCAGGGTCTTCTCCTAGATTAGATTCTTTTATTTTACATTTTAAAGAGAATAATTCTACCCCTTCATCATAACTAGATTTTATAAATTCATGAGATTCTAATTTTCTTAAAGCACTATTAATTGCTTCTTTTTTCTCTTCATCAGTTTTACTCTTTTTAAAAACTTCTTCATTATCTTCAGGAACATATAAATCATATAAATTAGATCTATTTATTTTTATATTTTTAAATTCAGATAAAGATATAATTATCTTTAATATTTTCTCTTCTACTAAAGATAAATCTTCATTGTATTCATTTTTATTTTTCTTTTTATATGTTTCAAGTAAACTTTCATTAGCTGGACTAATAGCTTGATGATTTAAATATCTAGCTAATGGATGTCTTCCTTTAGAAGGACTAGATTGATTTACTACTATTTCACGATATATTAAATCTTCTTTATTAATATTGTGAACATCTCCAGTAGCGCATACAATCTTTCCAGCTTTTTTAGCACATGTAATTATCTTATTAATTACTTGATGTATTTCTTCAATACTATTAATATCTCTATTTTTAACTAAATATAGATAATTAGTAGGAGGTTGTATTTCTATATAATCATAGAAACTCATAGCTTTAATTAAATCATCTTCAGTACGAGTTAAAGCTATATCAAAGATTTCTCCATTTTCACAACAAGAACCAATTAATAATCCTTCTCTATTTTCTTCAATTATTCTTCTAGGAATTCTAGCATATTTTAGTAAGAAACCAGTATTAGCATAACTAATAATCTTAAATAGATTTTTAAGACCAACTTTATTTTGCGCTATTAAGTTAACATGCATACTTCTACTATTATCATTAATAACTTTTTCAGCTACTGTCTTATGTGGAATATTATCATATTCTGTTTCTAACGGATTAAGTTCTAATCCTATAGTTTCTGCTAAGAAATCAACACTAGCTAGTTCATTTAAAGTATTAAGTCCTTTAATACTACCTAACATCTTAATGAACATTTCAGCAGATTTTTCAGCATCGTAATCAGCTCTATGGTGACTTCTTACTTTATTAACAACTATTGTTACTTCTTTCTCTTCATTATTATCAACATATTTAATAAGAATATTATTCTTTCCTGGTTTAATTAATTCTTTACGACTACCAAGATTAATAACTGACGTTGTAGAAGAATCAATGTAAGTAACTTCAATATTTACCTCTGTTTCTTCTTCAAATTCTATTTGAATTAATTTCTTATCTTCATCAGAATAAGCAACATTTCCATTTACTTTAATCTCTTTAATACCAGATAGGTCATTATTAAAATCTATTTCTTCTTCTACAGAAACAACTCTATCTTCATCATCTTCATTATCTACTTCATCCATTTCTATTTTGTAGAACTTTGTTAATGCAGATAAACTATGTCTCTTTAAATCAGGATTAATTACTCTAGATAGATTTAAAGTATCTACAATAGGATTAGTTAATACTCCTAAATTATATTTATAATAAGCCATATCTAACATAGATTTATCAAATTTAGCATTATGAGCAACTAATACAGCATCTCCAATAAAATCTTTAAATCTCTTAGTAACATTTTCTTCATTATCAGCATCACGAACTTTATAATCACTAATACCAGTAAGTGATGTAATAACTGGATCTATATGACATCCAGGATTGATTAATTCATCAAATCTTTCATCAGTAATAACACCATTTTTTACTTTAACGGCACCTATTTCAATCATAGAGTCATTTAAACCAGCATTAAAACCAGTTGTCTCAGTATCGAATACAACAAATGTTAAATCATCTATTTTACCGTCTTTTAAGTTATAAACTATATTTAAAAAATCTTCACTCATTTCTAGTTCGCAACCATATAAGGCTTTAAAATTAGGAGTGTTCTTGCGTGTTTCTTTTGCTGCTTCTAACTCTTCTTTAGCTAGTTCAAGTAAATTAGCTTTTTCTGGATGTTCTTCTACCTCTTTCTCTAACTCTTCTACTTTTTTCTTAGCATCTTTTACAGGAGCATCTAACCCTTTATTATACTTAGATACTTCTCCATAAACATGAGGAAAAGCTTGGCAACAATCATGATCAGTTATAGCTATTCCAGGATGTCCCCATTTAATAGCTTGTTTAACTAAATCTACTTCATCACATACTGAATCCATATCACTCATTTTAGTATGTGTATGAAGTTCTATTCTTTTTCGAGGATAATTATCTACTCTTTTATTAACTACTTTTTCTATAACATTTATATCTCTTAAATTAAGAACAAGTTCTGAACCAGAATATTTATCTACTTTAGTATATCCTCTTAATCTAACACTAGTACCAGCTTTTAATCTCTTAATAATTGAATTATATTCTTCATCATCTCTTAAGAATAATTTAGCTGTAATACTATCAGTATAATCAGTTACTTTTAATGTAATTATTTTAAATTCATGACTAGCTGGTTCAAAAGTATCTACTCCAAATATTTCTCCTTCGATAGATACTGAATCTTCCTCTTTAATTAATTCTTTGATAGATTTAACTTTATCTAAGATAGCTCTTCCCTTAAGAACACTATCATCTGTTTGTTCTTTTTCAATCTTTATTTTTTCTTCACGTTGTTTCTTTAAAAGAATTGCTTCTTTTTTTCTTTCCTCTTTTTGATGTTCTATTTCTTTTACTTCTTCTTTAGTCTTTTCTTTTTCATTATCTATACTATGCTTTATATCATTTCTTTTTTCTTCATTTATTTGAGTACTTATACTTACACTATATCCATACATATTTATATATGAATTAATATCTTTTAAAAATAAACCTATTTGTTTTTGTTCTGCTTTATTAAGTACTTCTACATAGTAATTATCTTCTACTCTAACTAATCTATCACTAAAGATATTTATAATAGGATTATTCTTTTCTAATATTTTAAATGCTTTATTAAAATAACTATTAAAACAATCTAAATTTCTATTTTTAGGATTAATAAAAACAAGAGATCTATCACTATTAAAAAAGATATTTAAAGATTTTTCTAATTCTTCATATAATTCAATACTAAGATTAGATTCAGTATTTAAATATAATGAAACTACATTATATTTTTTATTTATGGCAACTTTAACAACAGTAGCGTTATCAAATTCGCCATAATACTTAAGATCAATCTTTAACTTTTCTAACAAGTTTTTAATCTCTTTGTCCATAATATACCCCCTATAAATATTTTTTAGTTATTTATTTTTAATATATACTTTTGATTCTTACAACAGAAATCTATAAATTCAAATAAATCAACTTCTTTAAGGTCCTCTTCTATTCTATATTTATCTAAATCAAATGCTATTTTATCACGCATCATATAACCAATTAGGTCTTCTTTATCAACTGCTCCTAAATACATTAAAAAGTATGGATACAATTGTTTTTTCATGGTTCTTAAACTCTTAAATCCTTCATTATATTTACTCATACCTACTAATCTAGTTTGTAGTTCATTAGTAATAGCTAAATCTAAGATAGATGCTACTATTTCTTTACTCTCTTTATGGAAAGATCCTAAATCATATTTAGTAATTGTATAAAGAATTCTCATAAGAGTTTGAATATCATTTTCAGTATCATCTGATTTTCCCCAAGATATATTTTTTTTAGGATTAGTTTCAATAAACTCAATCGTATCTAATTTAGGATGAATAACAATAATATTAAAATCATCCTTGATATGTATTCTAGTTACTTCTTTAAGTAACGTTTTAATCTTTTTTTGATTAGTATCCCATAATTTCATTAAATAGATACGATGCTTATCTGTCTCTTTTTTTATTTCTTGAAATATATCTGATTCAAATACAATGTTGTAAATAGTATCATCATCTGGAATAAAATCATGGTTATATTTAAGTATTTCAACATTTTCTTTCTCTAAAGCCATATATTGTTTTGCATAGTTTTTATAAAGTTTGACTTTAAGACTTTGCATTTCTTCACAGAAAGAAGGTTTAAATAATAAATACCAAGCTAATAAATAATCATTTGTTGTGAACTCAACGTTCATATAATCACCTTCTATACCTATATATAGTTATATCATAACCAAATAATTTTTAATAGTTTTTAACAAAAAATAATCTAGTTTTTCTAGACTATTTATAAATTAAAAACTTTATATGGTTTTACTTCTTTTTTATCAGGAGTTGTTTCATATATTGCTAGTACTTTTCCTGATTCATTTAAATAAATAAATTTATCATAATTATATCTATTTTCTAGAGGTCTACCATTTCTTATTTTCTTTTCTAAATATGAATCTACTACAACTGAAGGATAATCCTTTAATAGTTCTTCAAATGATAAAGAAGTATATTTATCATTAAGAATATCATCTAACGTATAAGATTCTTCTATTGTAATATTTCCTTGTTTAGTTCTTCTTAAAGAAGACATAGTACAACATATATTAAGTTTAGTACCTATATCTCTAATAAGACTTCTAATATATGTACCTTTACTTACAAGTACTTTAAAGGAAAATGTATCTTCTTTATAATCAAGAAGTTCTATATTAAATATTTCTATTTCTCGTTTAGGTAATTCTACTAAAGTACCTTCTCTAGCATAATCATATAGTCTTCTACCATTAACTTTAACAGATGAATAAAGAGGCACTTCTTGAATACTTTTACCAAGAAAGGTTTTAAGTATAGAATTAATCTCTTCTTTAGTAGGAATATGACTACTTTCTTTTAGAATATTACCAGTAATATCTAAGGTATCAGTAAGAATGCCAATTTTAGCAGTAGCAATATATTCTTTAGTATCATTAAGCACTAAATCATTAAGTTTTACTGCTTCTCCAAGAAGAATTATTAATACTCCTGTTGCGATAGGATCAAGTGTACCTAAATGTCCTACTTTACGAGTATTAAATTTATGACTTATCTTATTAACTACATCACGACTTGTCCAATTTTCTGGTTTATCTACAACTAATATTTCATTCATTTTTGGCACTTAGGACAGTAATAAGTCCCTCTTCCTCCAATTCGAGTTTTAACAATTGTAGAACCACACACCCTACATTTTTCATTTGCTCTTTGATGAACATACAAGTCATTTTGAAACATACCAGTTATACCTTCATCAGAAGTATAACTCCTAATTGTGGTACCACCTTTTTTTATTGCTTCTTCAAGTACTGATTTAGTATTTTCGATTATATTAGATAAGTCTTTATCTTTTAATTCTTTAGGTAATTTATTAGGATTAATTTTACTAAGAAAAAGTATTTCATCTGCATAAATATTTCCAATTCCTGTAATAATACTTTGATCAAGCAAAACACTTTTAATAGGATGTTTTAAGCTCTTATATTTATCTTTTAGATAAGTTGTAGTTAGTTCTTTATCCCACGGTTCTAAACCTAACTCTTTAATTGGTTCACAATCTTCTAATTCATCTTTTTTAACTAGATACATTCTACCAAATTTACGTACATCTTGATATCTTAATGACGTTCCATCAGTAAATTCAAATATTACATGTTGATGTTTTGTTATTTCGTCATCCTTATCTTTTAGAAAATATTTTCCTTCCATACGAAGATGAGACAACATATAATAATCAGTTAAATGAAAGATTATCCATTTTCCTCTACGAGAAAGAGTTTTTATTTCTTGACCAATTAGTTTTTTCTTAAATTCTTCTACTAATGGATAAGCAATTATATTATTATGTCTAACTGTTACACTTTTAATAGTTTTACCAGTTACTTTTCTTTTTAATGTTTCTTTTACTGTTTCTACTTCAGGTAGTTCAGGCATATATTTCACCTACTTTGCTTCGTACCAATCTGATCCTTTATTAATATCTACTACAAGTGGTACTTTTAATTCATATGTATTTTCCATTATATCTTTAATAATTCTCGTCGCTTCATCTTCTTCTAACTTAGGAATATTAAACACAAGTTCATCATGTACTTGGATTAACATTTTACTTTTAAGTCCTCGTTTATTAAATTCATCATATATTTCAATCATAGCTTTCTTTAAGATATCAGCAGCACTTCCTTGTACTGGTGTATTTTTAGCCATTCTTTCTCCACTTTGACGAATTAAATAATTCTTATTATTAAGTTCATCAATAATACGTTTACGCCCCATAATAGTTTTAACAAAACCTTGTTCGTGAGCTACTTTAACTACACTATCCATATATTCTTTAATAGCTGGATAACTTTTTAAATAATTATCTAAGAATTCTTGGGCCTCTTTAAAATTCATATTTAAGTCTTCAGATAGTCCAAAACTACTCATACCATATAAAATACCAAAGTTAACTACTTTAGCTTCTCTACGCATTTTAGGTTCAACTTTATCTATTGGTACTCCAAAGATATCACTAGCTGTTTTAGCGTGGATATCAAGTCCTTTTTTAAAGGCGTCAATCATATTAGTAGCATTAGATAAAGAAGCAAATACTCGAAGTTCTATTTGTGAATAGTCACTTGATAAAAGAATTGAATCTTCTTCTGGTATAAATGCTTTTCTAATTAGTTTTCCATAATCATATCTAATCGGTATGTTTTGAAGATTTGGATTTGATGAAGAAAGTCTTCCAGTTCTTGTTAAAGTTTGATTAAAACAAGTATGAATCTTTCCATCACTATCTATTTCATTTATTAATCCTTCAATATATGTACCATTTAATTTAGTTAAAGTACGATATTCTTCTATTAATGGAATTATTGGATGAACATGTTCTATCTTTTGTAAGATGTCTACACTTGTTGAAAAAGATTCATTTTTAACTCTTTTAGGATAAGGAAGTCCCATCTTTACAAATAAAATATCTCCTAATTGCTTAGGTGAAGATATATTAAACTCTTCTCCACTATATTCATATATTTGATTAGCAATACCATCTATTTTATTATTTAATTCTTTACCCATTTCAATTAAATAATCTTTATTAACTCTAATACCAGTTAATTCCATATCAGCAAGTACTTCAACTAGTGGCATTTCTAAGTTTTCAAATAAATTTAAACTCTTATCTTCTTTTAATTTATCAAGTACTTTATCTTTCATTTCATAAATGAACTTAGCTTTCATACAAGCATTCTTTGCAATTATTTCTTCATTTGGCATAGATAGTTTTGCTAAAGTACCAAATTCTTTTTCATAGAACTCTACACTATATCCGTTATTGTTCATAAGATAAGCTATATCATCTTTAATATTTTCATTTAGAAGATACTCGGCAATCATTAGATCAAAATCTACATTAGATATACTTAAATTATTTTTAGCGAGTACATAGATTGATTTCTTTAAATCATATGTACTCTTTTTATAAGAACTATTTAAAATAGTTGGATTATTCTTAATTACATCAAAAGGAATGTAATAAGACATATCTTTGTTATAAATTGATATACCTAGTATTTCATCTTTATGATAATCATATCCATATGTTTCTACATAGATAGAAAAATCATCTTTAAGATTAATACTATCTAGATTATTTATAATCTTATAATCTATATCCATTATATTTTCTTTGATATCAGACTCTTCTATATCTAATTTTTTAATTAATGAATAGAACTCTAAATCATTTAAAATATCAATATATTTTAAAGTATCTATTCCTGTATATTTAATCTTATTAAAATCAGTATCTATATCTACATCTTTATAGATAGTTGCTAAATCATAACTCATGAAAGCATTGTCTTTATCTGTTTCAAGTTTTTCTTTTACTTTTCCAGTAACTGAATCAATGTTGTTATATAAGTTACCTAAAGTTTTATACTCTTGTAAAAGTTTTAAAGCAGTCTTTTCACCTACTCCAGCTACTCCAGGAATATTGTCACTAGAGTCACCCATAAGTGCTTTTAAATCAACCATTCTTGGTGGTTCAATCCCATAAGTCTTTTCAAATTCTTCTTTAGTCATACGAATATAATCATTTGACTTAAGAAGTTTTACTTCTACTTTATCACTAATTAGTTGTAGTAAATCTTTATCACTAGAAATGATAGTAGCGACATAGTCACTGCTTTCATCTACTTTTTTAGCAAAAGTACCAATTATATCGTCAGCTTCATAATTATCTATTTCAAAGTACTTAAATCCCATAGCGTTAACAAGTTCTCTTGCCTTAGGGAATTGAACAACTAATTCATCTGGAGTAGCACTTCTACCACCTTTATAATCAGAATATTTATCATGCCTAAAAGTCTTACCTTTATCAAAAGCAATCATTACATATTCAGGATTTTCTTCATGAATAATCTTATTCATCATATTAACTAATCCATATAAAGCATTAGTAGGAAATCCTTTACTATTCTTCATAGTATTACCATTATATGCAGTAGCATAATAACTACGGAATAATATATTATTACCATCTATAAGTAAAACTTTTTTCATAATATCACCAATTTAATTATAACATTTATGCTTTTCAGACAAAAGAAAAACAAGTACTTTCGTACTTGTTATTAAATTAATTCTAGTTTCCATCATCGTCCCAAGCAGAATTATTTTGATCAAAATTAGTATTGGCAATCTTACCAGTGTCTCTTCTTATATCATTTATTGTTTGTTCAGCTCTACCAGTAATTGTGGAAATATTATTAACATTTTCAGAAATAGTATTTGTTGTATTTACAACAGTTTCAACATTTCTATCAATATTATGGACTTCATCTCTTATTTTACGAGTATCTCTTCTGATTCCTCTTACTTGTCCTTCAATTCTTTGTTCACCATCTCTAATTTGTTCAGTAGTATCTACAATTGTATCTGTTTGTTGGCTAATATGACGAACATCTCCTTTAATGCTTCCAACATCTCCTTGAATTCCACTTAATTGTCCTTCCATACGTTGTTGTCCTGCATGCATTCTTTGAGTAGTATCTACTATTACATCTTGTTGAGAAGATATATGTTGAACATCTCCTGCCATAGCTGATACTGTTCCATTTATACTTGAAGTATTAGCAGCTGTTACATTAGCGCTAACTTTAATATCTTGCATAACTTCAAGTGGTTCAGCATTTACACCATGTTGGAAAGCAGCTGTATCGTATACTGCTTGTGTTGGATCAGAACTAACACTAATAATACGATCATATCCAGAAGCCGCATATCCTTGATCATATACAGTAGAAATAGCACTAGCTGCGATTTCACTTTGAATTGTACTCTCTAATGTAGCACCAACAGGAATAGTTAATGAACCAGCAGAATGTAATGCACCAACATCAATATCTGTAACTTGTCCATTAGCATCAACTGTAATTGCATCAACGTTTGCAGGGTCTGTTCTTAATTGTGTTGCAATATCTGTCATAGCAGATTGTGCAGCAGCTCTTGAATCAGCACCATCTTGTGCTAAAGCAGTTCCTTGAATTGCTTGAGTTATTTGAGCAGTTATATCAGAAACATTAATATTTTGATTTCCAGATGCAGATGCAACTGCCATAGCAGTAGCTATTGCACTAGCAGCATTTGCTTCCATTCCTTGAGTAATTCCAGTGTAATCTCTGTAAGCATTATCTCTTGCATCATCTACACTTGAATCTCTATCTTGGCCAGTATCATGTCTACGCCAAGCCTTTTCATGCTTGAACCATTCCTCATCAATATCTGCACTCCTCTTAGTAGATTCTGCTGTTTGTTCAGCCCATTGATCTCTTTGTGCTTGTTTTTTCTTTTCTTCTGCTTTCTTATCAATATCTTCTTGACCAGATACTGCTCCAGTATAAGCACCAAATGCAGCTTTAGTATATGGGTTCATTTCGGCTATACCCTTAAAAGCACCATCTCTAATAGCATTTAAGTGTTTAGCAGCACTAGCTCCAGTCATTCCATTATTAGCAAGTGCATCTTTCAAAGTCGGCACTTTAGAAGGATCTCCTAGTTTTTTAGCTGCATTAATATCGTGAGCAGCACCTTTAAGTGAACCTAATCCTTGTTTAGCAGCACCCATTGCTCCTCCAACTGCTCCTGCACCTAAAGCAAGTGCACCACCAGCAGCTGTCTTAAGTACTCCACCTATATCTTTTATGATACCAGAAGCACTTGATTGTTGTACAAAATCGAATCCAAATACATCTCCAATTAGTTTTGGGAAATCCATCATGAATCCAATTAAAGCGATTATAATTATTGCTCTTAGCAAATAGTCATCAGTTGCTAATAAAGAACCATTTGTATATCCAGGAAGAGATCCCGACATCAACAAGGTTACAAAGATGACAAACCACAAGGAAGCTACTTTAGCAAATATTGATGCATAGCATGCAATAACTGCTTTCTTCCAGTTTGCAAATACTCCACTATCAGCACCACTAATCATATATTCTACCATTGCTATCGGTGCTAAAATTTGGAATACTAACATCTTAAATGCTCTGACAGCCAAATCTACTGTATAAGTTAATACGTGAGATAATACTTTCAGTAAGCATATAGTCGAAACTACAATAATGTAACTATATTCATAATCGTTAGCATCTCTCAAGAATCCTCCTCTGTTAACCTTAACGTTCGAGAAATCTCCTTTTTGAACTGCAACCTCAAATTCACTTTTTGTTGTTTGGGTTGCTACTGAAGATGGATTAACAAATCCGGCTAAAACATATGCTCCCATATATTTTCCACCATCTTGAATATGATCTCCAACTGCATCAATAGCAGCTCTTGGAATAATTAATTTTTGAATAATTTGGTCTTTAATAATTGCTGCTTGCAATCTCATACCAATATCGAAAATAGTTGGTATAAATAGTATTCCTACAAAACCAATTAATACCCTCTTAATCAAAGTATTTGTTCCCAATTTAGCATCAGCTACTAAATCCGGATTAATTAAGTATTTCATTAATACCAGAATTAATCTAAATATAATTACAACACCAATAAAGATATAGATATTCATTACAATATCATTTACAAGATCTTCATTAAACATTGTTCCTTCTAGTATTTCTAAGAAATACTTATAGATAGTTGCTATAAAATTACACAAAGTTTTATCAATGATAAATTCAACAGCTCTTACTGCATATAGCCATCCACCAGAGATAAGCCATATCAATAATAACCATTTGGCTATTTCAATAACAACTTCACCTATTGAAATTACATTTTCAATAATTTGAAACGGGTCAATAAACCATATCATTTAATGCCATCTCCCTTCTTTATTCAAATAAACAACGTATTTCTTTAATTTGATGTTCAGAGTCAACTCCAGATTGATTATAGAAATCAATCAATAAACTTATTACTAATGGTAAGAAGAATACTGATACTCCAACAATCATTCTTCTAATAATTCTAGTCTTAGAAGCAGGAAGTTCTTTCTCTAAATCACCAGAGAAAATAATTCTACCTATATCAAGTCCAGAAAGAACAATCATTAATAAAGGTGTTAATAATTGAACATATTTTATTATATCTCTAAGAACTTTTGTTGTTTCAGGCATCTCATCACACACTTGTCCAGGAGAACCAGCCCCAGGATCAAATACTTCATCAGTTACTTTATATCTATTTTTACAACCACTTGATGATGGTGCGTTTGCACACACTTTATAATTAGTTTGATCTTTATTAAAAGAATAAGCAACTCCTCCAGATCCGTTTGGATCTTTAGACGATTTTGGTTCAGGTTCATTAATATAAATATATGTTGGAACTCCGCTTACTTTACCTTCGCTATTTCTGCTGGCACCTGAAAAATTTCCATATCCATCGCCAATTCTAGCAAGATAATCATTATTTTGAATAAATACTGCATTATCATAAACAATTATTTCTACATATCCACTAACATCAGCTGCTTGTCTAGGATCACCATCATCTCTAACGTAATATATTGATGCATTTGGAATTGTAACATCATCATCAAAAACATATGATTCTGATACCAAAGAATTAGTTTGTTGAGTTTCAGCAATACTAATTGCTTCTGCCCATTCACACCCCCAAAAACGACACCAACCACTTCTTTGTAAAACGTCATCAGGGTCCAATCTAGAACTATCTGAAGAAGATCCAAATTTATAGAATGTTATTGCAGTCTCATTATCCTTTAATTTACTTACTTGGGGATATACATATGAACTAACATATTTTTGACATCTATAATTAGAATCAACCAAAGGGTGGTTATCTAAATATGTAGCTTGGCTGTTTGCATTTTGTTGTGGATCTGTACCTTTTAAATTGTATCTTGATTGGGCAGTTGTCCACTGTTCTTTTGCATTATTATAAGCATAAGTGAATCTCTCACCATTAGCATAAATACAATTGACAGTTACAGCATGCCAATCAAGTGATCTAGCATCAACCACATCTATATTAATAAAAAACACTCCGATAATTAAAAAAGTTATAATTAATAAATATCTTTTTAAAGAATTCATTTCGACACCTTCCTACTCTATTTAATTATATTATATAAAATATCTTTTTACAACTAAAAAAGTAGTATTTTACTACTACTTTTCATAATCACAATTACTACATTTTATAGTGCCATTTTTATCCACTAAAAGGTTCTTACAATTAGGACACAATTCTCCTGTAGGGAGATCCCAAGAAGCTAATTTACATTTAGGATAATTACTACATCCATAGAATGTTTTACCTTTTTTAGTAGTTCTTTCAATAATTGTGCCACCACAAACAGGACATTTACAAATATCATGTGATTCTTTTTGTTCCTTTTTGATATATTTACATTTTGGATAATTAGAACAAGCAACAAATTCTCCATATTTACCTTTTCTGATTACTAATGGGCTACCACAATCTGGACACATTTCTCCTGTTTGTTCTGGTCCAGCTTTTTCCATTTCAGAGAAAGCTTTCTTAAGCAATGGATCAAATTCATTATAGAAATTCTTAAGTATTTCAAGTTCTGTTATTTTTTGATCAGCTATTTCATCAAGGTCTTTTTCCATTTTAGCTGTATATTCTACATTAATAATATCTTTAAAAAATTCTTGTAATTTATCTGTAGTTTCAATACCTATTTCAGTAGGTTTAAATTTTTTATCATCTAAGATTACATATTCTCTTTCTTTGATAGTATCAATAATAGTTGCATATGTAGATGGTCTACCAATACCTAAGTCTTCCATTTCTTTAATTAGTTTTGCTTCTGTATATCTTGATGGTGGTTGAGTAAAGTGTTGTTCTTTTTCTATTGTTTCAGAAATAAATCCACTTTCTCTATTCTTTTCCATATCAGGAAGAATCTTATCTTCAGTAGTTTCATAGTCTTTGTAAACTTTTAAGTATCCATCAAATACAAGTATTTGACCTGTAGCTTTAAATTGATAATTATTATTATCTAGAACTACTGTAGTAGCATTTACTTTAGCATCAGACATTAGAGATGCTAAAGCACGATAATAAATCATACTATATACTTTATACTCATCAGCAGTTAAATATTCTTTTACTGATTCTGGAGTTCTATTAATACTAGTTGGTCTTATTGCTTCATGGGCATCTTGAACATTTTCCTTTTTCTTCGTAGTTTTTACATATCCAACATATTCTTTACCATACTTTTCATTAATAAATGCATTAGCTGAGGTAATAAAATCATCAGAAAGTCTTACTGAATCAGTTCTCATGTAAGTAATAAGTCCGACAGTTTCACTTTTTAAATCAATTCCTTCATATAACTTTTGAGCAATTTGCATAGTTTTCTTAGATGTAAAATTTAATTTATTAACTGCATCTTGTTGTAATGTACTAGTTATAAAAGGAGGTTTTGCTTTTTTATTTTTTAATTTAGTTTCAATTGAATCTATTAAGAATTTATTGCTTAATTTAGATAAGATATCATCTGCTTCTTGTTCAGTATGAACCTCTATATCTTTATGATTATAGGCAAATAATTTAGCTTCAAATTCTCTAAATATCGCAGTAATAGTCCAGTATTCTTCTGGTACAAAGGCTTCTATTTCACGTTCACGATCTACTATTAGTTTTAAAGCAACACTTTGTACTCTACCCGCACTCTTACCACCTGTTTTAGATTGCATTAATTTACTTAATCTAAATCCAATAATACGATCTAATATTCTTCTTGCTTCTTGACTGTGTACTAAATCATAATCGATTTTACCAATGTGATTAAAGGCATCTATTACTTTATCCTTAGTTATTTCATGGAATAATACTCTTCCATAATTATCTTCTTTTATACCTAATTCATCTTTTAAATGCCAAGCAATTGCTTCTCCTTCGCGGTCTGGGTCGGTTGCTAGATAAATCATGTCATGGGATTTAACTTCTTTTTTAAGATCACTAATAGTTTTAGTTTTTCCTTCTACTGGAATATAATTTGGTTTAAAATCATTCTCTATATCTACACCCAAACCATATTTACCAGTAGTTGCTAAATCTCTTATATGTCCTTTAGAAGATACTACTTTATAATTACTACCTAAATATTTTTCTATAGTTTTACTCTTACTAGGAGACTCAACTATTACTAAATTTTTTGCCATAAATTCACTCCTCTTTTATATTTATAGAAAAAAATTATTTCTTTGTCAATACAAATAAAAAGACACATATATTATATATGTGTCAAATTATTATTTAGTTTCAAACTCTACTTCATTAGAAATCATATACTTATCATTTTCTTCTAGAATAACACTTTCAAATGTATATTTTCCTGGAAGTTTTACTACTAATGGAACATTTATTTTATCAGCATGTCCTTTAGTTAAAGATACTATTAACTTATTTTCATTAGTCTTATAAATATAAGCACCTTTATTATTTACTTTAGTATCTGCTAAAGAAACATTTGCTGGTAAATATACATAAATATTTCCATATTCAGTTTTAGCTTTAGATAAATCTATTGTTAAATACATAACATTACCAATAGTCTTATTTCCACTTGTTGATATAGTAATATTCTTAATTACTTTATCTCCTAATTCAGAAATTTTACCTACATAGTAGTAAGATACATTAATCTTATCGCTCTTAGATTTGAATTTAATATCACTCATATCTTTATCATATAAAACTAATTTATTAACATTATATTTATCTATTACTAAATCTTCTTTAGTCTTTCCATATGTTACTTCTACTTTTTCTTTATGAAGTAATTCATCTTGATTATTTTCAAAGTAAGAGATAATAGCAAAGTTAATATATTTATCTGACTCTTTCTTATCTAATACTTCGTTAATAGTTTTTTCTGCTTTATCACGAGCTACTACTGTTTCAACTATAGCTATTAGAGATCTAAATTCTTCATCATTACTATTACTTAAATATTTATCATAAACATCTTTAGCTGAATCATAGTCACCCAAGAAGATATAAGCTAATGCTTTATAAACATTTTCATCTAAAGAATTTGCTTCATAATCATTTAAGTCTACTAATACTGGTTCACGTTTAGCAGCTAGTACTAATAATGCTTTAATTCTACTTAATTGATAATCTTCTGAATTAAATGTGTTGTAATATGTAGAACTATTAATATCAAAGTAATTTGTATAATATAAACTTAAGGCTGTTAATACATCATCAGTTTCAGCATTAATTAAAGGTCTTAGTTTATTCTCATATTTATATGAATCAAAACTCTCTACATTAATAATACTATCTGTATTATAGAAATCTTTTTCATATTCTAAAGCTTTATAATAACCAATCTTAGTATCTAATCTATCAGTATAATTTCTTAATTTAGATAAATATTCTAAATATTTACTTAAATAACTAGGATATACTTCTACATAAATTGGATTCTTAGTAGGTTTAATAGATTTAATATCTTTTATATTATTTTCTGTAGTTATTTTTATTTCATTAGATGTTTCTATTATTTCAACTGGATACTCTACAGAATCTTTTAATTTGCCTACAGAAGCATTTATTTTAACTGTATATTTACCTACACTTAGTTTTCCAAAATTAGCATATACTAATTGTCCTGGAATACCTTCTTTTTCAATCTTTTTATTTATTTCTGGTATTTCAATAGTATATTTAACTTTATTTTTCTTATTATCAGGTGATAAAGAAGATACACTTATAACTAAATCATCACTAGATTTTACAAAAGCGTTTTGATTAAATTCAATTGATAATGGAAGAGTTGAATTAATATTTGTGTAATTTGATCCAACAGATGCATCTTTAGTAGAAGCATGTACTGTTATTCTGAAACTTGTTATTAAATCATTTAATTTAAATTTAACAGTAGCTTCTCCTTTTTTATTAGTAGTAATAGTATCGAAGTAAATAGTATCACCGAAATTAGATCTACCTCCACCACCAGATTCAGCACCAGCTCCTCCACGATTATCGTACAATTTATAGTTTCTATAAGTTGAATATGTATAACTACTAAAGTATCTATAATCATAGATTGTTGAAAGAATACCTGTATTATCACTTATAAGATTAAATACCCCTTCATTAACAACACTTACATTTAAATTAGCTTGTACTGGATTACCATTTTTATCAGTAACTTTTATTTTTACTTCTACTTCTTCTTTTGGTTCATAGTTCTTTTTATTTGGACTAATAGTTATTTTAAGTTCACTATCTTCTTCTTTATATTTATAATAATCTGAACCTGTACGATAGAATTCATTTCCATCATAATAAGCACCAGTTAAGAATACTCCTGGAATATCTGATTTATCGAATTTGATATCCATATCATTAGTTTTCTTAATATTTGTAGAAGTTATTTTTTCTCTATATCTTATTTCAAGTATCTTATTATCATTTTGTACTTCTTTAGACGATAGATCTAATAGTTTAATTTTATATGGATCTCCTACAGAA
Source organism: uncultured Clostridium sp. (assembly GCA_946402315.1). Taxonomy (GTDB): domain Bacteria; phylum Bacillota_I; class Bacilli_A; order RF39; family UBA660; genus RUG11788. The sequence goes on along the minus strand of CAMIWC010000002.1, from coordinate 71,714 downwards.
TAAGTAGTATTAAAGTATCCATATTCCCATTCCCAATAATTTCCATTTTCATTACCTATTTCATATTCATATAAATCATAGGCATCTCCTAGACCATATTCTACAATAGCTGGAATCCTATTCATGTTATCTGCTGAAGCATTATTTGAGAATAATTTATCATCATATGATGAATAAAGCCATGATACTGTTTGAGATTCATATCCCGAACTATCTTTATAAGAAACGTATAATTGATATGAATAGTACTCATTTTCTTGAGCTTCTTTATATTCATAATCTACTTTATAATCTAGTACTCCATCAATATCAATATTTCTATTATCAACAATGTTTTCATAATCAGTAGACCAATTATAGTATTCTTCTTTTTCTTTTGTATATTCATCTTCTATAAAGTAAGATGATCTTGTTTCTTTTACTTCAACTAATTTAACATTAACTGTTCCTTTAAATTTAGATCCTTTTAATGAATCTAGAATATCTTCATTATCTTTAACATCTTTAGATAAATCTAAAACATTAAAATTGGCTTTATAACCTTTTGAAGATGATTCTTCATTAGAAACATAAACCTTATTAACAATAACTGGTATATATAAACCAATATCATAATCTTCTGAATCTAAAGCTGTACCAAGAATAGATAATTCTTCATAAACAACATTTTCACCTTTTTCATCTTCTTTTACGGCATATTTAATATTAAATGTTACTTCTCCATTTGTATTAGTTCTTCCTTTATATGTTTTTGAATCAAAAGCAACTGTTATTTCTTTATTAACTGCAGGAATACCAGAAACATGTTTAACTTTAATAGTTGTTTCTAAATTCTTTCCAGCTTCCATATAAGCTTTACTTGTATTTATTTCATAGATATAGTTTTGAGCTTGATAGTTCTCTACATCTATATATCTCCATCCAATAGGAGTATTGTTATATAAAAGTGTTAGTTCATAATAATAACTTGCATAATTATTCAAATCTATAGTTGCAGTAAATGTACCATCATCAGATACTTTTATAGGAATATTCTTATCTTCTAATTTTAAGCTAAATTTATTTAAATCTACTTTGTCTACAAAGAATGTTAATGGTACATAACCCCATACTTTAACTTGATCTGTATTTTTATATAATGGTCTATCTGTATAAATATATCCATATGGATAATTATTTAAACTACTATTTTCTATACCAACAAATACTGGGTAATTAGATCCACTATTAATCTTTACATATTTAAGTTTTTTAGATCCATCAGAAATATCTCTTAAAATAGCTATACCATCACTATTAGTTGTTTCTTTTTTATTTTCATAAGATACTTCTATACCTTTAGCAAGTTCTCCATCTTTAGCAACCCAAACAACAATATCTCTTTCACTACTCATTAAGTAAGCAGATAAACTATTTACTTGTACAGGAATACTAAACATTAAACTATTTCCTGAAGCATATACATTTAATAGATAATATCCTTCATTTAAAGTTTTATCTAATTCAACAGTATCTATATTATATTTATGGAATCCATAACTACCTAGATTATCTCTCTTAATAGTAGTTGTACCAGTAATATATTTATAAAAATCATTAGAATTACTAAACTTTTCTACAACTATCTTATTAATTACATCAATAGCTTCATCTTCGTTATCTTCTCCCCAAACATCATTATATAATGCTACTTTAGGAGGATCATTTGGTTTAAATGTACTAATCTTATCTAAAGAAACAACACTGTAACCAAGATCTTCTATATCAACGTAATCGTCTCCTTCAGTAGTAAAAGTAAAGGAATAGTCATTAGTAATTTCATCTTCATCTAATTTTAATCCTTTAGTAATAGTAACTGTATAATTAGTTTTAAGTTTTAACTCTTCTTTAGGAACAAAAGTAATAGTTCTACCATATACTTTAAATGTTCCCTCTACTTTAGGTTCAATATTAAAATGACCTCTAAATTCATCTAAATCTGTTCCAGTATGTGTAAATGTTACTTCTATAACTGAATCAACAGATACATTACTTTTTTTATCAGCCGGATAAACAGAACTAACTCCATAATCATTACTAGATTGGAAAGCCCATTTCTTATCTATTTTCTCATTGTTAACAAAGTCAATATTAACAATTTGATTAGCTTCAATATTATCTACTGTTATCTCAAATTTATTTTTACCTTTAGTTTCAATTGTATAGTTATAAGCTGGTTCTATCGCAAGGTATTTATTCAAATCATCTTTTTTAATATTTTTAGTTTCTACAATAAATTTAGAAGTAGATTCTATTTGATATTTATTCTTACCTTGATAAGTTACACTAGTTATTAAAGCAGGTCCTTTATTTTCACCTAATAAATTAGAAATAATATCTGTTTTAGTAATAACTAATAATAAAGCAAGTACAAAGCAAATACATGATGCAAGAATTATAAGTATTTTTTTATTCTTTGATAAATTTGCTTTTTTAGTTTTCTTTTCTTCTTTTACTTCAATTGGTTCTTCAAGATGCTCTTCAACTTTTACTTCTTCTTTTATTTTTTCTTTTTTCTTGTTCTTTTTATTGATTTTTCCCATATTCACACCTACTTATTATATTCTTCAATTAAAGTTATAAATTCATTTTGAAGTTGTTCTAGTCTCTCTACAGTATTACCTTCAAATCTTGCTGTTATATTTGGTCCAGTATTACTATATCTAACTAATGCCCAACCATCAGAAAAATCTGCTCTAACGCCATCAATTGTATTTACGTTATACCCTTTATCTTGAGCATATTTAACTATTTTATCTACTACTTCAACTTTCTTTTCATCAGTAGATGCAAATTTTATTTCTTCTGTTGAATAATATTCATTAATTCCTTCTAATAAGTCATCCACTTGTTTATCAGTATGACTAAGTATTTCAAGTAATCTAAGTCCAGCATATAAACCAGAATCAAATCCTAACCATCTATCTCTAAAATAAACATGTCCAGATAATTCTCCTCCAAAAGGAATATCTAATTCTCTCACTCTAGCTTTTGTATAAGAGTTTCCAGTACGATAACAGATTCCTGTTCCACCTAATCTTTCAATCTCATCAGATAAAGATTTAGAACATTTAACATCATATAGGAACTCTTTTTTAGGAACTTTATTAATAATATCTCTAATAATCATAATCATATATTTATCAGTAGGTATAAATTTACCACTATTAGAGATAACTCCTAATCTATCTCCATCTCCATCAAAACCAATACCTAGATCAGCGCCTGTTTCTAATACTTTTTCTTTTAACATTTCAAGATTAGCTTCAACACATGGATCTGGATGGTGATTTGGAAACAATGGATCAGAATCACCACAAATGATTTCAAAATCTATTGGAAATTGACTATATAAATCTTTTAGTATTGTAGTAGTTGTACCATTTCCTGGATCAAGTACTACTTTTACTCTCCTATCTCCATAATGAAGATTAGTTTTATATAATTCTAAATAATCATTTCTTATATCATATTCAGTTAATTCACCTAAAGGTACATCTTCATCAAAATTACCTTCCATTGTAAATCTATAAAAATCTTGTATTTCTTCACCTTTACAATTAGAGAATGAATTAATTGAGTATTTAATACCATTATCATCTTTAGGATTATGACTAGCAGTTACCATCATACCAGTTAAAATATTTAACTTTATTTGAGCATAATAGTACATTGGTGTAGTAACTAATCCTAAGTTAATAACATCAACACCACTATCTATTAATCCAGTAATAAGAGCTTTAACTAATTCATTAGAAGAATATCTATTATCGTGTCCAACTACACATTTAGTTTCATTGAATTTTTTGATGTAAGTACCAAAACTTCTTCCAATTGTATAATAAATATCTTCATTTATTTCAGTAGGATATTTACCTCTAATATCATATCCTCTAAATATATTATTTCCAATATTAGTAGTTATTTCCATCTTTATCCCTCCAATTTTTCATCAGTACAAGTATATCCTTGTTCTTCTTCATAATCGCTTTTTTGAATACCAAAAGCTTTAAAATGGCTAGATAATTCAGCATTAGTTTTTAATGAAGCATCAAGATTATAATTGATTTCAATTGAATAAGTATCTGTTCCATCAATATGTTCTACTTTAACACCGTCTGATTTAATATTTGATAAAGTTTCAAATTCTTCTATTTGAACATCATTTATTGATACAGCAGGATCTACTATTTCTACTTTATAAACAATCTTATTAACTGTTACTTCTCCGTTTTCATATAAATTCTCTATATCAACTGTGTAATTATATCCAGAAGCGCTTTCATTTACGTTTTTATTACAAATTAATTTTTTTCTAGTAGTCTTAGTAACTACTTGAGACTTACTGTCATCTTCTTTTAAACTAAACTTTTTAGTTTCATCATAACTAGAATCTAAAAATCTTAAAAAATATGGTGTAAAAGCTAAAATTAAAAAGAATACAAACCCAGCTATACAAAGCATATCTTGTGTATCCAATGGTTCTTTTGGTTTATCTTCTTCCCATGGTTTCTTTTTAGGAGCAAATAAAGATTTCTTTTCTTTTTTCTCCACTGGTTTTTCTTCAGTCTTAACAGGTTCTTGACTAGTAGTAGTTTCTTGTTTTTCTGCTTCTACTACTGGAGTTTTATTTTCATTATTTTCCATTACAACACCCTCTATCTTAATACTAACTCTAGTATATCTAAAATAACTAAAAATGTCTATAAAATAAAAAGAAGAAAACTATTTGTTTTCTTCTTTTAAGAAATCTACTACTTTACGAATTTCTAAATCATATTTGATCATTTCTACTCCACCAAATGATGATAAGAATTCTTCTTTTTTCATTCCATATTTTTCAGCAAGTTCAGTAGCTTCTTTGTCAGCTTCTTCATCAGTTACTTCAATATGTTCTTTTTCCATAATTTCTTCAAGCATTAAACGATATTTAACATTCTTAGAAGATTCTTTAGCAATTTGATCTCTTAAATCTTCTTCTTTAGTATTAGTAATTTGATAATAAAGATCTAAAGATATTCCTTGCATCTTTAATTGTTCTTCATAACGTCCAAGAAGTCTATCTGTTTCTTCATCGATCATTTCATCTGGAATTTCTACTTCCGTATTTTCAGATACAGCTTCAAGTAATTCATCTACATATTTATTTTCAGCATCAGTTTCTTTTTGAGCTTCAAGATTAGCTTTGATTTCAGCTTCAAGAGTTTCTTTACTATTAACTCCTTCCATACCTAAATCTTCAAACAATTCTTCATCAAAGTCTCTTTCAACTTTTTCTTTTATTTCATGAAGTTTAACTTTAAATACTACTTCTTTTCCTTTTAAATTTTCAGCAGGATACTCTTCTGGGAAAGTAACTTTAATATCTTTTTCATCATGTGATTTCATACCAATTAATTGATCTTCAAATCCAGGAATAAATGTATTACTTCCAATTTCTAATTCATAGTTTTCTGCTTTTCCACCTTCAAATGGAGCTCCGTCATCGAATCCTTCAAAATCAATAACAGCTATATTACCTTTTTCTAATTTACCAGTTTCTTTTACTCTTACTTCTCCATATTGTTCAAGTAATTTCTTAAGTTCAGTTTCAATTTCTTCTTTAGTAACTTTTACTTTCTCTTTAGTAACTTTTAGTCCTTTATATTTTTTTACTTTAACTTCTGGTTTAGTAACAAATATAAACATAAATTCAATATGTTCATCATCAACTGCAGTAATATCTACTTTAGGTTGTACAACAGGTATTAATTTAGAATCAGTTAATGCTTTCATATAAGCGATTTGAACTACACTATCAATAGCAGTTGTATATAAACTTTCTTTACCAAAGTTTTTCTCATATACATCTCTTGGTACTTTACCTTTTCTAAATCCACTTACTGTTACTTCTTTTCTTTTTGATTCGAATGCAGCATCTAGTGCTTCTTTCCATTCAGAACCATCTATTTTTACTACAACTTCGTGTACATTTTTATTTGTTTCTTCTTTTTTCTTTGCCATCGCAATCCCTCCAACAAGATATATTATATAGTAAAATAAAAACTTAAACAAGAAATATTAGTTTAAGTTTTTAATTTTATCAACGACTATTTGATATTTATCAAATCTTCTTTCAACTTTACCTCTAACAAGTACTATATTACCTTTTTTAACTGGGTAATTCTCATATGTTTTAGGAAACATTGTAAGACTACAACTTCCATATTCATCACTACCAGAAATAAAAGCCATAATATCTTCTTTTTTAGTTTGTACCTCTTTAACTTTATCAACTAAAAGTACAAGATCTATTGTTTTATCAAAGTAAGATTCTATTTCATTAGTATTAATTGTCTTATATTCAAGTTTATATTTAGTAGTAGGATATTCACTTAAATAGAATCCAAATAATTCTTTTTCTTTATCCATCAAATATTCTTTAGCATATTCTTCTTTTATTTCTATTTCTGGTTTAAGTATTAAAGATGGATCTAAGTCTTTAGATAAATTAGCATAATTTATTAAGACATCCATATTTTCAACAAGTGTTCTTTTATTATAACCAAATTCATCAAAACAAGAAGCAAGTATTAGTGATTCCAGAATACTCTTATTAACATTCTTAGATAGAATTGTACTAATACAATCAAAAATATCAGTATATTCTTTTTTAGAATTAATTATGTCGGAAGAGATTGCTACTCCAACATTCTTGATATTAGAAAGTGGAAATCTTATACCATCAGGTTCTACCACAAAGTGATTACTACTCTTTGTAATTGATGGAAGAAGAACCTTAATATTTAGTCTTCTTGCTTCATCTAAATATTCTTTAGTTTTAACCTCACTACCAATAACTGAACTCATAAGATTACTAAAGAAATATTTAGGATACTTTGCTTTTAGATAAGCCATACGATAAGCGATAATGGAATATGCTACTGAATGGGACTTATTAAATCCATAGTTTGCAAAGTTTAAAATAAGATCAAATATCTCTTTAGCTTTCTCTTTGCTATGTCCATTTTTTACACATCCAGTTATGAATTTCTCTTCTTGAGCAGCCAATATATCTTTCTTCTTTTTACTCATTGCTTTTCTTAAGATATCAGCTTCACCTAATGTAAATCCAGCTAAAGTACTGGCAATTTGCATAATTTGTTCTTGGTAAATAATTATTCCATATGTAGGAGCAAGTATATCCTCTATTGAATCATCAAGATAAGTTACTTTTTCTTTACCTTGTTTCCTTAAAATATAAGAATCAATATTAACTGCTGCTCCTGGACGGAATAAAGCAATTGCTGCGATAATATCATCTAAGTTATTAGGCTTTAAATTTCTTAGAAATGCACGCATACCATCAGATTCAAATTGGAATACTCCTAAAGTATCTGATTTCTTAAAGATATCTATTGTTTCTTTATCATTAAGTGGAATATCTGAGAAATTAATCTTTACCTTTTCATATTTTTCTATGTCATCAATAATATTCATAATAGTAGTTAAGTTCTTTAGTCCTAAAAAATCCATCTTAATTAAACCTAACTCTTCTAGATGTTCCATTGTATATCCAGATAAATAAATATCATTATTTTTAACAAGTGGAATAACTGTATCTAAATCTACTTTACTCATAATTATTCCAGCTGCATGCATAGATGTATGTCTAGGGAATCCTTCAATCTTTGAACATATTTTAAATAATAACTTTAGTTTTTCATCACTATCAATCATACTTCTAAAATCTTTATCATTTTGATAGAAGTATCCTATTTTTTGTTTAGATATAGTTGGTACTCTTTTACATAAATAATCTATATCTTTTGCTTCAGCATTTAAGACACGTCCTACATCTCTAATAACAAGTCTTGTACTTAGAGTTCCAAAAGTAACTATTCCAGCTACTCTCTTTTCACCATATTTATCTTTTACATAATCTATTACTTGATCACGATAAACATCAGGAAAATCAGTATCAATATCAGGCATAGAAATACGTTCTGGATTTAAGAAACGTTCAAATAACAAATCATATTCAATTGGATCAATATCAGTTATACCTAATGAATAAGCAACAAGCGAACCTACTGCAGAACCTCTTCCAGGACCTACTAATATATTATTTTGTTTAGCATATTTTATAAAATCATAAACAACTAAGAAATAATTAGAAAATCCCATTTTTTTAATAACTGATAACTCATATAATAATCTTTCTTTATACGTATCACTTACGTTGTTATTAAGTCTTTTTTGTAATCCTTTAATACTTAACTTCTCTAAGTAATCATCACTACTACCTTTACCAGTTTCATAAATTGGTAAAAGGACTCCGTTATCTACAAATTCAAAGTTACATAAGTCAGCAATAACCTTAGTATTATTAATTCCCTTTTTAGAATAAATATTTACTACTTCTTTTTCTTCTATATAATAATTAACTTCATCCGGAAGATCTATTTCATCACTAATAGTTTTCCCATCTCTAATCATATATAAATACTTTAGATAAGATGAATCAGCTTCATTTAAATATAATATTTTATTTAAGAAAACAATATTATCAGTTTGTTCTAATACTAGTTTTTCTTCTCCTTTATTTTGATATCCCAAATAAATATCAGAATATATTTTTTTTAATTCATCATATTTACTAATACTAGAAAATGGTAGGATACATAATACATCTTTTTTATATTCTTTTAAGTCATCAATAGTTATTTCTCTACTATATTTTAAAGTAGATAATTTTATTAAAGATTGATATCCTTGATAACTTTTTGCATACAAAAGTACTGATATATTATCTATTTTTACATCTAATCCAATAATTGGTTTTATATTATTATCTTTGCACTTTTTATAGAAGTTCATTACATATGTTAAATCATCATCACAAAGTGCTATCTCAGTAATATTATGTGATACACATAAATCAATTAAACTATCTATAGTAACTAAACTTGATAATAAAGAATAATTACTCTTTACATATAAAGGTATATACATAATATCACTTCCTTTACTTAATTATATCTTTTTATAAACAAAAATAGAAGATTACTCTTCTATTTTTTCTCACATTTACCATTAGTAGAATTAGCTAAAAACCAAGAATTAAATTCTTCTAAATAAGTATCTATACCTATTCTTTCAGCTATTTCTTGTTGTTCATCTAAATCGTATGAATATCCATTACCTTTATAACCAGTTATTTTACCATCTTTATAATAAAGAGTAATTGATCCTTGATCTCCAGTACAAACAAACTTTTTAGATGTACCAATTACATATAAAACTATTGCAACAATGATTGCTATAAAAATAGCAACTCCTATTAAAACTTTTATAATTGTTTTTTTCATATTAAGCCACCTTTCCTCCATTATCTTTATAAGATATTATTTCGCTTTTAGTATAGTAAGTATCCAGTCCATCTTTATTTTTTATAGTCGCACCAATTAAATGTTCTGGTCTAACTTTAGGATCATTTCCACTTCTATCATATACTTCATCAATTCTAGATTTATCTATGATTCCTAAATCATCATCTATGATATCTCTTGGGAATTCTGCAAATATTACTATATTATTAGAAGTATCAAATTCTTTTGAATCAAGTCCTTCAATTTGAGAAAAAATATTATTTCCACCATAACTACCTACTAAATTAATATAATCAGCTAATCTTCCTCTAAATGGTGTAAACGACAATGATGGTGGCGGCAACTTCATATCTGCTCCTCCGCCAACTGCGTTTTTATGTCCATAATTAGTTGAACCATTTCTCATAACATCTATCAAATCATCAGGATTATCAAATCTAACACGACGAACTCCAATTATTCTAGTTTGATCTAGAGCTAAATCATCTAAAAATACTCCAAAATCGTTAGGCAGATGACACTCTTTATCCCATTGACCATACAAGTCATAAAAATAACTTAGGTTTTCATAAGACATTTTAGGATCATCCATTATTCTTTGAAATTCATGTGACATAAACAAAGAAAATCTATTATGTTCTAAGGCATCAGCTATTATCGCATAAACTTTATTCTTTATTAATTTAATCTTACGTTGTTCAAATATATTTGTCATATTATTCACCTATTATCATTATATCATAAATTAGATATCTAAAATAGTTAGAATAATTAAACCAGAAAAAGCTATTAATAAACCAATATATTTACCAATAGATAGCTTTTCTTTTAAAAATATATGAGATAAAACTAATGATAATAAACAATAAGAACCTATTATAGTAGCACCTATAGTAGAATCTTTAGCCATCGCAAAAACATAAAAGAATTGACCTAATGTTTCTAATTCAGCTGCGAGTAATTTATCTATATCTTTTATTACTCTAATCTTTTCTTTTTTCTTCTTTAAAAATATATAAGTAATAAAGGCATATAATAAAAATGTATATTCATAACATATCAACGCACTATCTTCACTAATTAGACCAAACTTATCTAAATATAAAGCATCTAAAAATGTACCCATTCCATCTAAAATACAATACATAATAGGAAAGATAATAATTAAGATATTTATTTTTCTATTCTTACTTATATTTAGTTTTGTGCTTCTATCTTCTTTTCTTTCTAAACGAGAAATAATAATTATTCCAATAAATACTAATATTATTCCTATATAAGCAATCAAAGGATACTTTTCTTTAAAGAATAACAATAATAACAAAGAAGTAATTACTCCTGATGTATTTTGAATAGGACTAGATAAAGATAATTCTAAGTACTTAAGTCCTTTATATCCTAATATCATTGAAGATATATAACATAATGATACAGGTAGATATTTAATCATTTCTATTAGATTTAAATTAAGTCCTTTAACAATTAAATATATAGTTGCATGTAATCCCATTACTAAACCAACTATTAAACCAGTTTTTAATTCATTATACTTTTCTTTACTAACATTTCCTTTTTTATAGAATAGATCAGCTATTCCCCAACATAAAAATGTAATCAAACTATACATAAAATCACCGTTATTATTATATTATATTTTTATATTATTTAATAGAAAAACAACTATATATAGTTGTCTTTTTTATTCAAAAAATTTATCGATAGATACACCTAATACAATAGAAATTCTATATAAAGTTTCTAATGAACAACCTATCTCTCCTTTTTTATATTCGAGTCTTCTAATAAAGTCATAGCTTTTTTCTACATCTACAGCTAATTGTTCTTGAGTTATACCTGCTAGTAATCTATATTTTCTTATATTATTAGAAACTCTTTTCATAAAATCATTATCAAAATCAAAATCTCTTTTAAAAGTAGTCATTATATTCACCTCAATAATATAATTACTTTTAAAAGACTAAAATGTCCGGGAACTATCAAGTCCGGGAATAAGCATAATAAAAAATATAAAATAAATATAGAAAGGAGTTTAAAAATGGCAAAAATTAAAAATTGTAAATATTGTGGAGAACAAGTTGCAAAGAATGCAAAAAGATGTCCAAAATGTGGAGGTAAGTTAGGATTGCCTACTTGGGCAAAAATACTTATCGTTCTAGCTATTATCTTTTTTGGATTAGTTGCTTGCGTAAATGGTTGTGCAAATGCTGTTGATGAAGCTGTTAAAGAAACTGAGAATTCATATAAAGATAAGAATGGAAAAACTAAATTTAAACTAAATGAAACTTTTGAAAACAGCTATACAAAAGTTACAATGCTAGAAGTTATAGATGGATGGACTAAATATGATGGATACTTTGCACCTGCTCAAGGAATGAGAATAGTAGCAGTAAAATTTGAAGTTGAAAACATAGGTGATTCGGATGAAGAATATGTTACATCATATGACTTTAATATGAGTGCTGATAATGTGGAATGTGAAGAATATATTTGGTCTGGTAATGATTATAAAACAATTACTGATACAATTGGAAAAGGAAAGAAGACTATTGGATGGGTTTTCTGGGAAGTACCTAAAGATGCTACTAGTATTGTAATAGACTATAATCCAAATTTCTGGGTTGATGGAACTTCAATTGAATTTATAGTTAAATAAAAAAGAGAAACTATTGAAAGTCTCTCTTTTTTTTAACGTATTGACGTTCTTTTTCATGTCCTTTTTTAGGAATCATTCTATATTCTCTTTTACGGGTATCTCTAGGAACATCAATATTACTTTTATTTAATCTAAAATTTGGAATATAATGAACGTCTTTATGAAAAACTCCTACTCCATAATTACAGCTTAATAATCTTTCTACTATCTTTAAATGTCTAATCATAAAACCCTCCTGTTTCTATATTATATAATACTATATTAAATAAAAAAAGAATTAGTTAACTAATTCTTTATTTTTTATTATTTGTTTCTGGTCCTAAAATTAAATTTAATAATATTCCAACTATCGCAGCTAAACTCATACCTGTAATTGATACTGATAAATCTCCAGCTGATATAGTTACCATTGCTCCTCCTAATCCAAATAATAACATTGTTGATGTAATTATTACATTTTTTAAATTATTATAATCTACTTTATTTTCTATTAATACCTTTAAACCATTTACTGATATGAATCCATATAGTAATAATGATACTCCGCCTAATACTGGAGAAGGTATTGTTGATAAAACTGCTGAAACTACTTCAAAGAATGATAAGATAATTGAAATAATTGCAGCTAAAGATATAACAAAAATAGATGCTACTCTACTCATTCCTACTACACTAGTATTTTCACCATATGTTGTATTAGCAGGACCACCGATTAAACCAGCTACTGTAGTCGCAACTCCATCTCCTAAAAGTGTTCTATCTAGTCCGGGATCTTTAATTAAATCTTTTCCAATTATACTTGATAAAGCCATATGATCTCCGATATGCTCAGCAATTGATACAAGTGCTATTGGAGCAATTATAACTATTCCAATAAAACTAAATGAATAATCTTTAAATGGTACTAGTATTCTTGGAACAGATAATATACCAGTATCACTTACTACTCCAAAATCTACTATTCCTAAAGCAATAGATAAGATATATCCATTTATTATTCCTAATAAGAATGGTATTACTTTTAAGAATCCTTTAGCATAGATAGCAAATACTATTGTTACAAAGAAAGATACAAAAGCAACTAATAGATTTTGCCAAACTAAGCTATCTCCAGTTAAACCTATTTGTTTAATAGCATTAGGTGCTAGAGATAATCCAATAATCATAATCATAGGTCCAATTACTACAGGTGGTAGTAAATGATCTATCCAAGATTTTCCAATTAATTTAATTAATAATGCGACAATTATATAGATTAATCCAACTGTTATTAATCCAGTTGTTACAGCAGATATTCCCCCCTTACCAAAAGCAATTATTACCGGTGTAACAAAAGCAAATGAACTACCTAAATAAACAGGCGACTTTCTTTTAGTACATAGAATATATAGAAGAGTTCCTATTCCACTAGCAAGTAATGCTGTTGAAACAGGTATTACTTCACAACCAGCTGTTTCATTAATTGTTATTGGAACTAATATAGTAGCTCCAAACATTGCAAATACATGTTGAAATGCAAGTATTAATGTCTGTATCAATGGTGGTTTTTCATTAGTATCATATAATAATTTTTTACTCATATTTATTCTCCTTATTGATAATTATAGCATATATAAATTATTCGTAGTATTATAAAAATATAGAGGTGAAACAATGGATGAATTTAATGAATTAAACAAAGTGATTCAATTATTTGATAGTGTTGGATGTAGAGGTAATGAAAATAATTACTTTATAGCATATAAAGATATGCAAAAATCATCAGGATTTGTAAATGGTATGGAATATCCATATGATGCATTATTAATAAATCAAACAGATACAGGAATTGGTTTCTTTTATTTAAAACAACCAGGAATACCATTTACTTTAAATATAGCTAAAATGAATCTAGATAAAAATAGTTATACATTTATTCCTAATAGTGAAATTAAAAATATTACTGTTAAGAATGCTGCTTTATTAAATTCAAAAAGCAAAAGAATAAGTATTGATACAACTACTAATAAATCACATAAGTTATTAGCTAAAATAGTTGAGAGTACTATTCCATATCAAACAGAGAATTTTACAAGATTCATTAATAAATATAGTAAATAAAAAAACTAGTCATATGACTAGTTTTTTACTACATTAACAAGATTTCCTTTAGCAATACCTTCAACAGATTGTACCCAAATTTCAATACAATTCTCTAGAGAATCTTTAGTATACCAAGCATAATGTGGAGTAATCATTACATTTCCTTCATAATCATTTATACTCTCTTTATCACTTTCAAAAGCAAAACCATATAATTGGTTTTCTTTTACTTTATTCAATACTAATTCTTTGTTCATACAATCAGTACCTACTATACTAATAATACTTGCTGATGGTTTCATTGAATTAATTAAACTATCTGTAATAATTTTTAATGTATCTTCATTTATAGAGAATGTTGGAAAAATGAAATCAACTGATTTAAACAATTCTTCTAATTCTACATATTTAAATCTACTATCTCTTTTTGTTCTTGACCAATATAATACTTCCATTCCCATACCAGTTAGTATTTCAGCAACTCTTGTACCAATAGTTCCTAAACCTATTATTCCTATTTTTTTATCTCTTACTTGAGTTCCACAATATGTATCAGCATAATCATCTTTAGGACCATTTTTCATTTGTAATGGAAGTTTTCTAGCAACTGCCATCATTAAGAAACTTGCATATTCAGCTACAGAGTTAGTTGAATACTTTGGCACATTTGTAACAACTATACCCTTCTCATTACAAAAATCTATATCAATATAATTAAAAGCAGTAGACATTAAACAAATTGCTTTTAAATTATTAATCTTCTCAATTAAATCGTTAGGAAATTCCCAACCAACTAAATCTGGATCTAGAACAATAATTTTTTCTTCATTACTAGTAACGTATTGTTCATTATACTTATCTTTTACTTCTTCAATAAATATTAATTGTCCTAAACCTTCTAATCTTTTTAATTGTTCTTCATTAAAATCTTTTTTACTACCAACAACGTATAATTCCATAAATCACTTCACCTTTCCATATTTTCTTGTTAAGTCATGCATTATTGTACAATATTCACACAATAAGCATCCTTCGTTTTTAAATATATCCAAACCATGTTCTAACATCTTTTTAACTGCATAATCACTACAATCATAAAAAGTATCAGCGTCACATTCTTTTAAACTTTCATACTCTGATCCTTCAGATGGTCTAAAAGCTAGTATACATGGATGAATACCATTCTTTGTTAATTCATCAACACCTAATTTTATTGTTTCAACTGGTGCGATACCACATATAAGAGTACTTCCAATTTTGTTACCACCTAATAGTTCATTAGCATATTTTGATCTTTCAATATATGTATCAATACCAATTGCTCCTTTTCCAGGACAAATTACTTTTCTCAAGTTAGTATCGAACACTTCTATATTGAAACCAAATGAAGTAGCTCCTAAGGAAACCAACTCTTTGATTTCTTCGTTTGTAGGTGGAACCATTTCAACCCAAATCGGAATATCAGGAGATTTTGCGCGAATCTTTTTTATCATCTCAGCAAAAGATTCTACACTATTTTTAATAGGTAACCTTGTACCACCCCCAAGACAAACTTGATAATTTCTTTCTCCATCTGCAAAATGAACTGTTTCAGCAATCTCATCTGATGTAGGATTATCAATACCTGAATTACAACCACAGAACTTGCATCCTAATCCACATTTTCCATAGTCACATCCAGAATATGTCATATGTAAGAATCTTTCTCCTTCATCAATAAAAACCTCTGAAGTAGGTTTACCAGATGATGTTTTCATTCCATACCATTTTGGAGCATGAATATATGTTACTTTACAAATACGATTATCATCTTTATCTGCTAACCATACATCATCTTTATCTCCAACAAGTTTGTATTTTATATCATCATTATCAATATATGATACATTTGATAAAACACCTAACTCATCATTAAGTTTCATCATGATACCAAAATATCTTCCTTGCTTATGCATGTCATATGGATTCTGAACTTTAAATATTTCTTCAGCCAATGGCGTTGCTAAAATCCCGTGACATATCATTTCTGCTTTAACTTTTATTAAATCATTTTCCGTCATTAAAAATTACTCCTTCATTTTTTGTTCATAAAACAATTATATTTTATTTCATTTGGGCCATTTTTTCAAGGACAACAAGCGAGGTTAGACAAGCTCAAGCCATAAAAAAACTTAAACTAATTAGTTTAAGTACTTTTTATTATGGAGGGCCTAGCCGGATTTGAACCAGCGCTCGGGGAGTTGCAGTCCCATGCCTTACCACTTGGCTATAGACCCATCGATAAATAGATTATAACAAATACTATAAACTAATTCAATAATTTTATAAAAAAGATGTGATTAGTTCTTACTAACCACATCTTTTTTATCTTCTGTTTTTTCTTCTTCTTGAATATCAATAATAGTGTACTTATATACTTTATCTCTAATAGTAAATACTAGGTTAACTTTTTTAGAAGTACTTGCTTCTTTATTTATTTCTAAATAAGTATATCCATCACTTTGTGTTAAATCAATTATAAATGATTTACCATAGTACATCTTACCATCTACTTCATATTCTATTAAAGCAAACTTTTCATAGAAACTTTTATATATCCTTTTATTCAAACTTGGATTTTGTACTAGATTAGCATCCATTTTTAATACTGATTTTTTAAACTTAGATGAATCTGTTGGATATATTGGTTTAGTAAATTCTTTTTCTTTGCCACCAATAGTCTTCTTATATTTATATTCAAACTTATTAGCTATTTCAGCACTACTAATAGTTATTGATGTTCCTTCTACTAAACTATCTTTAAACTCTAGTTTCTCTCCTAAATTAACAGTATTAACTACTTTTTCTTCTTTAAACTTTTTAGGAGTAATTACTACTTTAGCATATTTATATGATCCATCTAAATTTTGACTAAAACTCTTAATATGATCAAATCTCATTTCATTATCTTTATCTGATGAATCTATTTCAAATACTATATTAAAATTCATTGTTTTTTTGGCATCTATTTCTGTATCAGAAGTCATTCTAGGACCTAAATCAGAGAATTCATCTAAATAGATATCAATTGGATTATATTGCTTATGACCAGATACTTTTAAATAAATATAATTCATTGGTAATTTTTGGGCTTCATCATAATTATTAGTACCAGTCATATTAACTATTACATAATATTTATCAGCTTTTACTTCTTTTCCTCGACAATCCAAGTTAGTTATATAAGTTTTATTTATTACAAAGTCAATTCCACTAGAAGAATAATGTTCTCCTTCTTTATAAATATGTTCAATACTAGTAATATATTTAACTACTAGACCTATTATTACAAATATAATTAATATTAGTATTCCAAAGAATACTTTCTTATTTTCTAAATATACATATTTAATAAATCTTAATCTTCTATTAAATTTAGCTTTTAAGTTCTCATTATCAAATTCTACATCTAATTCGAATTCTTCTGAGTCCCCTTCTTCAATACTAAGATCTATTAAATCTTTTTTAAAATTAAATTGCTTTACATTAAATCCTACACCTCTTACTAGAGATACGATAATAATTGGTAAAGGTATAATTGCTAAAGCACGAATTAAATCACTAAATATACTTGCAAAAGTAGTATTAACATTTCCTTGTTGAATAGATGTTAATATTGAATACGCTACTACTATTGTTATTAGTTCTAGTAGATATATTAGCATTGATATTAAATAAAATTTTATAGGTTTTTCTTTTCTCTTTAATAAGAAGGTAATACTACCTAAAAGGAATAATATTAATAACGGTAAAACAAAACCTAATAATCCTACATATTTACTAGCTACTCCACTAATAGCACGATATTCTCCTGATTCAATATAAGGACCCAAAAAGGCACTTATTTGATACATTTTATAAGCAAGAATAGCCATTAGTACTACTAGAATAAGATGAATAGCTTTAAAGTGTCTTATTAAAAATGCATATGGTTTACGTAGTACCATAATACCACCCCTATTCTATATTAAGTATATAGTATTTTATCCACAAAAAAAAGAGAAATACTTCTCTTTATTTTAATATTGACAGTTTCCTGGAGTTCTTGGATAAGGTATTACATCTCTAATGTTTTCTACTCCTGTTAAGTAGATAATTAATCTTTCAAATCCCATACCAAATCCAGCATGATAGCATCCACCAAATCTTCTTAAATTCATATACCAATCAACACTATCAATATCTACTCCCATTTCTTTAGCACGTTTAAGAAGAATATCATAATCATCTTCTCTTTGAGAACCACCCATTAATTCTCCAGCTCCTGGAACTTCTAAGTCTACTGCAGCAACTGTTTTATTATCTGGGTTAGTTTTCATATACCATGCTTTAATATCTTTTGGCCAATCTGTAATAAATACCGGTCCATTAAAGTAGTCAGTAATATATTTCTCGTGTTCTTTAGCAATATCATCATCATAATCAGGAGTAAATTCCCATTTAACATCTGCTTTCTTTAAAATATCTATTACATCATGATGAGTAATTCTTGAAAAGTGAGAACTTACTAGTTTCTCTAGTTTCTCTCTTAATCCTTTTTCAACAAAACTATCACAGAAATCTATTTCATCACTACATTTATCTAATACATATTTAACAATATATTTAAGCATGTCTTCTTCTATATCCATTAACCCATTTAAATCACAGAAAGATATTTCAGGTTCAATCATCCAGAACTCATTAGCATGTGTTTTAGTATTAGAGTTTTCAGTTCTAAATGTAGGTCCAAATGTATAGATCTTTTTAAATGCTAAAGCAAATGTTTCTCCATGAAGTTGTCCACTTCCAGTAATATATGCTTGTTTACCAAATAAGTCTTTTGATAAATCTAACTTCTTATCTCCACTCAAATCTAAAGTAGTAATTTTAAACATTTGATCACTACCTTCACAATCTGTTGTAGTTATTAATGGTGTATGAACATATACATAGTTATTAGATTGGAAATATTCATGTATTGCTTGAGCAGCTACACTTCTTATTTTAAATACAGCTTGAAATAGATTTGTTCTTGGACGTAAATAAGCAACTTCTCTTAAGAATTCTCTAGTATGTCTTTTAGGCTGAATTGGATAATCAGCAGGACAATCACCTAATAATTCTATTTCTTTTGCTTTTAACTCATATTCTTGATTTCCTGTAGATTTTACAAGAGTTCCTTCTACTCTAATCGCACATCCTACCAACATCTTTTGAATATCTAGAAAATTATTTATATCTTCTTCATATACAATTTGTAAATGTGGAAAACAAGTACCATCAGAGAAATCAATAAATCCAAAACTTTTTTGTTTACGATGGTTTCTTATCCATCCTTCTAAAACTATTTCCTTATCTAAATATTTTTTATAATCTTTTATTAAATCTGCTAAATCTAATTTCATAATATCACTTCCATATTTACATTTTACAATAATTATATAATACAATCAATTAAAAAGATGTCTTACGACATCTTTATTGATCAATTCTTGAGATTTTAAAGACTTGCAAAGAACAAACATAATTGTTTCCACTTTGTCCCATTGTATAAGAATATGTATAATTACCGACAGTAAATTCTTTAACATAGTTTGTATCATCAGAAATATTTTTTATTTCTTCATAAGCAGAACTAGTTAATTCATCAGTTAGTTGGTAACCAATATAATTATTTAATACAGCATTTAGGTCTTTTGTTACTACAGAAGGATTAAATGAAGTTTTTAAATAAACCATTCTTATTCCTATAAAATCTACATTTCCTTCATAGAAAGCTATTTGTAAAGAATCATTTTCTTCACCTTTAGCACCTACTGGTTTAGACATTGTACATGCTCCATTTGAACATTCTACTTTATCAAATCCCATATTTTTATAGTTGTTTTTAACTTCTTCTTCACTTGTATTCTTAATTGTTTCTCCTTCTTGAGGAGTTGGAGTTTGATAATGTTTTTCATAGTTTTCATCAACTACTACTGGAGGATTTTCTTTTGGTTTATTATTTGTTTCTTCCTCTGTCCCGTTATTACCACCAAGAACTACTCCACCTACAATAGCAAATATTCCAATTACTATTATTAATAATATTAATATTTTATTCTTCATATAATAACTCTCCTTTAATTACATTTTATTGGGCTGTAATATGAGTAATATGGCCATTGATTAGGAATTTGTTGACACATAGCATTTGTTGCTTTTACACAAGTAGATTTATCAGTACTCTTACATAAATATAAATATTTATCATATTCTGCACCACTTCCAAATAATGTGGTTGCTAATGTCCAACAAAATTGTGGATTAGATGCATTGTTAATTGGAGTAACAAGAGCACAAGATAATTCCCATATTGCATATACTGTCGAATTTCCTGATACGGTTGTACTTGAGGTTACATTTGTTCCAGATCCATCTGACTTTGTGTTCCATCTTTTAAATGTATAACTCGATCTTGTTGGTGTACATAATGTACCCCATGTTGATCCATATGTTCCTGTTTTTGAAGTACATCCAGATCCGCTATTATTATTGTATGTTAATGTATATGTGTTTGCAGTCCATTTTGCATACAATGTTGTATCTGCAGTTATTGTTATTGAACCATTATTTGAATAGTTTGTACCAGTTCCATTAGCTTTTGTATTCCATCCAGCAAATGCATGTCCTGTTTTAGTAAATCCGTTTGATGTTATTGAACATGATATTCCACTAGCACATGTTTTACTTGCTGTACTTCCTCCCGTATTACCATTTCCATTAAATGATAATGTGTAATTCTTTGCCCATATTGCATATACTGTCAAATTTCCTGATACGGTTGTACTTGATGTTATATTTGATCCAGATCCATCTGACTTTGTATTCCATTTTACAAATGTATATCCACTTCTAGTTGGTGTACATAATGTACCCCATGTTGATCCATATGTTCCTGTTTTTGAAGTACATCCAGATCCGCTATTATTATTGTATGTTAATGTATATGTGTTTGCAGTCCATTTTGCATACAATGTTGTATCTGCAGTTATTGTTATTGAACCATTATTTGAATAGTTTGTACCAGTTCCATTAGCTTTTGTATTCCATCCAGCAAATGCATGTCCTGTTTTAGTAAATCCGTTTGATGTTATTGAACATGATATTCCACTAGCACATGTTTTACTTGCTGTACTTCCTCCCGTATTACCATTTCCATTAAATGATAATGTGTAATTCTTTGCCCATATTGCATATACTGTCAAATTTCCTGATACGGTTGTACTTGATGTTATATTTGATCCAGATCCATCTGACTTTGTATTCCATTTTACAAATGTATATCCACTTCTAGTTGGTGTACATAACGCACCCCATGTTGATCCATATGTTCCTGTTTTTGAAGTACATCCAGAACCACTATTATTATTATATGTCAATGTATATGTATTTACAGTCCACTTTGCATATAATGTCGTATTAGCAGTTATTGTTATTGATCCATTATTTGAATAGTTTGTACCGCTTCCATTTGCTTTTGTATTCCATCCAGCAAATGTATGTCCTGACTTAGTAAATCCATTAGTTCTAATAGTACATGCTTGTCCACTAACACAAGTTGTTGCAGCAGTTGATCCTCCAGTATTACCATTTCCATCATAAGATAATGTGTAATTTTTTGCCCATACTGCATATATATTATGTGATCCAGAAGTATATTTATTTTTAACATTAGCTTGATTTCCATATACTACTGCTCCAGTTGAAGTTGTAGCCCATCCTTGGAATGTATATCCACTTAATGAGAAATTGATATTACGTAAATTACATGCTTGATCATAAGTACAAGTTGTATTAGACATTGTACCAGTTGCTGAAGTATTATTCTTTTTATAAACAAATGTAAATGTATTTGGTGTACAAGTAGCTGTTTGAGTTGTTCCATTACTTACAGTATATCCAGTAGCACATGTAGCACTATAAGAACAAGTACCATTGTTATTAACTGTTGTTTGACAATCACCATTAGTTGGTTTAACACAGTTAGCACACCATTGTGCATAAATAGTTGCTGCTGAAGCAAAGTCACTTACATGAGCAGATTTTCCTAAATGGTTATAATATCTTGTTCCTGTACCATTTTTATTCTTAGTATATCCAGTAAATGTATTTGATGCTTTTGATGGTGGTGTTGTTTGAGGCATATCTTGTCCATAAACAGCTGTTTTAGAACCAGAACCACCAGAACCACCATTATCATCTAAAGTAATTCTTACACTATTAGGTTCCCAAATAGCATATAAAGTAATATTTTTATTAGTTAAAGTAATTTTATTATCAGGATAGTAAGTAGTTCCAGTACCATTGGCTTTAGTATTCCAATGACTGAATTGATATCCTGTTTTTGTATATGAATTTGCTTTAACAACACAATCAGTATTAACAACACATGTTGAATTGGCTACAGTACCACCATCTCCACCATTAATATTGTAAATAATGTCATATGTCTTTAGCCATTTAGCCATAGCTGTAACATCTTTAGTTGCTTTAGTAGAGGCATTGATAGTTGAACCACTTTCAGTAGTATCATGCCATCCTTCAAATTTATATCCACCAGTTTTTGTTGGTGTACAAGCAACTCCCCAAGCAACATTATAAGCTTTTGTAATAGTTGCTGGTGAACATGCAGTTCCACCATTACTATTATAAGTTAATGTATAATTCTTTGGAGTCCATCTTCCATATAAAGTATCATTAGAATCAAATCTAGTAGTATCTGCATTAGTAGTTATTTTACCAGTTCCATTAAAATACTTTGTACCCGCAGAAGATGAATCATAATACCCATCAAAATCATAGTGATTTTTTGTAGGAACTGTTAATCCAGTATTTCCTGCATAATAAACTCCATTTTTAGCATTAGCTTCTGTTGAAGCAAATCCTATTCCATATGCTTCATAGATTTTATCAGTTCCACCAGAACCTCCATCTTTATTTAGAGTTATTGTAAATACTTTAGAAATATTTAAAGTATATTCTACTGTTGTTTTTTGTCCAACTTTATCTATTGCAACAATCTTAATTCTTCTCTTTCCACCACCAGTAACACTAGCATAAGTAGTTAGAGTATCTGGAATTACACTTGTTGGTGTACTAGATACAGCCGGGTTACTAGAGAATGTTCCAGCGTTATTTTGGTATATTTCAATTCTATCCATGTTATCTTCTACAACGAAGATTTCATATCTCATTCCTCTTAAATACCAAGCAGTAGTATGTCCAGCATTACTTACTGTACCGCATCCAGTTTTAGCATCTGGATCTTGACATCTCATCATAGTAACTCTTACTACCGGAGGAGTTGTATCCCTTATAACTGCCTTAGAATCTTGACTTGTATTTCCAGCAGCATCCATAACATATCCATAATATGTTGTATTTGTATCTTCATGTAATACTATTTCAGTAACATTATTATATGTAGGAGTACTACTAGTAGTTAAACCTTTTTTATAACTAGGACTTCCACCAGTATCATTAGTATTCAAAGTAACTGTAACATCTCCATTAAAGATACCACCTACTAATTCTCCACTATGAGTAACTACTATTTCAGCAGTAGGTTTTACTGAGTCTACTTTAATAGTTCTTAATGGAGTTTCCATACTAGCGTTACCTTGATCATCTACTATTCTAATTTTTATATTCTTGTCAAAGACACTATTTAAATCCCATACACAAGTTCCACCATTACTAGAATTACATGATTCAATAGGATACCAGTTTCCAGAATTACCTATTTGATATTCAATTCTCTTAATACCATGTTGAGCAATAACTTCCGCATATTTATTTAAATCATCTTCTGCATAAGATACTCTTATTGTTAAATGGTTTGCCCATTCATTAGCACCACTACCATAACTAGCTCCAGCCGCTTTACCAGTAAAAGCATTACCTTCAGTATAAGTAATATTTATCTTTGGTACTCCATATCTATACATCTTAGCTTTTCTAGTAACAGTTTCTCCACTAGGTAATGTATATACTAAATCAACTACTGTATCTAGATTAGCATCAACTAATTCATTAATATTATCTGGATAAATAATTTTAGCTTTACCAGAACCCGCTTCAGAAACAGATGCTAATTCATGTCCTTTTCCATCTGTTTTAACAACTCCATATGTAAGTCCAACTTGTCTTTCAATAGCTTCAGCACTAGTTCCATAATAAACCCATAGAATATCGTCGCTTCCACCACTTAATCCATTATAAGTAATATGTTCATTATTTAACCAAGCAGGATTACATAAATCATATTGTTGGTTAGTTGTATCAGTAACATATTCATCATCAGAACATTTTAAACATGTTTGATATTCATACTTTTTCTCCCCTAGTTTTACAACTACAACATAACTATAAGAAGTATCTGTATTATCACATTCATGTCCTCTATAGTCTTTTATAGGATCCATATAATTTAAACTAGATAAATCAGATGCTTTTATTATTTTAGTATTTAGTAATTTAGTTGGTTTAGCAAATCTTTTATCACCAATGTAGTCTTGTCCTGCTGCTTTAACTGTTTTTTCTAGTTCAACGTAGTATTTATTTCTAAAATTACCAAGTTCTCTATTGATAGCAGGAATAGCAACTAAAATAATTAATCCTAGTACCACTATAACTGCTAATAACTCAATAATTGTAAATCCTTTTTTATTCTTATTCATATAATCACCTACTATATACTACTAACCTATTCTAACTCTATTTTAGTATAACATTTTATATATAAAAAAAGAAGATTTTTTTTATCTTCTTTTTTAATTTTATTCTACATAAACATAATACATATTTTTACTGGTATTATATATTAATTCATTGTCATAAACTATAGCTCTATTACCATATTTATTATACTTATATATGTATCCATTATTTATGTAATATAAGTTGTCTTTATATACTTTAACATTAGTATGACTACCAATATTTCCTAAGTATATTTCTGTTTCTAAATCATTCTTATATACTTTATATAAATCGTTATTTCTAATTACATAATAGAATTCTAAAGCATTATATAATTCATCATATTTAAATGGTACTTCATACTCTTCAGTAAAGACTGATTTAGATTCAGTAAACTCGGTTACTGGTACTGTTTCCCATTTATTATTACGATATATCTTGTAACCTTTACTAGGATCTCCTACAATATTGTAATTACCATAAGTATCAAATTCATATTCAATTTTGTTTTTTAAATCAAATACATATAATTTATGATTAACTATTCCAAGATTATAACTACTTGTAGAGAAATCTCTATCTAGATATATCGTTCTACTAGTAGCATTTTTTAGATTAACTAATAAGTATTCTCTAGTATTTTGAGTAGAAGATGTAGTGTCTGGTGTTAAGTAATAGAAATCAAGATAAGCACCTATTTCATTAACGTAAACATCTTTAAAATACATAGATACCCTTTTAACATTGTGATTATTATATATTACAAAAGAATTATATTTATACAAAGCAACATATTCATTATCATCAATATTATTTTCATAATAATACTCTGTTAATTGATTATCTTTCGTATTATTAATCTTATATTTATCTAAATCTTCATATTCTTTTATAAAATCATCTAGATTAGTTTTTGTTTTAACATAAGAAACATTATAATATTTATTCTTATCAGAACATAGAATATCAATATCTTTATCTTCTTTAACTGTTATTGGATATAAACAAAAGTATCCATCTTTTTCAATGTACTTTATATCAGTAACAATCTTTTTTTGTTTATTATATTGGTTCTTAGCAAAGAAATTATATGATTTATCATTAACTTTTACATTAATATAATAACCATTTACATCTTCATCTTTTACATATGATTCAACTATATCAAAAACCATATCTTTAGATTCTATTTTATATTTTATTTCATGACCATTTTCTAAAAAAACTATGACAAATTGATATATAAGCATTAAAACAGCAAAAAATATTGTAAAACCTATCGCTTTTTTCATACAACACCTCTATAGAATTTTATCTAATTCTTCTTTAGTTAAATATTTACTATAATAATTATATTTATTATTTTTAATAATTATTAATTTAGGATATAAACTATCATTAAAAATATCATACTTTTTTAATAATTCTTTTTCAGAATCAACTAATTCTAATACATTTAAATATTCTATTTCATCTTTTCCTAGAGAATGTAGATCAACTAGCATTTGATAACATTTTTCATCTTCGTTACTGCAAAATAAGAATACAGAATCACTCATAGTAGCCATACTAGCTTCAAATTCTTGGACACCTATTCCATTTACTTTACTAATTTCTCTAGGATTAAAATTATATACTTTTTCATTTGTTTTTTCTTTTTCAGTTTTAGTACCACTTACCATTAACCATAAAAAGAAAATACAAAATAATGAAGGTAATACTGCTTTTATAAATATGTATAATGCAAAACTTTTTGTCTTCATAAATGCCTCCGCTTATCATATTAATTATATTATACAAACAAAAAAAGAGCAATAAATTGCTCTTATTCTTCAAAAAAGTCATCAAAGAATTCTGTTTCACTAACATCATCTAATGATATTAATGGTTTATTACTTGGAACATTTTCTTCAACTATTCTCTTCTTCTCTTCAACTACAGGAGTTGGTTGAGGAGTAACTGGAGTTGGTTCTTTGTATTCAACTTTATTATTCTCTTGATTTCTAATAATTTCATTTACTTTATCCTCAATATCCTTAGAAGAAATCATTGGTTCTTTCTCAACTACTTTAACAGGAGCTGGTTCAACAGGAACTTGTTCTTTAATAACAGTTTCTTTAACTGTTTCTTTAACTGTCTCTTTTACAACAGGTGATTCTTTTTGTTGAGATTCTTTTTCTTCTTTTTCAATTTCAGCAATCTTAGCATCAATCTTCTTAACTAAGTCATCAATATCAAGAGTTCCTGAACTCTTTTCTTCAGTCTTTGTTGTTGTGATTGGTGGTGGAGTTGCTGGTTTAGGAGTCATAAATGTTGCTTCAGACTTTGGTGCAGGACTCTCATATGGTGTTCCAAATACAGGTGAAGGTTTACCAAATGGTTGAGTACTTCCTCCCTCTTCTCCATCCATCATCATAGATTTTATTTTTTCTTGTCTTTTCTTTTTAACATATTCACGTACATCAAATACTTGAACAGGACGTTTTTCACGTTCTGGATATTCTACTTTAGGAGATTTTTCTCCACCCCAATCTATTTTAAAATCAGGAGTAAATGATGTTTTGAATGGTTGCATTCTTAATCTTAAAACAATTTGGTCAAATTGTTTCATTCTTTGTAAGTCAGAAACTGTTACTAATGGAGTTGAAGCAGTCTTATCATCTTTCTTAGATTTAACTTCTCCACATAATTTACTAATTTCTTCCAAAGCAGCTAACTCAGTAGATATTAAGTAAACTATATTACCACAGTTACCTTTAATTGTTTCAGCATTTTCTTTTCCATAAACTTGATTAAGTTGTGAAAAGTTTTGGATAATCATTGTAAATCTAATTTGTCTTGAACGAGCTGCAGTAATCATAGTTGTAACATCTTTTAATGGTGGCATGTTAGCAAACTCATCTAGTAAGAAATTAGTTCTACATGGAAGCTTTCCACCATTAGCTTGAGCTACGTCGATTAATGTTTCATAACATTGTTTTACGAATATAGTTGCTAGTGAATGGTAAGTCTTCTTTTCATCTTGAATGATAATAAATACTGCAGTTGGTCTAGCACCAATAGTATTCATATCAAAGTCACTATAACTTAACATCTCTGATAAATTTTCACGAGATGAGAATAATTTTATCTTTTGTTTAAATACTGAAATAATAGATCCTTTAGTATCAGATGGTGCCATAATAGTACCACTGGCATTTATATAAGCTGGAGAGTTAGGATCTTTCATATTGAAGTATTCTTTTACATAAGTAGAACCTCCACATTTTTCTTCTCCAACAGTAGTAGTCATACTAATACTATTTAAGTTAATTTGTTCTTCAGGAGCATCTTCAAATAATCCTAAGGCGAGTCCTGAGAAATAGTCAGCACTAGTTTTTTCCCAGAATGGATCAGCATTTCCACTCTTTTCTTCATATAGAATGTTTAATGCTAAGTCATCTAATAACTCAATAGCTTTATCTTTATTACCAGTTTTATATAATCTATAAGGAAGTGACATAGGATTCCAAGCATTTCCTTTTTGTGGACTACGGAAGTTAAGAAGAATAATATCATATCCTTTTTTTCTTAATAATCCACCAGTCTTTTCATATAACTCACCTTTTGGGTCAGTCATAATCATAGATTCGCCTTTTTTAGCAAGAACTTTAATAGTTGGGAAAATAGTACTTTGAGTTTTACCAGCACCAGTAGCACCAATAACTAATGTATGATATTCACCATCATCTACCCAAAGTTTTCCATTTTTACTAATTAATGGAATTCCTGCATGCTCACTTCTTGGAGCTTTAGGATCAACTTCATATAAAACTGACTTAATTTCTCTTTCTTTAGCCCATCTACTATATCCTTTATCCTTTTTATTAAAAGTTAATCCAAAACCTTCATCTCTTTCAAAGAATAAAGAACTAACACTTAATAATAAACCTACAAAAGCAAGAATAAAGAAAACAATAGTTCCTTTAAGAAATCTAGGTGTAAAGGCAGGAAGTGGATTTAATCCATGTAATCCCTCACTATTAGCCATACTAGATAAATTTAATATTCCAATACATATAATGTACAATAGAAATAAGCAAAATATACAGAATATTAATACATCTTTTGGTTCTGCTCTAAATCTTAATTTCAAGGTGACCCCTTCTTTCAATCGATTAATCAAGTATATTATATACAAAAACCCTTAATAATACAATTAATTATTACGAAGTTTTTTTGCTCTATAATAATACAAAATAAGAAAAATTACAAATATAATTATTATTAAAATTACAGCAATAGTAAAATATGTATAAATAGTAGCATAATTTAATATTTTAATAACATTCAAAGTATAAAAAATTCTATTTTTATACTCTAAAGAAATACCAGTAAAATCTTCATCTAAATTCCATGAATAAGTATTAGTACTTTTATCAACGGAATCAGCATTAGAATTAGTTACTTTATATGGAAGAGATATTGATATAGTAGATCCATAATATTCTTCTATACCAAATTCAAAATTACTATCAATTGACTCTATTAAAGTTTTACCATTTTTTTTAGTTATTCTTAATCCATCATATAGAGTTTTTACTAATTTAGAATCTTTAGAATAAGAATACAAACTATTATAAGTAGTCTTTGTTTTACCCTCAATTCTATCTTTATAATACTTTATTTTAGCTTTCTTTATACCAGCATTATCTAAGTATATTTTAACTACTTTTTTAAAAGTATCTGAAGTAACTTTTTCTAATTCTTCTTCAGTATATATTTCATTAGTTTTAGTAACAGTATTTACTTCTTCTCTAACCGAACCATCTAACATTATCTTAGCTTTATACTCAAATGTACATCCAGTAAGAAATAAAGTAATAATTACTAACAATAATATGTTTTTCTTTTTCATAAAACACCTCTATTGATCAAATCTTTCTAGATTATACATACTTATAATTCTTATATATCTTTCAGTAATTGTTTCTTGTCCAGCAGGTACTGGTGTATAGTGATCCAAGAATTTTCGATAACATTCAATATTATTATTATTCTTACATTCAGGATGATATATATATACTAGATTTGCATAATCTTCTATACATTGTTCTATATCTTCATATTTTCTCATATCTTCTACTCTATAAGCTAATTGGTCATTTGAATCCCAATATGGTACAGACATAGGACATTTTTGAGGATTAGCACTCCATCTAGAATCTTGCGATGATATTGGTTTACCCATTTGGTAATTAATACCGATAATATTATTACAAGTATTATTTAAAGATGTTCCATCATCATTAAAATGATTTGGTGTATGCATCCATCCACTTTCATTGATTATTTGCGCAATAATAAGTGAATTTTTAATACCATACTTAGAATGTTGTGCATTTTGTACTATTTTACCTACTCTTTGAATCCATTCTTCTTGAGCAGTTTTATCACCATTATAAGCTTTATCTCCTAATTCATTAAAATCTTTAGCTTGAGTACCAGAAGATGAATTAGAACAATATAATCCACTTGGTCCCCCACTAGCACTAGCTAATCTTTGGATTTGAATACCATCAGCATAGAAGAACTCTAATAATTGTTTATAATTCCATCCTTTTTGATACGCATACCAAACATTAGCCCATTGACTTAATCCTCTACCATGACCACCATAATATCTATTAAAGTTACTAGGCATTGTTATTAAATGTTTCTCTTCAGTAGGTTTCTTTTGATAATAACAATTATATGGATCAGTACAATGTTGATTTCTACATTTTTCTTTTCCACCACAGAACGAATCATATTCAGCAGAAACTACTTTACCTTCATAAGTAATTACTAATCCTTCTGTTTCTTTTACTAATTCTAATATAATTGGATCATTTGTAGGTTTAAAGTTTTGATCTCCAGAACTATTCTTAATAGTTCTAGTACATCCATTAGTTCTACTAAGTGTGTAAGATCTAATAGCAATTATAAAGGCTTTAATAGCTTCATTTACTACTGCTTCATTAGCAGCATAATTACCATGACCAGTATCACTTAAAATTAAAGATGAATACTGTGGTGAAGATTCATCAGCAACAACACCAGCAACATATTCTTCTAATGAATAAGTACCACCATATTTACCATCTGCATCTGGTTCTACTGTAACTCCAGCACATTCTTGATAGATAGTAGTAAATGTAGTATCTGCACAAGAATTAGCTTTAGTATCTAATTGTTTTAAATATTTAGCATATAAATATATATAATCTAATACTTCATCAGCAGCTTCATAATATTGTTCTGGATTACTACCATTTTTCGTTAATTGTCCAAAGTACTCTGGATAGTAATTATTAAAGAAGTTCTCATCTAACATATTCCAATAGAAAGCACTACCAGAACTATCATCATCTAGTACTCCTTGTTTCCAAGAAACTTTGTATTGACTTCCCATACCATTACAATCATAGTTTTTTTCTTTATCAGATGCGGAAGTTGTAAAATATTTCATTCCTTCATCATCGTTAGACGCTATTTGTCTTGGAGTACCACTAGGCATACTACAAGATGTATTAGTTACTATTTGATATTTTGCTAAGATTTCAGCAAAGTTCTTGATAACTGTAGTAGATTTACTACTAGCACCATCATCTACATTTACATAATTAAAAGCCATACTTTTATTTTGATAATACTGATTATTCATAAATACAGTTAGGGCTGATATTATTAAATACTTATTAATATTTACATTGTACTTAGAACGTATTTCTTGTTCTACTTCATCAACAGCTTGATAGATTTGAGTATATTGTTCATTCTTATCAGTTTCACCAATAGCGTAATTCATACCATCTGTTGTTTTTACTAAAAAAGCAAGAATTACAACAAAAACATAAAAGCATCCTAAAAAAGTAGAAGCTAAGATATAAAACCACTTATTCATAAGTGTTTTTTCTAAAAATATTTTACCTCCTACACTTATTTGTTCTACTCTAGTAGCTGTTGTAGTTGTAATAGTACTTTCATGAAGTTGATACTCTTGATCTTCTATTTCTAGATTATTTTCTACTTCTTCTTGTTCTTCTATAACATCATCTTCATCATTCATACTATCACCTCTATTCTAATAAAATTATACCATTAAAAAAGTGATTTTAAAACTTAAAATCACTTTTATTAAATTAACTTTTATTAATTCTATAGTCCTCCACCAGAACCAAATGATGCTAGTTCTTCTGGAGTAACAATTATGTTAATACGCATACGTCTATTACCACAAACAAACAATGCTTCACCTTGGCTATAGTTCTTAATACTTTCTTTTTCATTGTCATTTAAGTCAACTAATTTACCTAAGTCATCAGCAGCTTGTTTCTTAAGTCCCATGATTAGATAGTAAGAAGCATTATCGAATATTGCCTTTCCTTGCATAATTACGTTAGGAGCAGCAAAGTCTGATGGTTGTTGTGTAATAATAATTGTTCCTGTGTTATATTTACGAGCACGTCTTTGTACTTGAGCTAGGAAGTCAGCACCTAAGCTATTTTGATCTCCTAATAATACGTGAGCCTCGTCAATCATCATTACTGTATCAACGTTTCTATCAAGACATAGTCCCCATGCATACTTTAAGATATTGAAGAATAATGCATTCTTAATATTTTGTTCTGCATTCATTAACTCTTTAATATTAAATGTAATGAAATCACTATTATGAGTAATTGTAGTCTTTCCATCAAAGTAATATTTTAAGTCATTAGTAAGAGGTCTAATCTTTAACTCTAACTTTTCCATTGTTTCTCTTTCATGAGTATGTTCTGGCATAGATATAATTCTACTCTTAATAGTTGCATATACATCAGAGAATGTTGGATAATCGGCTGCGGTAAAGTGATAGAAATCTTTATCAAAGTCAATTCCAAAACGACGATATGTATCTTGTACTATTTCAGAGAAAATAGTTAATGTATCTTCTTCAATAGATGGATCATAATACTTCATGAAAGCTTTTAAGAATTGTAATGTTCTTGTAAGAACTGTATATCCAAGTCCTTGTTTAATTTCATCTTCATCAGCATCAATAACTATTTGTAAAGGGTTAATCATACCAAATTCTCCACCTTTACCTAAGTCAATAGTATCTCCACCAAAAGCTTTAGTCATTTCCTCTAACTCGTTTTCTGGGTCAATTGCAACAATTTGACAACCATTACGAATGTGGTTACGAAGTAATAACTTAGCAGCAGTAGATTTTCCTGATCCAGATGTACCTAATAAAATTAGGTTAGCATTATTACGATTATTTTCTTTCTTAATTTTATATAAGAATTGGTTAAATAGAATTACTCCTCCAGAGAAGTCTACACCAAGAAGTGCACTTAATCCTGGATCCTTAATACTATCAAAGATAAATGGATACATAGCAGCTATTGTAACTGAAGGTATTGGAGTACCTACACGATCTTCCAAATCTTGTTTAGGGAAGATTGGAAGCATAGATTTAAGAACTTTTTCTTGTTCAAATCTAAGTGAAACTGCACGTAATTCCATAGCTTCTAGATAGTTCTTTACATTAACCTTTTTAAGTTCTAGATCTTCTTTAGTATCAGCAGTAATCATAATATGCATTTGGAAGTCAAAGATACGTGCTTGACTACCAGCAAGCATAGATACGAAATACTCTAATGATTCATAGTCTAATCTAATACTTTCTTGACGAGTACGATCATGTTCTTCTTGATACTTTGCTTTTAAATCAACAATTTGTTTATTTAACATTCTTGAAATTGTTGAGAATGGTACTGGTATATGTTTAATAACAATCTTGATACCAGACATATTTGTAAGTGTTGATAAATATCCTGGAGCAATAAATTTAGGATAAGATACAACTGTTAAGATAGTTGCATATTTATCACTAATGAAGAAATCACTTGCATTAAAGTCCAAACTTTTTGGTGCAATTTGTGATTTAAATGAATTATTACTCATAGTGCCACCACCGTTCCAAATTCTGTTGTTTGTCCACCATTCAAGAAGTTATCTAGAATTATTCTTAAATCATCATTAGTTGTTTGACTAGAAGTAAGTCCACAAGCTGATAATGAATTAATTAGTGCTCTAATTCTCTTTTGAATCTTATCCATATCATTTTCTTTAAATAGGATATAGTACTCAGTATCAACTACATTATTATTCATAAAACTGTTACCTTTTTGAATATCTTCTGTAATTAATTTTCTTACTGCAGGAGATTGGGTTTGATTATATTGAAGTTGTAATTGAGACATGAATACTGAAATATCTACTGGTCTATCAGCAACTACTAACCAGAACTCATAATCTATTTGGTTATAAAAATTCTTTAAGTTATTAATAATTCCAGCTTGAGTTTCAATATCCAAGATAAAGATATTTCTAGGAGTTATCTTTACTCCTGTAACTTTTTGATTGTTATCAAGTACAATCATGCCATTTGTGATACTTTGTACTGGAATCCAGCTTTCAGTAGATCTTATACTACCTTTTACGTTCTTCTTCGCCACGATCAGCACACCATCCTTTCCATACATATGTATATTCTTGTTTTTCTTTTAAAAATCTCATCATGCATTGTATAAATACCAATATATTATGTTGATACGGAATTGGTATTACTAGGAAACCAGTAACAAGGGCTGGTAACATAACTAGTACCGCTACGGATATTTTTGTTAGCATATTTTGTAACAAGAATAATCCAGCTAACGTTACCAAACAGCCAATTCCAAATATCGCTGCATCTAAAGGTCTAAATAGACCCATAATCAACTTTCCTTTATTGGCATTTGCAGGAATTAAATAATTGTTTTCCATCTAACCACCTCTAACTATTATTACTATTTGACGTTCTTTCGCTTCTTCTAGCTTCTATTGTAGTTTCACTAGCTGGAGCTGTGCCAGAACTAACAGCATCTGCCATAGATTTATTTACGTTAGCTCCTGTTTCAGCTGCAATTTTCTTTCTAGCTCTATGAACAACAGATCCAGAACGTCCTTTACCACCTGATCTGTCATAACTAGCTCTAACATTTTGATAATTAGCTTCTGCTTCTTTAGCTTTTGAAGATTTATTTTGATAATCATTATAAGCTCTTGTTCTTCTTTCATTGTATTCTTGTACTGATTCACCTTCACGAGGACCAGAAGCTATTAAATTACGATAATTATTTTCTGCTTCAACAGCTAAATTTTGAGCTTGTTGCCATGAAGTTCTAGCACTTTCAATACTCGAATCATTAGTACTTAATTTAGATGATTCTGCACGAAGTTTTGAACTACTAGTCATACTTTGAAGATTAGCAAGAATTCCACTTCTTGTATTACCTCTAGACTCTTTTAAGTCTTTAGAGATATTAACATTATCTCCAAATGTACTACTTCTAACAGAAGCATTTCCTCTAGCTAAGGCATTTTGATATCCCATACTAGCACCTTGGATTCCTCCACTGATAGCACCTTTTAATCCTTGTCCAGAAATAGCTCCAGAAATAAGTCCAGAACCAAATCCACTTATACCACCAGCAATACTTCCTAAGAAGTTACCTTCATCTCCATCTTTAAGTCCAAAGATCTTTCTAATAAACTTTGGAGCTTGTTGAGCAAATATTAATAATCCAATTATTAAGAATACTTTTAAGTACATTAATCTTAATGGATTAATCTTAGATCCTTCAGCACTTTCCCAAGTTACGAATAAGTTATTATCATTTAACTCAGTAACAAAGTATAGTACTAAATAAACTAATGATAGTTTTATAAATATATCAAAGAATGTAATTGTTAATTCCTTTAACCAACTTTGGAATGGGCTCTCTCTTCCACTAGGTGGAGCAATACTACCTATTATTGGTATAGGAGCAAGCATCTCTAGTATTAACATCTTAAATAATCTAATTGCTATATCAAGAGTTAATGTTAATAATAGTCCTAATATAATCATTCCAACTATTGTTGATAAGAAAAATCTATATTCATAACTATATCCAACAGCATTCTCTCCTAGAAGTGGTACATCAATGTAGTTTGTATCATTAACATGTTGGACAAAATCATCCAGATCTTCTATTTCTCTAGCTCCGTTTATCGATGCAAACTCATCTCCTTCAACATCCGAGTAATACGGATGGAAAAAAGCCTGCAAGACGGTCACCGCCATTTGATTAGAATTCTTAGTTACGGTACTTGTAACATCTTCAACGTTCTTTCCTAAAAGTACTCTTGGAAGTACTGGTAAGAATACTTTTTGAGCTTTGTACATATAACTAAAAATAGTAGGTAACATAATTAATAAGCCAATCAATAAGACTGTTCTTACAACTAAGTTTTTAATACCTCTTTCTCTATCCACCATCTGTTCAGGATTTATCATATAATTAATCAACGTTATAGAAATCCTAAATAACATGAATATTCCCAATAATACATATAATTTATTTCTAACCTGACTAACAATATTAATATTAGTTCTAAGTTCTGAAATATCAAATATACCTTGAGTAACCCACTCTATAGATGAATAGATAAAGTAATCAATTGAACAAAATAGACTACGTATAAAATTGTTAAAGAAATCTTTTGTCACAATTAATCCCTTCCTTTTTATTCTCCTTCACTTTCATCAGTAGCTACCCCACAAGTAGGATCATCTACTAAATTTAACGCATTATTAACCGCATCAATACTTAGTATTAAGCTAATAATTAATGGAACAAAGAATACTAAGACTGCTGCTATAAATCTTTTTGTTACTTTAGAAGTTGCAACTTTTAAAGCATTTTCATCATCCGAACCTAAAACCCCAGCAAAATCTATAATAGTTAATATAATTAATAGAATTGGTACCCCTATTCTAATATAACCAATTACTTCTTTAATCATATCTGCTGCTTCTGTAGTAAGAATCGCATCACAATTTTCTGCAAATACTACATTTCCTGTAAAAATAATTAAAAATAATATAAATACAAATATGATATTTTTTTTCATATATACTTCACCTACTATATCATATTAATTATATCAAAAAGAAAAAAATAGTAAAACACTTTTTACTACTATTTTTCTAATTTTTCATCAAATATATGTGAATTAAATTTTTTGTTTTTAATCATATCTATTTCTTCTTTATATGGAGCATATTCTCCAATATAAGGAGTCTCTAAGATTTTAGGAATATTATCTAATCTAGAGTTATAGATTATCTTAATTAAATTATCGAATCCAATCGTACCAAATCCAATATTAGCATGTCTATCCTTATGAGAATCAATAGGATTTTTACTATCATTAACATGAACACATTTTACATAAGATAAACCTATCTTAGAATCTATTTCATCTAAAATAGAATCAAAGTTAGATACATCATATCCAGCATCATTTAAATGACATGTATCAAGACATATTCCTATCTTATCTTTATGATCTATCTTATCGATTATACTTTTAACTTCATCAATTGTTCTACCTACTTCTGTGCCTTTACCAGCCATTGTTTCAAGTAACACTATTACATCATAAGAATTATTAAGAATCTCATTAAGAGCATTTGTAATATTAGTAATTGCTACTTCTTCTCCAAGACCAACATGACTTCCTGGATGAAGTACTAAATAATGAATATTAAGTTCATGGCAACGAGATATTTCTTCTTTTAAAAATCTCTTAGAAAACTCGTATTTTTCCTCTTCTTTATTATTAGCTAAGTTAATAATATAAGGGGCATGAACTATTACTTTAGATGCATTTATTCCATATTTTTTCATAAGAGAAAACGCTTCTTTAGTTATATCTTTATCTATCTTACTACGATTAGTGTTTTGAGGAGCACCAGTATAAAACATAAATGTATTAGCTCCATAACTATTAGCTTCTTCTACACTACCAACTAATTGATCTTTATTTGTAAAACTTACATGACTTCCAATATATAACATATAATCACCAATATTATTATAACAAATAAAAAAAGATTTAGGAAAACCTAAATCTTAATTTTCTATATACTATGAAGCTGTACAAGGGTTACCAATAGTAAGTACAACTACATCAGTTGCTGTTAAAGCTGTGTTACAAGTACCGTCTGCTTTCTTACCAGCTGAATTACAAATTGCAGTTGCAGTTTGTCCTGATTCCATAACAGCAGTTACTTGAGTTTTTAATGATGCTTTAGCAACTGGAGCTGGGTTAACAATTTGTTTACCATTAGTATTAATAGCGTCACTCTTTGTTAAAGCCATTCCATATCCAGCTTTATCGATGAATGTGAAATAATAGTCGTAACTATATTTAGATGCATCATAGTGAACTACAACATATGCTTCATCCCAATCTCCAAATGGATCAGTACCACCTTTTTCAAGAGAGATACAAGATTCATCAGATTTGTTACTTACTGGAATATAGTATAGTTTATCACCATTTGATAAAGCTCCATATTCATTATCGTTTACTGCAGTAGTTACACCTTGAATAAATCCATCAATACTGTTAACTAGAGTTTTTAATCTAGATTGAGTAATATATCTAGTTACTGATGGAATTGCAATAGCCATTAATAATCCTAAGATTACGATAACTGCTAGTAACTCGATCAATGTAAATCCTTTCTTATTTAATTTCATTAATTTTCCCTACCTTTCTTTATCTTATACTTAAATATTATCATATCTTTTTTTTAGTTTCAATATAATTAATTGTTAATTTACATAAAAAAAGAATTAGTAAACTAATTCTATTGAGCAGTACCATCTATATATAAAGCTCTAGTACCAACTAATGGATCTGAAGATATAGTATTAATTTTGTTAGCTTCAGCTCCAGAAGTCTTAATATAATCATATTTATTATCACTACTTAAATTTCCAAGTTCTGTTAGAGTAATTCCTCTCCATTGATTAAACACTTCAGGATTACAAGCACCATTATTAGCACAAGATACTAAATGAACATAATACTTTAAATTACCACCAGAATTTGTAACAAGTACAAAAGATAATTCTTTATTATATTCAGATCCATATGGATCACTTTTAATATCATTTGTATTAAGATATCCTAAAGTTACTATAGATACTGTAGAATCTGTTTCAGGTATTTCCAATGCTCTATCTGTTTTTAATTTTGCTTTTACTAAAGAAGCAAATGTTTTACCATGTTCTAGATATGTAGTTCTATTGTGTTTATCTATCATTGAAATAGTATTTGGAATAGCAATTGTCATTAATAGTCCTAATATAACAACAACAGCTAATAATTCAATTAATGTAAATCCTTTTTGATTCTTCATAATATCACCTATCCTACTATATAGTATAACGTTTTTTATGAAAAAATAAAATAGTAAAGATTTACTCTTTACTATTTTTGTAACATATTTAATAAGTTTACTTTAAACATATCTTTTTCAGGATTAGTTTTAGATATCATAACACCTTTATAAGTATTAAGTTCTGCTCTATGTCCTTCATCTAATATACCTTCAGGAGTAATATTAGTTAAAAGAATAATGTTTTTATCTTCATATACTGTATAATGTAGTTTTATTTCTCCATGAACTTTAGCAAATAATGTATCTGTAGGTAACTTTAATTCATAACTTTTAGTCTTTTCTTTTTTATTTACAGATACAAGTTCACCTAAGAATTCACCATTACGTAATTCTGGATAATATTCAAATGTCAACTTTTTGTAAGCAAGCATGTTATACTTTCTTACTGTTCTTTCTTTTTTTCTAAAATCATTTTCATTTAAATATTCAAATATGTAAGATTGTTTCATGTAATTCAACCCCCTAAAACACTATGGTAATTTACAACCCCTTTTTAATTACCCACTTTATCTCAATGTGTCTATATTATAGCATATGTGTATAATTTTGTCAACACATATACAAAATATATTGACTATTTTATATTTTTGTGTATTAGGAAGTATACAAATAAAAAAGAGTTCTTATTAGAACTCTAATGTTTCAACATCTGTATTAGGAGTTGCTGTTGGCTTTTCAGCAGGAGTTTCTGGTTTTTCCTCTACTGGTGTAGCTTCTTCCTTTTTCTCTTCTGCTGGAGCTGGTGTCTCAGTAGCAGGATTTTCTTCCTTTGCTTCTTCTGCAGGAATATCTACTCTAGGAAGTGCTCCTGTATTTTCAAGTGGATCTGCTCCTCCATATACTTGTTTTGGTTCTTCTTCATGAGTTTCAGTATTTTCAGTAGGATCTGCTCCTCCATATACTTGTTTTGGTTCTTCTGTTTTTGTTTCTTCAACTACTGGAGTTGGTTCTTCTACTTTAACTTCTTCAATTTGTGGTGCTGGTTCAACCTCTGGTGCAGGCTCAACAGTTACTGGAGCTTCTTCTACTTTTGGTTCTTCAGCAGGAGCTTCAATATTTAATACACCTATTTCTTCAGCAGGAGCTTCTGCTGGAGCAGCCTCTTCAACTACTGGAGTTGGTTCTACTGGAGTTACTTCAGGAGTTGGTTCTACTGGAGCAACTGGAGTTTCAGCTACTGGTTCTGGAGTTGTTGGTGCTTCAACTGGTGTTGGTGTTTCAACAGGAGCTGGGGCTTCAACATTCTCAATAGTAGGAGCTGAAGTTTTCTTCTTTCCACTTACTACTAATAAAATTAATCCTATAATTACTAGTACTAAACCAACAGTAACTAAAATTCCTGATGGTGTAGTAAACCAATTTACATCAAAACTTAAATATTCTAATACGTTCATAATAATACCTCTAAAGGTCTGTTAATATACAAATCTTTACCCTTCCCTCTTATTCTAATAACAATATACCAAAATAAAAGAAGAAATGCAATTATTTTAATTAAAAAGTATTAAAATAATTCCACACTTCTCCATTAGGTTTTGCAGTAAATTTTAATAATTCCTTAGTAGTAGGATGAGGAAATTCTAGACTATATGCAAATAACGCTATTTGTTTATTATTAAGCTCCCCATATCTTTGATCTCCATATAAAGCATGTCCTCTACTTGCAAACTGTACTCTAATTTGATGATGTCTTCCTGTTTTTAAATCTATATCTACTAAAGCCAAATTCTTATCTTTATTTCTCTCTAGAACTCGATATGATAATTCGGCATATTTACCTTTTTCTTTAGTACTTACTACTGTACCATTATCAGTTTTTTCTAAGCAATCTATAAAAGTATCTTCATCTTTTAAACCATTATCATTTACTATTGCATAGTACTTTTTATGTAGATTTCCTACTCTAATATCATTTGAAAGACGAGAGGCAGCTTTTGAACTTCTAGCAAAAACCATTACTCCTCCTACTGGTCTATCTAATCTATGAACTAGTCCTAAATAAACATTTCCTGGTTTATTATATTTTTCCTTAATATACGCTTTTAACATAGTTAACATATCAACATCTTTAGTAGCGTCTCCTTGACTTAAGACATTAGCTGGTTTAACTACTACTAATAAATGATTATCTTCATATAATATTTCTAACTTATATTTCATATCTAGTTGTTACTCCACAAGGAAGAACTAAATCAGTATTTTTAATAGGAAGTCCTATTTCAATAGATTCTATAGTTCCACTATATTTTTTTAGAACAGTCAATTTTAAACAGTTAGATACTACTTCTTTAGATAGTCCTGTTGAATAGGAATTAATAATCATAAATAATGGTTCATCACTTAAAAGTTCTGTACATAGTTCAATCAAATTGTATAAATCTTTTTCTATATCCCATACTTCTCCATTACTTCCTCTACCATATGAAGGAGGATCCATAATAATTCCATCATATTTATTTCCACGACGTATTTCTCTTTTAACAAATTTAACTACATCATCAACAATATATCTAATTGAACTATTCTCAAGTCCATTATCTTTTACATTTTCTTTAGCCCAATCTACCATACCACGAGATGAATCTACATGAACTACACTTGCACCTTCTTTAAGACAAGCTACAGTTGCTCCTCCTGTATAAGCAAAAAGATTAAGTACTTTTACTTCTCTATTTGCTTTTCTAATCTTTTCACGCATATAGTCCCAGTTAACTGCTTGTTCTGGAAATAGTCCTGTATGCTTAAATCCCATTTGTTTTAAATTAAATGTTAAATCTTTATACTTTACTTTCCAACTACTAGGAACACTTTTAATATTTTCCCAGTGTCCTCCACCTTTATTACTACGAATATAATGTGCATCTATTTGTGGATATTTTTCTAATAAGTTTCCTGCATTCCATATTACTTCTGGATCTGGTCTTAATAAATAAACGTTTCCCCATCTTTCTAGTTTTTCACCATTTGATGCATCTAACACTTCATATTCTTTCCATTCATTTGCAATAACCATACAAACACCTCGAAATAATTATATCATAAGAAAAAGAAGGTTTTACCTTCTTAATTGAATTCTTTACTAAAGTTACCATTATTAAATATTTCTACTTCTTTATTATCTTTAACTCCAATAATACTTAAATCAGATGTACCTATCATAAAATCAATATGACTATCACATTTATTTAGTCCTAATTTATATAATTCGTTTTTACTTTTCTTAGGGCCATCTTTTATACATTCTGGAAATGAATCTCCTAAAGCTAAGTGACAAGCAGCATTTTCATCAAATAAAGTCTCTCCAAACACCATCTTAGTATTTGATATTGGAGAATCATATGAAACTAGCGCAACTTCTCCTAAATAATCAGAATTTTTACATACTTTAATCATTTCAGATAATGTTTCATTTCCTTTTTTAGCATGAGATTTAACTACTTTACCATTTTTAAAAGTAATACTAAATTCATCAATAATAACTCCATTATAACTAAGCGGTTTAGATGAATATACTATTCCTTCAGCTGTATCATATTTTGGAGAAGTAAATACTTCTTCAGTAGGATAATTAACTAATACTTTTTTACCATTTTCTAGATGTTCATATCCAGTTGCCCAAATATGATTTTTTGGAAGTTTTATTTTAAAATCAGTACCATTACTACTTTTATATCTCAATTCATCAAATTGATAATCATTTAGTTTTTTAGCAATTCCTTCTAATCTTTCTAGTTTTCTATCCCAAGCTTTTTCTGGATTCTCCTCTTTTATTAAACATACTTCAAATATTTTATTCCACAAGTCTTTAACAGGATCTTTACTATCTTTAAAAATATGTTTAGCCCAAGCTAAAGTTGGTACTGCCGCTATACACCAAGATATTCTTGATTTATCTCTTTCACTATCAAAGAACTTTCTTGTCTTATAAGCATAAGCAGTTAATGTACTTAGTTTCTTCTGATCTACATCTTTCATTAATCCTGGGGTTTCTGAAGCAAGCATTAAATAAGCAGATCCCTTTTTTGCATATATATCCCAAATCTTTTTATTAAAATAATGAGTTTGTTTTAATTCCTCTACTCCTAAATTTAATAATGCATCATGTTTTAAATAAGGATCTATTAATTCTAGATGAATATCAGTTACTCCTCTTTCATAAGCTAATTTACATACTATTCTTACAAAATCTAATCTTTCAGGATTAGCACTTATAAATAGTGGTTGCCCCTTATCTACTTTTAAACATGTATCTAATAATACTTGTGCATATTTTGTCATTAATTCTTCCATATTGTACCTCTTTCTATATAAAGTATATCAAATAATATGGTTCCTATGATATAATTATTTTAGATACGGAGTGATTAGATGGAAGAAAATAAAAAAGCAAAGAGTTTTGAAGAAACAGAATTTGATATATTATGGGAAGGAAAACCAGCTGGTTTATGGCAAAGAATCTTAACAAAAATACATTTAAACTTTACAACATATCAAATTACTAAAGATGAATTAATTACTATTACAGGATTCTTTAAAAGAAGAATGAATACTTGTGAATTATATTTGCTAAAAGATCCTGATTTAACAGATAATCTATATCAAAGAGTATTAAAGATATCTACTATTACAGTTAGAGTTGATACTCATGATAGTACTAATGATGGTAGGTTAATAAGACTTAAAAATATAAAAGATGGTGCAAAAGTTAGAAAACTACTTAGAGACGCTATTGAAGATGATGTATCAGAAAGAAAAATTGCTTACTTTGACAGAGTATAAAAAAGAGCTATTTAATAGCTCTTATTTTATTTCTATAGTTTTTATAATATCTAATAATGCTTCTTCTGATTTAGAATTTAGATGATCTCCTACTAAATAGAAAGAAAGAATCTTTGTTTTTAAACAAACT
Source organism: uncultured Clostridium sp. (assembly GCA_946402315.1). Lineage (GTDB taxonomy): Bacteria > Bacillota_I > Bacilli_A > RF39 > UBA660 > RUG11788. The sequence goes on along the minus strand of CAMIWC010000002.1, from coordinate 27,522 downwards.
ATGTACATTTTACCCTTAACATCATATTTATTATAATTAGCTTCTATATAATACTTATCATCTATTTGTTTAAATGAAGATGAAACATTACTAAATTCATTATATCCAGAGAAGACCATTTCTTTATATAAAGCTTGATATAAATCTTCTCTAGATGAATCTATATCAACATCAAATCCAACGTCAGTCATTTCTTTATTAAATTGAATATAAGATACTTCTTCTTGTTCAGAAGTATTATAGACTAGTACATCTACATCATCATTTGTTGATTTATATTTTTTACTCTTAATCCAATCTTTATTTTTATATACAAAACTATAATTTGTTCCTTCATATGTGGTTTTTCTTGTTTCATAAACAGAAGAAACAGTATTTATTATTCCAATAGTTAACATAATAAAACCAACTACAATTAAAATAATATCATATTTACAATTATAGTTATTTTTATTACCCCTTCCACAGCAAGGACATATAGTAGCATTCTTATCTAATTTTTCACCACACTCTGGACAAATATACATAGTCTTCACCTATTATAAAAATATCATAAAACAAAAAAAATAATTCTTTTATCATAAAAGAATTATTTTTATTTACATTTTTTTACTGAACTATTTAATTATATAAGGATCTGTCTTTGTACCAGAACCACTTACATATATTACTTTATTAGATAAATAGAAAGTATATCTATATCCACTTGAATATTTAGTTTCTGATGAAACAATACCTTTATTCTTAGTTACTTTGTATTCAGTATATGAATTATCATCATTAGGAGTTACTGTCCAGAATTCTCCAATTTCAGTTAAATAATTATAATTACCACAATTAGGATCAGTTGTTGAAGAACACTCACTTGATAAAGATGCATTCATTACATCATAAACTGAAAGTAAACCAATATATGTATCTTTTAGTACTTTTGAACACTCTACACTACCATCAGTTCTAGATTCATCTTCACTTCTTGCTCCAACACAAATGCTCTTAGGAACACCTTTTGTTCTAATTGGGTTATCATTAATAATCTTAGTTTCATAATAATCTCTAGCAGTATCATATACTCTACTAACACTGAAATCATTTATACCACTATTCTTTTCTGTTTCTGAATTATATCTATTATCAAAATAAGCAGTATTATTAATCTTATCTTGAACTATCATAATATCATTGTTTCCATCTATTTTAACAATTCTATAAGTAGCTTTATTAATACTAACATAGTTATCTACTCTTTGACCTCTAAATACATATCCTTTTAATAGTTCATTTGTAGATAAATCATATCCGTCTTCATCTATATCAAGATTGTAATCAGTAGTAATGAAATCTTCTACAGCATATAATCCTTCTCCAGAATCAACCTTCTTATCAATAAGAATCTTATAGAATAACGCTGTTTGATAACTATCACCACAATCTAAGTAGGCTACATAATCATAATCAGTTTTAGTTTTACCAACTATTACTTTTCCTGTACAACTCTTTCCGTCTGTGTATGTAGATAAATCTTTCATATATCCACCAGAAGCTAAAGTTGTATCATCTACTTCAGAATCTTTTCCATATGCTTTAGGAAGTAGACTAGGATTATCTTTATAATATTTCTTCGCAGCTCTTACCATTGTTTGTTCTACTTTTGTATAAGACATCTTACCACCAGTAGTTAAACTTAATATAATTAAAGCAAATACTAAAACTAATATAACTACTATAATAAATATTAACATTGCTAATATTTTTTTATCCATATTTCTTAACTTATCCATCATATTAACACCTCTATTTTAATTATAATATAGCCAAAAAAAATATACAATAAAAAGTCAAGAAATCATTCCTGACTTATATTTACTTTATATAAAGTGAATTGATCATTTGACATTATCTCTTCAAATGAAGTATCTATTTTCAAATATTGATAAAGATCTGTATCATTTTCAATAATAGCATATTCAAATTTATATTCTTCAAACACATTCTTATAACTATCTAATTCTAAAGAATCTACATAATCAGATATTATGTCATGTCCTCCATTAAATTCTTTAGAATAGACTTCTGCTCTACTATCTATAAATACAGGAATATCATTGTATTCTAAATATGATCCAAAAGAGAACATATTATATATTCTAGTATTCTTATAATCTATATTATCTTTTATATAATTAACTATCTCTACAGGATATGTTTCATTAATTTTATATTCATTATTATAAATATCGGTAGCATATATAGAACGAATAAAGAGAACTATTAATAATACTAGTATTGATATTTGAAAAATATCTTTATTAATATAAAACTTAGTCTTTATATTTATCTTAGAATCTATACTTTTTAATAATATATATGGTCCAAAGATATAGAAAAATACAACATTTCTTATTGCTATTAAAGAAAAGATAAAAAGTCCTAAAAACAAGAATAAATCTCTTAGTTTTACTTTTAACACTTTAAAATATAATCCTAGTATAAATAATAATAACAGTAATAATTCAAACTTATAATTTATTAATCTAGTTAATACTAATTCTGATATTTGAAAAATTTTAAAAGATTCAGCAAGCATAGCTTTTATAAAAAAAGTATATTGAATAGATCTATATGGAGAAATAATTCCTGATAATAGAATAACTATTCCCGTAAGATATATTAATTTATTATCTTTAGGTTTATCTATAAATTGTTTCTTTTTAAAAATATTACTAATAATCATACTAGCTAGATATGGAAGATATAAAACAAAACATAATATCCATAAAGGCATATGCATATTAACAATCATAATAGATATGATTGTTAAAGGTATTAGATACTTTCTATTACCTGTTTCATATATTTTATTAAGTATTAATACTTCTATAAAGAATAAGATATAAGTAATAGATTGAACTCTTGTTGAAAATACACAAGAAGTATAAAACATAACAATAATTGTAGTTATAATAGCAATTATTTTATTATTAATAACACTATTACAATTAATAAAATATATTATTCCGAAAGTAATAAATATTAATAAAAAGAACATCTTAATTCCAAAGAAACCAAAAAATATATTTATATAATACACCAGCAAGTCATATAACCAATGATGATATAAATAAGTAAGATTTGGAATAAAACTAAAATGATCTCTAAAGTCTATTCCATATTTTATAATAGTTTCTCCTGTTTTTATATCAAAAAACAAATCATTGTCATAATATTTTTTTACCCATAAAATACCGTAGATTATTATTATGAATAAGCATATTAAGTTTTCTAATGTCAGTATCTTTCTTATTTTGTTCATATTATCCTCTATTATTTTTATAATTTATGTACATTATTTCAAATAATTGTTTATGTTTTTTTACCACTACTTCAAGTATTATTCCACAGACTAAAGACATAAGGGAAATCATTAACATAAATCCACTAAATATCAAAGTAGGAAATCTAGGAACTAATCCTGTTTCAAAATATTCTACAAATACAGGAATTCCAAATACTAAAGTTATTATTAGAAAGATAAAACTTACAATACCAAAGAAACTCATAGGTTTATACTCTTTAAATAATCTAGCGATAGTCTTTAATACTCTAGCTCCATCAGAATAGGTATTTAATTTAGAAACAGATCCTTCCTCTCGATCTTTATAATCAACTGGTACCTCTTTAATATTAAATTTATGGTCTAAAGCAAATATAGTCATTTCTGTTTCTATTTCGAATCCAGCTGATAAAACAGGAAACATCTTTACAAAATCTTTAGAAAAAGCTCTATATCCCGTCATAATATCTCTAATATTACTCTTAAATAATCTATTTATTAAAAATCTTACTAACTTATTGCCTAAATTATGAAATGGTCTTTTATTCTCTTTAAAATAAGTACTTGATAATCTATCTCCAATTACCATATCATATTTTTCTTCTAATACATATTTAACCATTTCTTTAGCATTTTTAACAGGATAAGTGTCATCAGCATCTACCATAATATAACAATCAGCATCTATTTCTCTAAACATCGTTCTAACAACATTACCTTTTCCTTGTTTCTTCTCATAATAAACTACAGCACCAGCTTCTTTAGCTAATTTATCACTTCCATCAGTAGAATTATTATCATAGACATAAATAGTAGCATCTTTTAATTCTTTTTTAAAATCTTTCACTACTTTAGCTATTGTTTTTGCTTCATTATAACAAGGTATTAAAACTGCTATTTTACTCATATGTATCACCAATCTAATTTTAACATATAAAAAAAACTATTACTAGATTAGCAATAGTTTCAAAAAGAAAAAAGAGTATAAACTCTTTTTACCAACAATCAAATACGCTTTTAGCTTCTCCTTCTCCGTCAGATCCTCCAGAATCAGCAACGAATCCAAGGATTAATTTAACAATTAATACTAGGAAGAAGATAGCTACTGCAGCAATTGCTCTTTTAATTAATTTACCAGTTGCAGCCTTAATCTCTTTATCATCACTTGAGAACACAGCTTTACCTAAATCCCATCCACCCATGATGATTAATCCTAATGGAACAGCAAATTGAATTAATAAGAATACTGTTTTAATAAAATTAATAATTGGTTGGATTTCTGAACAGTCTAATAAAAACATTTTTATTCCTCACTTTCTAATATAATAGTATCTAATTTACAAAATTAAGTCAATATTTAAACACTATTTGACACATTAATTGCTATTATGAATGACACCAATTCTATTTAAGAAATTAGTTAATACTGCTTCATTACTACGATCATTAAATGGTCTAATTGCACTAAATATCTTTAGTCCACTTTCTCCAGCAAATTCAGCAATATCATCATTAGATATCATACTTTTATTAATAACAACTTTTTTATCTTTTAATTTATTAAATACTTCTTTATCTCTTCTAGCTATTTTATTGATTTTAATTATAGATGGTTCAATTAAATAATAAATTTCATTTACTGAACTTTCATCTAAATCATTCATATCAATAATAACTAAATCAAATCCTCCAGAACGAGATAATTCTGGTAGGAATTCAGCTTTATTTATTGATACCAAGGATGCGTCATTGAAATATGTAAAATCTCTCTTACCAACTTCAATAGCTTTAACACTTAATCCATGATATTTTTCAAGTTCTTTTTTTATTCTAACTATCAGTGTAGTCGCTCCAGCTTGATCGGTTACGTTTTTGAATCCTATTATCCTTATTTGTGGAATATTTAATACTGGTGATGTCTCACTACTACCACCACTAGGTACAGCTCCTTGAGTTGGCATCATTACTGGTACAACTGGAGTTTCTAATTGTTGTAGATGAGCTACATCCTTATATGTATTAGGACTTTCTAATAAATACTTTACTCCTTCTAGATTTGTAGTAAAGTTATAGAATCCCATAGATATTAACTTTGATAAAAACATATTAGATGAGTACTCTTGACCAGAAGGTAATACTAATATGATTTTTTCCACAGGAAGCCCAATAGATAACTTTTGAATATTAGTAATATTATTGAAATCCTTAATGGCCGTTAAATCTAATATCATTCTACCAAAAAAGAAATTGGAAAAAGTACCAATTATCTCTTCAGCATCAAATTCACCACGCAATGTTTTAATTATTTCTACATCTAAACCAGCTAATAATGATTCTTGCTTATTAGTAATTAATACATTCATATAAGCACCACACTAACATCCGTCGCTTTTTAGTCCGTTCTTACTTGAAATATTTTCATATCCTTCATCACATGACTTAATTATGATATCTTTAGCAGCACCATTCTTAAGTTTAGCAATACCTGAGGTTTGTCCTGTTATTTGTATATATGGCCACAATCTCTTATCTACTAATGGCATAGCAAATCTAATATACATTTTTATATTATAATATCTATTCCCATTAGGTGCTTGATTATAACAAACACAAATAGGACCATCATTGTATCCTTTAGCAACAACATTTCTTTCTACTAAAGTAACAACATCATCAGTAACCCCTTCATATTGCTCGATGTAAGACACTACTGTATTCTTCCATCTAAAAACACGACCATAGTGAATTACTACACCCATAAATATAATATATATAAATAAGAAAATAAGCACTATGTACAAAAGTAATGTTCCACCTATCGCCTCACGCATAGAAATTCACCTTCTTTATTCTTGATTTAATTATTATTCATTTTGTAACTTATCAGCTGTATTTTCTGCTTTATTCCATCTATTTTGTACATTATTTAAGATTTGAGGTACAAAAGTAGTAGCAAAAATTAGAATAGCTGCTACAGCAACAACTGTAACTAATGTCATATTTAATTCTCCTGTTGATTCTTTCATATTTTATTTCCTCCTCTCTACTATAATTTAATTATAGAATAATTATCATTTGTTTTCAATATTGGTTGTCAAATTAACCCATCATGTACATCATAGCTGCTAACATGATAACCATTGATCCTCCACCTGTACAAACAAGCATAATCATAGTTTTTCTTTCCATAACTTGTAATCTTTGTTTATACTTATCTTCTCTTGCTTTATTTTGTAAAGAAGAAACAGATCTGGAGAACATAATTAATTGTTGATATTTATTTTCTTGTGCACCAATTCCTAATCTATATAAAAGTCTCATCATACGCATTGAGTCTCTTACAGGATATTGAATAGCAAAATCCATATACGGTTGAATTGATGAATCTCCAGAGTTAATTCTTTCTACCATAGTTCTCAATCCTGGTTTAAATATATCTGGAGCATCTTCTATACTACGAGCTAACGCTACTGGTACAGTATAGTTTTGGCATAAAATTTCAAGTCCCTTAAGATAATAAGGTAACATTTGATCTATCTTAATCATATATTTCTTATAATGAGATTTTAGTTGATTATAAGGCATCTTATATATTAAGAAGACTACTACAATCATAAAGACAAAGTTTATGAATGTAAAATTAGTGAATAAAAGTAACATTATAACTGCAGAATATACAAAAGTTTGTTTAATTCTTTTATTAAATAAATCATCTGCATTTACTTTTTCTCCATACTTAGCTGATACATAGAAGTTCCAATCTTTTTCTTTTAAAAGATTTACATAGAAATCATTTTCATCAAGGAACTTATTAGTATCAATAGTTCTTGTATAAATAAGGGCAAACATTACTAATGCTGCAACAATTAATATAACCATATCTACTCAGCCCCCACATTCTCATTATAATATTTTTCACCATTTACTAAGAAATAGCTATTTAAAAGAACTATTATATGAAGTGCTACTAGAATAAGTGGTTCTTTTAATAATTGACGATACGTATCAACTTGTATCAAATATTGGATAAGCATTACTAATAAGTAAAGCATAAGTCCATATTGAACAAATTGACGATGGAAGTTTTTTCTATCCATACGGTCACGATATACACCTTCAACTAGTGTATCAATATCTTGTAACATATTTTCAAGTACATCGTTAGTATCTCTTGAACCTTCTTTTGTAATTTGAAGGAATAATTGGTGCATATTTCTTGTCATATAGAAATCATATCTTTCATTCATATAAGCAAGAGATGCATCAATCGTACCATTTTGATATGACATATCTATCATTATTTTTAAATCAGATAAAACTGGATCTTGAAGTACACCAGATGCATATACACCTTCAAGAGCCTTAACAAATGATTGAGTTGTTTGGAACTCCATTATAGTGTTTGTTGTATATACTTGTATTTGTTCAAAAATATATTCACTATATAATCTTTTACATCTTAAGTATTGTAAGTATGGAATTAATGAAATTGCCACAATTACATAGATTATAGATACAAATATATTATAGAAATATAAGTATGAAATTAAGAATGCTCCTCCACCAAAGAGAGCAACTTGAACACCATAATCTTTAGCAGTATAGTTTTGTCCTAATTCTTTTACTTTCTCACGGACTGTTTTATAAGAAAACGGAGCATATTTATCATAAACTACCGTTGCACCATTAACTACAAACTTATATAAGGAATCTCCCTTTTTGATGTAATATAGTATGGCAAAAGTCCCTAATAATAGTAAAATTATTAATTCTACTACAGGTATATGCATACCTTCACCGACCTTTCTATCCTACGTTTGGATTTGTATTTGAATCTGGAATTGGAATAGTAAATTTAGGTATTGGTTGAGGAGTAACTGGAGTTGTGCTTGGTTGTTGAACAACTTGTGGTTGTACTGGAGTAACAGGAACTGTAGGTTGAACTTGAGGTGTAACTACTGGTTGTGGATTAACTACAGGAATTGATGTTACTGTAGGACTTGGAGTTACTGGAGTAGGATTTACTACTGGAGTAACTTGTTCTACTGGTTTAACCTCTTCTACTGTTTCTTCTTTTTCTTTAACAGCTTCAGCACTTAATTCATCATCATAGTTTTGAATCTTCTCTAGATTACCATTACTCTTTCTAATATCACTAATATCTATTCCTTGACCTTCTATATATTGAAGTAGATGTTCACTTATAGGTTTATAAGTTACATCTCCAGTGATTGTTCTTTGATATATTACATTAGAAACACAATTATTATCATCATCTACGTAAAATTCACATACTTCTCCAATTTCACGAACATATTTACCTTGATTTGGATCAAATCTACCTCTTAAATAAACTCCTAATTGAATGTAACGATACATTGTATTTAAGAATTGTTCTACATCAATATTTGATTCAAGTAATGAATACAAACGATATGGTATATTTGATGCTTTATCAGCATGGATTGTTGATAAAATAAAGTGTCCTGATGATATAGAGTTACGTACAGCAGTAACTGCTTCTGCACTACGTACCTCGGAAAGTAATATCCATATTGGGTTTTGTCTCATGCAGGTAACAAGTACATCTGAATAACTTGCTATATTATTAGTTTTCATCGCAACTATATCACGATGTGGATAAATTCTATCCAAGTGAAGTTCTAGTGTATCCTCAATAGTAACTACTTTTTCATTTTCAAAAGTATGACTTGCTAGATACTTTAAGAACTCAGTTTTACCAGAACCAGTTTCTCCACACATTATGATATTACAATGTCCTTGTACTGCTTTTATTAAGAAATCATGTACACTAAGTGATACATAATTATCTTCCATTAATTTTTCTTTCTTTAAACGAATCTTAGCAGGAGTTTTACGGAAAACTACCGCAATACCATTTCTGGCAATAGATTCATGTATAAAGTTCATACGTAACTCAGCTGATTCTGAGTCCAAGAATGGATGAGCCATATTAAATGTTTTACCCATTACGTTTGAACATTGGAAAGCTATTTTTTCAATAAGAGAATCATTTACTCCAGGCTCATCTACTCGATAAACACCTTTACTTAAAGTTTTTAACCATAATTGTCCACCATTACTATAAGAGATATCGGTAACATCATCATCTTCTAAGTATTTTTTTAATGGACCAAATTCCATAGATGAGAAAATACTTTCATTTTTTTGTCTCTTTTGTAGTTCTTCCTCATCTCTTAACTCTTGAACCATATCTAGTTCTTCAAATCCTAGATTATTATTAGCTTTAACTGGTTCAGTGTTTACAGGTTCTGGAGCAACTTCTGGCGAAGCAACTGGAGTCTCTTCAACTACTGGTTGTGGTTGTTCTACTGTTTCAACTGGTGTTGGTATAGTTGGCACTTGTTGTGTTAAACTACCCATACCATTAAGATTCATTGCTTCATCCATAACTATCTCCCTTTCTTTTTTTCTTTATAAATATTTTTATTGTTTTTTAGTAGTATCTTCTGTTTTAGTTGTTGTATCATCTGTTTTTGTTTGTGCATCTTGACCAGATTTATCAGTTGTAGTATCGATTACGTTATCTCCACTATATGTAAATTCACCAGCTCTTGTATTAACATAATCTTCAAAGTCTTGAGAAACCATCTTAGACTCTTCTTCTACATCTTTTTTAGTCTTAGCAGTTGGTATTAAAGAGAATGTAACTCCTAATCCACTACCTTTCATTAATGTCATGAATTCTGTTTCAGTAACAGCTACTAAAATATAAGCTGGTTGTCTTTTTTCTTCAGTATTTTCAAATACGTTTTCTCCATCTGCAGTCTTAACAGATAGAACTCTTACGTCTTGAATATATAAACCAACAGAAGGCATTCCTGTAGTTTGATCTCTTACGCTTGCGTATATATCTATATAATTATCAGGCAAAATAGAATTAACATAACTTGAATCCATACTAACTTTAAAGAATGTTAATCTCATATTAGGTCCTGCTTCAAATACTGCTTCGTTAGGTCTTTCTTTAACTACTGCAGAAGAATAGAATAAACTTCCGTTAGGAATTAAAGAATTAGTTGCAGCATAGTGATTAATAATATCATCTTTATCAGTTAAAATAGATCCTTTCATCTTATCTAATGCTGCCTTAGCTAGAGGCATATAACTAATATCATCCTCAGTAATCTTATCACGAGGTTGGATATCATTATTAGCATATGGTACTTGTACTGGTTCAATCGCTCTATTAACAGTCATAGTATAACCAACGAATAAAACAGCAATACCAATAATTGCACATAAAATTGTAACCGTATTTCTATTACCTAAAAACTTTTTAATTTTAATTTGTGTACTATTCATATTATTCACCCTTTCTTATTAATACTAAGTACATAATTCTATTACACCATAAAGATATATAGGTGACTCCCTATAATATTATTCTATTATTTTTAAAATTTGTCTTCAATAGAATTACTATAGGAAATATAAACTTTTCAAAATTTGACATAATAAAAACGCCAGTCACACTACAAACCCTCTAGTATATATATAAGTATACAATAATTATCATTTAAAAACAATCTTATTGTTAAATTTTGGTTAATATGTTAATATTCTAAATGAGGTGTATTATGAACAAAAAGATAGTATTTAGTCTTTTGTTTGTACTATGTTTCTTATTAATTGGATGTGAAAATAATTCTAATGAAACTTATCTTGTAGATATTACATACAAAGAATTTAATAAAAAATTAGATAATAAAGATTCTTTTGTATTAGAAATAGTTCAAACAGGTTGTGGTAATTGTGCAGAATTCACTCCAAAATTTAAAAATGTCTTAGAAAAAAATAAAGTTGTAGGATATAGTTTAAACATAACTGATATGGATCAAAAAGATTTATCTCAGTTCTTAAAAGATTATAATGTTGATGGTACTCCTACTGTTATATTTTTCAAAGATGGTAAAGAAACAAGTGCAATGGATAGACTATCAGGAGCAAGTGTTACTAAAGATGTAATCGAATCCAAATTAAAGAAAACTGGTTTTATTAAATAAAAAAGAACGTTTATTAAACGTTCTTTTTATTATTTTTCAAATGGTTCATCAGTTTCTAAGATTCCAGATAAAGTATTAACTATATCAGCAGAATCAACAGTTGTTCCATTTTTATCCATTCCAAAGGCTTTTTGAATAAAACTGAATGATTGAGTTGATTTAACAGTTACAGTAACTTTAGGAGGACATTCATCAATGTCTTCAAATACTATTTCATAGTTTCTATTTAAGTCTGCCTCTTCAGCAAATTTAGCAATGAATAACTCAACAAATCTTTCTTTAATAATTCTTATTGTTCCAGGAACTCCAGCATTACAGTGTACTGATTCAGAATCAGTAGTTTGAGTAATACCATCATATCCTAAACCATATTGATAAGCAACGGTATCTACAGCATCTAACATAGCTGCTTTTGTAATTTCTTTTAAAGAATAATAGTTTTGTTGGTCACTTACTGTTATTTCACCAAATACATTTATTAAGACAATTCCTAATAGTCCTAAGAATAAGAATAAATAACCCCAAATTGATACTTTCATTTTTTAACCTCCTATACTTTTACAATTAGTACTAGATTCATAATTAACTTTTACAGTAGCTCCTGTTCTAGATAAATCTTCATGTAAGAATTTACTACAATAAGCTCTTGAATCTCTCTTACTAATATATGAATTTGATTTACCAAATGCTTTATACATAGTTGAATCTTTATTACCTTCTTCATCAACGCCGTTTTCTTCAATCATCTTTTTTACTTCTTTTAATTGCTTTGAATCAATCTTAATATAATACTCATACTCTTCTGAGAATCCATCAGTACTATCTTTGTATCCATCTTCATCAGTATTAGTAATATACTTTTCTTTATTATACCAGTTGTTTCCAATATTTCCAGTAGCTGTTCCTCTATCTGGGAACGGATTATGTAAAGATATATTACGATATAAGTAATCGTTTCCACCCTTACAACTTTGTAAGTCTTTAGTACATTCTGTTTTACATTCTTTTAATTTAGTTGCATTAGATGAATATAATTCATCACACTTAGTAGCACAACAACTATAAGTACATCCACAGTTACCATCACATTGAGAGGTACAACATTCATCATAGAAGCATGTTACATATTCTTTTGAATTTACAACATAATTGGAACACTTAGAAGTACAATTTGTACATGACTCCTCTACTTCTTTCCAATTACATCCCTTACATAACTTAGGACAATATTTATATCTACACACTACATCAGATCCACAATAAGCATCACATGAACAGTTTTCTTCATAACATGCTATGTAAGCATCTGAACCAACTGGATAAGCATCGCAACCTGTACAATATTGATCTTCAACTTTGTAATCGCAAGTAAAGTCGTAAGCAAGTTCATCACATAGTCCACCTTGAATAGATAATGTTACTTTATCAGGCACACTATTAACTTGATCAATATAATCTTGAAGATCTTTTCCGTCAAAGGCTGGGAATGTATAACCAAATGCTATGATTTTACAGAATCCATTAGCACCTTTAGTTGCATCATCACATTGATCTTCATAATGATATATTTTACCAGCAGAATTTACTTGAGTTGATACATAACTATCTGGTACAGAGTAAACAACTACTTCTTCGTAAGTAACTGTACTTCCAGTACCTTCTACAACTCCACCAGTACCTACACATTCATAATCGATACCATGAATTTTAATAGTTCTTATTCCTTCTCCATCCATACCATTAAGCATACATAAGAATCTTTCTTTCTTTTCTGTTTCGGTATTAGTTGGAGTACAAACAATTGGAATCATATCTAGTGGTGTATCTTCATGTTCAGATATTTTATCATATTTATATGTTCTTAATTTTAATTCATTAATTGTTAACTCTTCTGGAGTCGATTCATTAGATATATTTTTAAATCTTTCTTTCGCATTAGTTCTAGTTTTATCTAGATTAGGTATCATTACATTATTAATGAAATTTATAGTTCCTTCTTGAACTCTAACATTTTGGATTAGTTTTTCATCTGTTGGATTTAATGCTAAAGCAGCTTGATATTCAGCAAGTAATGCTTCAGCTTTTGGAACAGCATCTTCCAAAGCTTTTCTATCTTCATCTAGTTTACATTTAGTAGCACATTCACTATCATTATTTACTTTAATCCAATAGGTATTTGGATGAGTTTTACGATAAGCTAAACTTGTTTTATAGAATAATTCACAAGTTCTATTATAAAGAACTTTATAACTGAAATGGAAATTACCAGGAGTGTTATCAGTTAAGTAAATAGATTGTGGTTGATAAGGTAAACCAGAAATCTCCATTTTTTCAGTACAATCTATCTTATAGTAAATAGTATTTGAATATGTTTGAGTACCTAATGAATACTCTACATCATTTCCATCTCCATAATCACTTTTTTCATCGTAACACATCTTAGCTGATATAGAAGTACTAAACCCTTCAGTATCAGTAGATTCTAAATTTTTACAATTATCTGATTTCTTAACTGGTTTGTTTTTATAATCAGAACATTTCTTTTCAGTATCCGGATCACAACCAACATCATCAGGAACTGTAGTACAAGTTTTGAAACAACTAGTATTATTAGGTTCTTTAGTACTACAATATGAAACGGCACAGGCTGCTCTTTCTTGAGTTCCTTTTTGAGCGTATTGACAAGCTGTTTCACAACTGTCTCCACATTCCCAACAAACCATTTCTAGATTCCATACAGCGTATCCTCTAGCAACGTTACATGCTGCTTCAGCACCTACTCCACTACCTATTCCCATGAATCCTACTGTAGTAGGTTCAGTCTTTTTAATATAGTTTGGTACAATCTTACCAACATCAGGATCATGAGATGCGCTAATATATAAAGCGTTATGTAATGCACCATATCCATGAACACTTCCTGATTCAGAAACTGTTCCTAAATACCAGTGATCTGTATGATTTTCCCAGAAACGATATAATATTTCAGCTGTAATATATATGTTTTTAGGATTAGTTCTGATTCTAGTCATTTCAGCATCAGTCAAACTGAATAGAGATTTAACTTCAGCTAACTTAGTAGAAGATCCATCAATTAACTTCTTCAATAAGTTTTCTGATATCCATCCACTAATTGGTTTATTTCCATCGTGAACAAATGCCCATGTATTAATTGTATGTTTTTTATATCTATCGGTTAAACTTGTATCAACTTTAACTTGACCATATTTTCCACTACTATATTCAGCAAAACTTAAAGTATGATTTCCTTGAATTGTAGTAGGATAAAATGTATTTCCTGGAGTTGTACATTTTGATTTTATTTGTAAGTTTGGAGTTGATGGACTACTAAAGAAGAACTTATTAGGTTCATTAAGTTCGTTTGTTGCCCAAACATCTACTCCTTTACCAATCATTTTAATATTATCAGCACTTCCACCAGAATACTCATATATTTGGAATCTAACTCCAACATATTTTCCATTATGAATACTTACACAAGTTGCACTACTACATCCTTCAGAATAAGCTGTACCTCCTCCACCAGAAGATGCACCTCCTCCAATTCCTGGAGTTGTACAATCTTGAGCAAATACAGCAATTGGTGTAAGTATCAATAAAGAAACAACTAATAATCTATTTACGACGTTTTTTAACATTTTTCTTTACCCCCAAATCTATTTTTACTTTTTTCTTATCATCAACAATTACTTTATATATAATTCCAGCAATTACTACAACAATAAGTATAGTAATTGGTACCGTTATTCCTGCATTATCTAGATATAACTCAAAAACGTTTTTCTTTTTTGTGTTATTGTTTTCTTTTTTATTTTTCTTTTTTTGTTTTTCTTCATATTTTATTGCTTGTTTTGATACTTCTTCTTTAAATGTTTCATCATAATATTTTTCTGTATTAGCATCAGGATAACAAATTGGATATTCTGCTGTATGACCAATACATTCTTCATATTCACTAAACCTATTATATCTAGGTAGTTTAACAGATATACCTCTAATCTTATAATCCTTACATCCTGATTTTTCTGTACCATATACTTCAACTGTAGTAGTATATCCTCCGTATTGTAATGCTTCTTTTAAGTATAATGTTCCATTTTTGGCATCTTTAGAAGAATAATAAATACCACCTATTCTTATTTCAAAATTATCAGATACATTTGAAATATATAAATCGTATCCATATAGAGATTCTTCCATATCTCCATTATCACCAGCATGAGGTTTAACAAGTTCATAATTTACCTCAATTAAACTAGCTTCTGTCTTCAAATCAGTTAAGTTAGAACAAGTTGCGGCATCAACCTTTGTAAAGGCAAATGCAAATATAATTAAAAACATAATTATTAATTGTTTTTTACGCATTTTCCCACTCCTATCATACTAATATTATTATAGTTTTTTTATCTAAATAATTCAACCATTTTAGCAAAAATAAAAGGCGAATAAAATTCGCCTTAATCTACTTTTTGGCAGTATAGATCTTCAGTTGATTTAACTCTAACACCTATATTAGCTAAGTCTTCATATAAGAACTTACTACAATATGCATAAGGTGATTTTCCACTTGTATAAGCATTAGATTTTTTAAAGAATTTATATGATGTTGTTCCATTATATTCAACGCCATCTATTTTTTGTTTTTCATCTTCTACCATTTTCTTAACTTGTTTTAATTGTTTAGAATTAATAGTAATACTATATTCATAATCTGTTTTACCAAATCCCGATGTATTATCATGATATTGTCCTGCTTCACCAGCATCTGTTATATATCTTTCTTTGTTGTACCAGTTATTACCAATTAATCCAGTTTTTGTTCCTCTATCTGGGAATGGATCATATAAAGAAATTGATCTAAACAAATAGTCTTTTCCCGGATCATCTGGTTTATCAGGAGGAGGGTCAGGACATTGTTCCTTTAAACATGTCTCATATGCAGCACTATTACCAGAATATAAATGCTTACATTTACTTACACAACATTGTTCTTCACATGCTATGTTTCCATTACATGGTTTATAACAACATTCATCATAAATACAATCTGTATATTTTTTAGCATTCATTTGTAATGAAGAACATTTTTTCTCACACTCTTGGCAATCATCATCTCTTAATACTTGACCCCATCCACATCCTTCACAAGGTTCTGGGCAATATAAGAATCTACATACTACATCAGATCCGCAATAAGCTTCACATCCACAGTTTTCATATAAACATTTTTTATAAGCTTCAGAAGTCTTATCCATTCCTTGGCAAGCCTCACAATAAGTATCATCGAAATCATAATCACATTTATAAGTGAAACTGAATTCATTACATTCTCCAGCTTCAAATTTTAATGTTAATTTATCTCCAACCTTTGCTACTTCACTAGCGTATCCAGTTGGACTTATTCCATCAAATGGAGGCAATACATAAGCATACTCTACTACCTTACAGAACCCATTAGCTTCAGATACAGCATCTTCACAATCACTTATTGTATGATATGGTCCAATGTTATCAGAATGAGCTCCAATATAACTATCTGGTAAAGTATAATACAATGTCTCAGTATAAGTTCCCTTATTATGAGCAGCATCATAGACATATTGTCCACCTTCACCCTTACATTCATAGGTAGTTGAACCTATTGTTACATATTGTACTTCTTCTACTTTATTCATTAAACAGATAAATCTAGTTCCTAATGTTTCTGAATCAATTGGTTCACATACTACTGGAATTAATTCAAATTCAGGTCCAGTTGGATGATACTCTGTATATGTTGAATAATCAAATAATACTAATTCTATATCATTACGTAATATATTTTCAGGAGTTTCTGTTCTTGATAATGTTTCTAATCTTGAAGAAGCGGAAGTTGCTATTCCACTTAATTTATTTTTTGTAGCAGTAATATTAGTTAATACAGCTTGATAAACCAACTTTTCTTCAGCAGTTGTTTCAGGATCATTCATCTTATTCTCAGTTTCTTCATAAGCATTATCTAAAGCATCTATATCATATTTTAATCTACTATTAGAATAATTTGTTGTCCAAAGTCCAATTGATGCTTTTTTGTCACTTGATGTTTTATATTTTAATGTACATTCTTTCTTATAATTAACCTTATAACTGAAATGGATACTCATTGGTTGTTCCTTACTTAAGTAAATATATTGTTTTCCTGGAAGATCTTTAAAATCAAATGTAGTATCACATACAATTTTATAGAACTTCGTTCCATAATCGAAATCTGTTGTACCTAAATCAGTAGTTGTTCCATCATCAAAATCAGTATCATCATCATAACAAACTCTTGATGAAAGATGAGTCTTATTATTAATTATAGATTGACTTGTTTCTTCGCAATCTAATGTTTTAGATGAATTATTATCTCTACCAGCTTTGTAATCACTACATTGTTTACCATCAGTTTCCCCAGGCAAGCACCCAGAATCATCTGGAATAGGATTTGTACATGAACTTACACAAGATGAATTTCCAGAATCATTAATAGCACACCATGATGTAGCACAAGCTAATCTTTCAGCAGAGTCTGAATCATAATCACCACAATCAACTTCACAAGTTGGTGTTGTAGTACATGGAGGACATACATCTCTTATATTCCATGCTTCAAATCCATAAGCATTATTACATGTTGCTAGATATGCATAAGAATCATTAGCATATCCATGACCATAGTTCATATATCTATGAATACCAGTAGCTGAAACTTTATTAATATAATTAGGTATTAAACCAACAGTATTAACATCTTGTGGAGTAGTTATAATTGCTACATACTTATCTTCAGCTCCATGAGTATATCCGCTTTCACTTACAGGCATTAAATAATATGGAGTTCCTACATGAGCATCTGTATGCCCATACATAACTTCAGCTGTAATGTAATATTTGTCTGGATCTTTAGACATTTCATCTAAATCTCTTCTACTCATTCCAAATAATGCAGCAGCTTCATCATAGTATCCATCTAGTATTGGCTTAAAGAAATAAGTATATAAATATCCACTTATTGGTGTTTCCCCTTCATAATAGAAAGCCCAAGTAGCCATTGTACCATTATTAAATGCTGTCTTTAAAGTTGAATCAAAATATGTATTACCATATGCATCATCAACATAGTTTTGGACTACTGTTTGCATTTCACTATCACTTATATATCCATCATTATTAAGATCAGCTGGTAAAAGGTGACCTTCTCTTTTTGTTCTAGCAGCAGTCAAAGAAGCTACTTTAGTACAATTAATCTTATTCTTAAGAGTATTCTGTCCAGGCTTACTTATTCTAGCATTTGCCATTGGTAATGAATCCCAAACATCAAAGTACCCTTTTAATTGAATATCAGTTTTACTATTAATTTTATAGAATTGGAATCTTATTCCAATTTTTCTATCACTATTACAAGTATTTCCATCCCAAGCAGTACATCCTCTTCCTGGATCAGATGGTGTAACATACGAACTACCTCCTCCAGAAATTGGTCTAGGACAATCTTGTGCTAAGATTACCATTGGAAACACTAACAATGTTATTACTAATAATATTTTCTTCATCTTAAATATCCCCCAAATCAACTTTTACTTTGCTCTTATTATCAAGTTTAACTTTAATTACTATTAATAGTATTAATAATACTACTGCAATTGTTGCAGGAATAGTTAATTTTTTATTATCTTTATACCAGTTAATTATTTTTATATACCATTTTTCATTTTTATTATGTTCTTCTTCTTGTTCTTGTTTTTTGTTATATTCCTCTTCTTCTTGTTTAACTATTCTTCTAAAATCATCATCTAAGTATTTAGATGTATCTATATCAGGAGAACATATTTTTAGTTTACCAACATTTCCTTCACATTCTGGATAGATACTATAAATATTATAATAAGGAAGTTTGAGTACTATAGTTTTAATTAATGTATCTTTACAGTCTCCACCAGTAGCTGAATAAATATTTATTGATAGTTTGGCACCACCTTTAAATGCAGATTCAACAACTAATTTTCCATCTTTAGAATCTTTATAATATTTAGTATATGGTCCAAAATCTACATATATTTCTTCACTCATATTATCTATTATGATGTTATAGTAGTAATCTTGAATATTACCTCCATCAGGAACTCTACTATAATCTCCATATGTATCCATATAAGTAACCAATTCATAATTAACTGTTACTTGAGAAGCTAATTCTTTAATTGGTTTAAGAACTTGTTGATCACAGTTTTTCTTTTTAGCTGCATCTACACTTGTTCCAAAGAATAGTATAAATACTAGCATTAAAACAAACAAAATATTCTTCTTCATATACATCCTACCCTATCATTTTAATTATAAAAGATATCTATTATTATTACAATAAAAAAGACGAAATATATTCGTCTTAATTAATGCTAACACAGTATAAACTTGCTTCAGTTGTTTGAACATTAACACCTATATTAGCTAGGTCTTCATATAAGAATTTACTACAATATGCATAAGGTGATTTTCCACTTGTATAAGCATCAGATTTCTTAAAGAATTTATATGATGTTGTTCCATTATATTCAACGCCATCTATTCTTTGTTTTTCTTCTTTAACCATCTTTTTAACTTGTTTCAATTGTTTAGAATTGATTTTTATACTATATTCATATCTATTATTAAATCCCGAAGTACTATCATGATATCTTCCAGCTTCATCAGCGTCTGTTATAATTTTTTCTTTGTTATACCAGTTTTTACCAATTACTCCTGTTTCAGTTCCTCTATCTGGGAATGGATTATGTAATGATACTGTTCTAAATATATAGTTTGTCCCTCCTGGTGGTGGACTAGGGCATTCTTCTTCAATACATTTTTGTCTTTCAGAAGCATTTCCTGAATATAAATAATTACATTTACTTATGCAGCATCTTTCTTCACATGCTATATTTCCATTACATGGTTTATAACAACATTCATCATAAATACAATCTGTATATTTCTTAACATCGCCATTTTTTAAAGACTTACAGCTGTCATCACATTTTTGGCACTCATCATCTTCTAATTCTTTTCCCCAGTCGCATCCTTCACATGGTTTTGGACAATATAAGAATCTACAAGCTGCATCTGATCCACAATAAGCTTCACATCCACATTTTTCATATAGACATTTTTTATACTCCTCAGAAGTCTTATCTATTCCTTTACATGCTTCACAGTATTTATCTTCAAATTCATAATCACATTTGTAAGTGAATCCAAACTCATTACATTCTCCAGCTTCAAATTTTAATGTTAATTTATCTCCTACTTTAGCTACTTCACTAGCGTATCCAGTTGGATTTACTCCATCAAATGGAGGTAATACATAAGTGTACTCAACAATTTTACAGAATCCATTTGAACTAGATACTGCATCTTCACAATCACTTATAGTATGATATGGTCCAATGTTATCAGAATGAGCTCCTATATAACTATCTGGTAAAGTGTAATAAACAGTTTCTGTATATGTTCCTTTATTATGAACACTATCATAAACATATTGTCCACCTTCACCCCTACATTCATAACTATCTTCTTTATATGTTATATATTGAACTTCTTCATAATTATTAAATAAACATATTAGTCTAGTTCCTAATTCTTCTTTGTCTATTGGTTCACATATATATGGTACTAAAACAAATTCAGGTCCAGTAGGACGATACTCTGTATATGTTGAATAATCAAATAAAACTAATTCAAGATCATTTTCTTTAACTATTTCAGGTGCTTCAGATCTAGATAAGTTTTCTAATCTCGTAATAGCATTTTTATAAATACTTTCTAATTTATTTTTAGTTGTAGTAATATTAGTTAATACAGCTTGATAGATTAATTTTTCTTCAGCAGTTGTTTCAGAATCATTCATCTTAGTTTCAGTTTCTTCATAAGCATTATCTAAAGCATCTATATCATATTTAATTCTACTTTTAGAATAATCTAATGTCCAAAGTCCTGTTTTGTCAGTCTTTAATTGACTAGCAATTTTATAATATAAAGTACATTCTTTTTTATAATTAACTTTATAACTAAAATGAATAAACATAGGTTGTTCTTGATCTAGGTAAATATATTGTTTTCCTGGAAGATCTTTAAAATCAAGAGTTGTTTCACAAACAATTTTATAGAACTTAGTTCCATAATCGAAATCATCTGTACCTAAATCTTCAGTATTACCATCACTAAAATCTGAATTATCATCATAACAAACCTTAGCAGCAAGATGAGTCTTATTATTTATTATAGATTCATCCGTTTCTTCACAATCTAATTCTTTTTCTGAATTAGAATCTCTACTAGCTTTATAATCACTACATTGTTTACCATCAGTCTCTCCTGGCAAGCATCCAGCATCATCTGGAACAGGAGTTCTACATGAACTAACACATTCAGTATTATCTGGATCATTTATTGCACACCAAGATTTTGCACAAGCTAATCTTTCGGCAGAATCTGGATAAGTATCTTTACAATCGTTTTCACAACTTTTACCACATTCATCACATATTTCTCTAATATTCCATGCTTCAAATCCATAGGCATATTCACATGTTGCTTTATAATTTTGTTTTCCATCACTATAACCATACCAGTTATAGTAAAGTGTATTAGCAGCATTAACCTTTTTTATCATATTTGGAATCAACAAATAAGCATCTGGATCATTAGGAGTAGTTATAATTGCTGTATGAACATCTCTAGCTCCATGAGTAAATCCACTTTCACTAACAGGCATAAAGTAATATGGTGTTTTAGGAATACTATCATAATGTGTATATAATACTTCAGCGGTAATGTAATAATCATCTGGATGATTAAGCATTTCCATTAAAGCATCTTCTGTCATTCCAAATAAATTAGCAGCAGTTTCATATTCTCCCTCTAATATTGGAGTAAAGAAATATGTATATAAGAATCCACTCTTAGGTGTATTTCCTTCGTAATCAAAAGCCCATGTAGCTAATTCTCCTTTTTTATATGCGCTATTATCTCCGCAACAAATATTATCATCAATCCATACTTTTCCATAGTCACCATTTAGATATTTTTTTACAGTACCTCTCATATCTTCATCTGTAATATATCCATCTCCAGTAACATCTTTTATTGGTATAAGATATGATTCTCTCTTATCTCTAGCAGCTTGTAAACTAGTTACCTTAGTACAATGTAATTTATTATACAAAGTATTATGCCCAGGAGCACTAATTCTTGTGTTAGATGGTAATGTTCCTTTTAAAACATCAAAGTATCCTTTTAAATATATCTCGTCTTTACTTTTTACCTCATATAATTGAAATCTAACTCCAAATCCATTTCCTGTACTAAGACAAGTATTGGCATTTTCTTCGCCACAACCAGGACCATAGCTTGGTGCAGGAGGTTCAGAACTACCTCCTCCAGAAATTGGTTGAATACAATCAGCAAAAACAATTAAAGGAACAATCCAAAATATTGTAGTTATAATTAATACTATTTTTTTCATATTAAATATCCCCCAAATCTACTTTTATTTTGTTCTTATTATCACGTTTTACTTTAATAACTATTAATACTATTAAAACGATTACTGCTACTGTAGCAGGAATAGTTAATTTTTTATTATCGTTGTACCAATTAATAATTTTTTTATACCATTTTTCTTCTT
The DNA here is from genome assembly GCA_946402315.1 of uncultured Clostridium sp. GTDB lineage: Bacteria > Bacillota_I > Bacilli_A > RF39 > UBA660 > RUG11788. Next base: position 4,433 of record CAMIWC010000002.1, on the reverse strand, counting down.
TAACTTCTTCTTTTTCTTCTGGTGCATTTTCTTTGTTATATTCTTCTTCTTGTTCTTTTACCATTTTTTTAAATGATTCTTCATTTATTTTAGATGTATCAATATCAGGAGAACATATTTTTAATATACCCACTTTTCCTTCACATTCAGGAAAAACACTATATACGTTATAATATGGTAATTTAACAGCAATATTTCTGACTAAAGTATCTTTACAATCTCCATTTCCAGCAACATAAATACCAACATTTACATTTGCTCCACCATGGTACATATAATCAGCTACTAGTTTTCCATCTTTAGAATCTTTATATAAGAACTTATGAGCTCCAACTTTAATATAGAATTCTTCAGTAACATTATCGATAATAATTCTATAATAATAATCTTGAGCTGTACCACCCATAGGAATATTATCATAATCATCATAAGTTTCCATATTAGCTACTAATTCATAATTAGCTGTCATATTAGTTGCTATTTCTTTGTAGTTCTTAAGTTCAATTTGATTACAAGTCTTTCTAGCAGTTGCTGCATCTACTCTTGGAACTAAACATATAATTGTAAATAACATAACATAAAATATTTTTCTCTTCATATCTATCCATCCTATCTTATCATCTTAATTATAAAAGAATTATAGTTTTAATACAATAAAAAAAGAACAATCTAGTTGTTCTTTTTTTCTGATACAAACAGTTTCTTGATATTCTTTTTAGGCATCATTACTGGAAAATCACTTACAATATCAATCTTATACTTATGCGCTTTACCCATAAGTTCTTCTCCATCAACGCACCATTTATCAGTTTCATTAGTAAAATTAATCTCAATTTTGTCTGTTTTATAAAAATAGAATCCAGGAACTTTAGTTATATCTCCTGCAGTTAAATATAATAAACTTTTAACTATATCTTTTCTTTTAGTAAGATTACAGAATAATACTTCAAACTTTTTATCATCTAAATAAACATTATTATAAAAGTTACTAATTCCTGCGATATGATTAGCATTACTTATTAATATAAATGAAAATAGTCCCGTATACTCTTCTCCATTTACTTTATATGTCATTTCATGTAATCTTGTTCTTCCAAAGAAATGTTTAACTCCTTCAGATAAATAGGCAAGATATCCAAGTCTTTTTTTCGCAGCACTAGTAGTTTCATATGGAATAGTCATAAATTTACCAAATCCAGCAACATAAACAAATGCTTTTTTATTAACTGTACAAATATCTATTTTTCTTTCTTCTCCATCAAGTAAATATTTTAAATTCTTGATAACATCATTTCCATATCCAAACATAGCACCAATATCATTAGTAGTACCTAGAGGAATATGAGCTAAAAGAAGCATCCTTTCTCTTTGTAAGTTACCATTAACTGCTTCATTAAAAGTACCATCTCCTCCAACGCTAATAACTAGATCAACATCATTAGGAAGATTTCTTACAGTTTCTGTTATATGTCCTTTGTATTTAGAAAAGATTATTTCTGGATCATAATCATTTTCAAGTAAAATATCGACATAACTAGCTAAAAAATTCTTTTTAATTTTTTTACCACTATGAGAATTATAAATGACTACACATTTTTTCATAAACTCACCTTTTCAATTAATTATTTATTATTTTATCTAAATATTTAATATCTGCAACTTTATATATAACTTTATAATAATTATCTCCATAATAAACTATATAATATTTTTCATACTTCATACTATCATTTCTAATTTTACTAACACATTTAGGTAATCCAATATCATCAAAAGAACAGTCATCAGCTTCTTTTTCTTTTTTTACTATTTCTTTTAATCTATTATCTTCTATATCATTATAGTTTATTTTATATTGTTTACCTTTTTCATTTTCTTTAGCATAGAAATTATATTCAACAATAGTAATATTATTTATTTCTTTATAATACTTAATAGTTGTACCTAAAGAAAACATAAATCCAAAGAAAGATATAATTATTAATAGTTTTTTCATATTATTTATCTCTTAATTCTAGATAAGTAATAAATCCTTGAAGAATATTCTTATAATCTTTCTTCATACTTCTATTACTCTTAATAAGTTTTTTACTTTCACTAAATAATTCTTCCATTTTATGGATTGCATAGTCATATGCTCCACTCTTTTCAAAGATTTCTCTAACTTTTAAGATATCTTTTTCAGTAAGATTATTCTTACCATAATACTTTAATAATTCATCTTTGTACTCAGTATTCATTGTATAAGAGAATAAAATTGTTTGTTTATATTCTTCTATATCAGAATTATTCTTTCCCATTTTATTAGCACTACTATAAATACCTAAAATGTCATCTTTGATTTGGAAAGCAATTCCTAAAGGTTCTGCTAATTTCTCTAAAGATGTAATAGCTTTATCAGTTGCTCCACCAATAGTCATACCTAAAGCAAGAGGTCCAGTTATAGTATACCAAGCTGTTTTTAATCTATATATTTCCATTATATCCTTTTCAGATACTACAAATTTAGAATTATATTTTTCAGCAAGAGGAAGATATACATCTATAACTTCACCTTTTCCTGTATAAATAACAATGGAATTATATAACTTTAATAATTTAGATAAATTACTATTATTAGCATAATTACTTACAATAATATCATTTGATAAAAAGAATCCAATATCTCCAACACATAAAGCAAGAGCTGCTCCTGTATCCTTTTTAATAGCATTAAACTCTTTATCTTTTATATCAAATTTATCAAACTTTTCTTCATATTTTTTATGAATAGTAGTCTTTCCTCTTCTGGTATCAGCTTTATCTATAATATCATCATGAATTAATATTGCTGTTTGGAATGTTTCATATGCAACTGCAAGAGGCATATAATAGTCATCATTCTTTTTACTAGATAGGTGATATCCTAAACCTATTAAGAAGGCTCTTATATATTTCCCACCAGAATTCATAGTAATGAAATTATCCATAAGTTCTTTTACTATAGAATTATCCTTTTTATTTAAGAAACTCTTATTAATCTTATTCATATTTTTATCTATATCTTTAATAGTCTTAATATATAAGAAATAGAATTCTGTAAGATTTTTATAATCTAATAAACTTTCATAACTAGTCTTTTTAGTACCAGTAATAACAATATTACTATTACTAGTCATTTTACTTTCTTTTTTCATGAAATCATAATAGTCACTAATATCATTACATATAACAACATTAGTTTTTTGATTCCATAAACTAAATAAGTCTCCTACATTACTACTATCTTTATCATTAACTATAATTACATAATCAGTTTTCTTAGCTAAATTAGAATTATATTTTACTTCATTACATCCAACTTTAGGGATTAATATCATAATATCACTCCTTAAAAACAAACTATTTTGATTGTACCATTATTTGTATAAAATTTAAATATTATTTAGATATCTTAACAAGTATTGGATAATGATCACTAAAATACTTTAAGTCTTTTGTTTTAATAATATTTACATTATCTATTTTCCATTCTTTAGGAATAAACACGTGATCTATTGGTAACTTATCTTCTTGATACTTCCATGTTTTTTCATCATTAGGAACTCTTATATAACCAATAGTATTTAAATTATCTACAAAATTTTTAAATCTAGGCATATTCATATCCATATTAAAGTCACCAGTTAAAATAACTGGATATTTAGATTTTTCGATTAACTTGTGTAAATAATTTAATTGTCTAATTTGAATTATATTTAATCTATGTTCCAAGTGAGTATTAATATAATTTACTCTTCCCCACCCAGGAATTTCTACTACACAACATGTAACAACTCTAGGTCTTAAGGATTTTCTTTTAATACCATCAATAATATCTTTAATATTATGAGGTAGCCAAGGTAGTCTATGAGTACGAGATTTTATAACTTTATGTTTTGTAATAATACTAGCAGTTTCATTAAAACGATCTACTATATTAATCTTTTTAACCAAAAAAGTATTACCATATCTAAATGATCCAAACATTTTATATTTTGGTTTAAATACAATATTTAATCTTTTAATAAACTTACGAACTAATTCTTGTGTACCTAAAATATCAATATTATATTCATCTAAGAATTCTCTTAATATTAAAGCATTATCTTGACCACTAGGATCAATACCATCATAGTTACTAATTCGATATTTATTTTGAATATTCATGCTTCCAACAATAATACTTTTTCCCATAAAATACTCACAACCTTTATACTTTTATTATAACGCATGAATACAAAAATAAAAACCTTGTTATTAAACAAGGTTTTATTTCAAATGGTGTCCCGCTGGAGATTCGAACTCCAGACCCTTTGATTAAAAGTCAAATGCTCTACCGACTGAGCTAGCGGAACAAATATGGCTGCCTCGGCTAGATTCGAACTAGCGCATGTCAGAGTCAAAGTCTGATG
>CAMIWC010000001.1 GCA_946402315.1 uncultured Clostridium sp. | reverse complement strand
ACTTACCACAGCATTGTTTGTATTTTTTCCCTGAGCCACATGGACATGGATCATTACGACCTATTTTTTTACTTCTAACAGGTTCTTGTTTTTTTAGTTCTTCATCACCTTTGTTAGAGAACTTACTCTTACCAATTTCTTTTCTTTCTAGGTTTTGAGTAATTTGTGCTTTTACTAAGAAATTAGTTACATCTTTATCAATGTTTTGGAACATTCTATCAAATAATTCAAATCCTTCAACAGTATATGCTCTTAACGGATTTTCTTGTCCATAACTTCTTAAACTAATACCTTCTCTTAAATGAGACATTGTATTAATTTGTTCAGTCCAATATTTATCTATAATATTTAAAGTTATTACTTTTTCGAATTCTTCTGCGATTGCTAGAGGTACAACTCCAATCTTATCATTGTATTCAGTAATAATTTCATTATAGATTAGATCAATAATATCATCTTCAGATTTCTTTTCAAAATCTTTTACTGTGAAATCTTTTCTTACTAATGTATTAACATATTCTACTATTTCTTCTAAATCTTCTTTAGTAAGTTTTCCTTCAGGATAAATATGTGATTTAACTACATCGGTAATATGATCTTTAATAGTTTTTAATACTGTTTCATGAATAGATTCATTATCTAGAATTTCATTTCTTCTTTCATACATTATCTTTCTTTGATTATTATTTACATCATCATATTGAAGTAATTGTTTACGAATATCAAAGTTATTACCCTCAACTCTTGCTTGAGCTGATTCAATTGATTTAGTAAATGTTCTACTCTTTATAGCTTGAGTACCATCAAATCCTAATGATTGAAGAAGTCTCTTAATTCTATCAGTACCAAATCTAACCATTAAGTCATCTTCCATAGATACATAGAATTGAGTATATCCTGGATCTCCTTGACGTCCTGAACGTCCACGAAGTTGGTTATCGATACGACGAGATTCATGTCGTTCTGTACCAAATACACAAAGTCCACCTAATTTTCTAGTTTCATCAGTTAACTTAATGTCAGTACCACGACCAGCCATATTTGTAGCGATTGTTACTGCACCTTTTTCACCGGCTTTAGCAATTATTTCAGCTTCACGAGCATGGTTCTTAGCGTTTAATACTTCATGAGGAATTTTCTTTCTCTTAAGAAGTGAACTAATAAGTTCATTTGTTTCAATTGCAATAGTACCAACTAGTACTGGTTGTCCTAATTTATGTCTTCTTTCAATTTCGTCTATTAAAGCAGTAAATTTTCCTTGTTTAGTAGCATATACTAAATCTGGTTCATCATCACGAATTACTGGCATATTAGTAGGAATTTGAATAACGTACATATTATAAATATTTCTGAATTCTTCTTCCTCTGTTTTAGCAGTACCAGTCATTCCTGATAGTTTTTTATACATTCTAAATAAGTTTTGTAATGTAATAGTTGCTAGAGTCTTAGTTTCTTGTTTAACTGTAACTCCCTCTTTAGCTTCAATTGCTTGATGAAGTCCATCACTGTAAGCACGTCCTTTCATTAGACGTCCAGTAAATTTATCTACAATAATGATTTCATCATTTTGAGCAACGTAATCTACATCTAATTTCATTCCATAGTTAGCTTTTAAAGCTTGGTTAATACTATGTACTAAGTTTGTTTGATCTGATTCATAAAGGTTTGATACTTTAAAGAATTTTTCTGCTTTTTTAACTCCTGCTTCAGTAAGTACTACAGTTCTTGTTTTTTCATCTACTGTATAATCATCTTCATTAGTTAAACTTTTAGCAAACTTATCAGCATCTTGATATACTGATACACTCTTTAGTTCTCCTCCTGAAATAATTAATGGAGTTCTTGCTTCATCGATTAATACTGAGTCTACCTCATCGACAATAGCAAAGTTTAATGGTCTTTGTACACGATCTTCTTTTTTAACTACCATGTTATCTCTTAAGTAGTCAAATCCTAATTCACTATTAGTAGTATACATAATATCAGAGTTATATACTTCTTGTTTTTGTTTTGGAGTTAAATCTCTTAAGTTAACTCCAACAGTTAATCCTAATAATCTATGAATATTTCCCATCCATTCAGCATCACGTTGTGCTAGGTATTCATTAACTGTTATAATATGTACTCCTTCTCCACTTAATGCATTTAAGTAAGCAGGAAGAACTGCTGTTAAAGTTTTACCTTCACCAGTTTTCATCTCAGCAATATTACCTTTATGGATTGCTATAGCTCCTAATAATTGTACATAATATGGTTTTTCACCAATTACACGATACGCTGCTTCTCTTGCAGTAGCATATGCTTCTACTAATATATCATCTAATGTTTCCCCATTTTTTAATCTTTCTCTAAACTCTTCTGTTTTTGCTGCTAACTTCTTATCTGATAGCTTAGAATATTCTTTATCTAATGCATCAATTTTATCTGCTAGAACAGAGAATTTCTTTAATTCTTTGTAATCATGATCGAATAATTTTCTAAATACGCTCATTAAATCATCTCCTGCACTTAATATTTTATCAAATAAACCTTTATATTTAAAGCATTTTTTACGGTTTTATACATAAAAAAACCTTAGTAATGATACTAAGGTCATATATATAAATTATAAAGTCTCAATGATACCGTATTGGTTATCTTTTCTTTTATATACAAGGGTTGGTTTCATAGTATCTTGATTTTTGAATAAATAGAAATCATGTCCTAATAATTCCATTTGAAGAATTGCTTCTTCTTCACTCATAGGTTTTGCTTCTATTTGTTTTCTTTTTACTATATTAAATTTTTGTTCTTCCTCTTCATCTTCATCTATTTCATCAATTACATTCATAGCAAAATTACGTTCATTTTTATATTTCTTTATTGCTTGTGATTGTATCTTTGTTTTATTCTTTCTAATTTGTCTTTCAATATTATCAACTAATACATCAATAGCTGCATAAGCATCGGTTTGAGCTTCCTCTGCTCTTAAAATAAAGTTCTTTAAAGGAATAGTTACTTCTACTTTTTGTCTATCTTTAAATACTTTTACAAGAATATTAGCCTCAACTTGATCTGGACTTTCTAAATATTTGTCTATTTTTTCAAATTTCTCGGCTACATAATTCTTCATTGAATCAGTAATTTCTACCTTTTCTCCTCTTATAGAAATCTTCATTTTTAAATCATCTCCTCCTACTTATATAATAGCACACCAATATAAAAAAAACTACCTTAGGTAGTTTTTCTATGTAAAATCTTATTTTCAAATTTTCTTGTTTTTTCAGCAATTGTAGGGCTAATAATACTAGTATGTAAAACAAACCAAATTACTAATACCATTAATATTAAATAAATAATTATTCCTGTTTTTTGACCTCTAGTATTGTAAATAATAGAAGCAGCTGAGAACAACAAATCTATTCCATATACTACAAGTACTGTCTTTCTTTGAGAGAAATTCATCTTTAATAATTGATGATGCATATGATCTTTATCACCCTCATAGATCTTTTTATGCTTAATAAGTCTTCTTATAATAGCAAATAAAGTATCTAGAATTGGAATTGCTAATGTTATTAAAGGTACAATTATTGAAGTAAGCATAGCACCTTTAAATCCAAGAAGTGAAATAACCGCAATCATGTATCCCATGAAAGTAGCTCCTGTTTCTCCAGCAAACGTTTTAGCAGGATTAAAGTTATATAATAAGAATCCTAATGTAGCCCCAAGCATAATATAAGCAAGGGTTATTTCTAAAGTGCCATATCTACCTTGAATAAAAGCAATAATTCCAATAGTTAAGTAGAATATTCCAGTAATACCCCCACTTAATCCATCTAATCCATCAATTAATCTAATAATATTAATACATCCTAGAATAAAGATTAAAGTAATAGGATAAGCAAATAATCCAAAGTTCCAAGATATACCAAAGAAATTAATTTTATTTAATAGTATTCCTCCATAAAGTATTACTACCAATGCAGCAGCAAATTGTCCTAGCAATTGTTCTTTTGCTTTTAATGAATTAATATCATCAATCATACCAGTAAATATTATAAAGAAACTACCTATTAGAATAGCATTCATTTGGACACTATGTACTCCAAATAACATATATCCAATTAAGAAAGCAATATATATACCCATACCACCAAATTTAGGAGTAGTCTTTTTATGTATGTGTCTATGTTCTTGTTCTTTTCTTGGTTTATCTAAAGCTCCAATATGATAAGCAATTTTTATAATAAAAGGCATCATTATTGCAGATACAGAAAATGTAGTCAATATAATTAATAATACTCGTAATAAATATTCTACTGACATGATATCACCTCAATACAATTATATAATATATTTTTAATAAGTAAAAGAAGACTACACTATTTTAGTAGTCTCCTCATATTCAGTTATTTTTCCTACTCTTCTACGATGTCTTTCATCATTTAATACTTCTGCACCTATAAATGCATCTATCATTTCTTTAATCTCATTCATATCTTTTGTATAGTTAAATGACATTACATTAGCACCATTATCATTTCTACTTAAAATAGCATCTTCTACACTATCTACTTTAGCACATCTAATACCTTTAACTTTATTAGCAGCGATAGACATACCTATTCCAGTACGACACACAAGAATTCCAATATCTGCTTCTTTAGATACTACTAAATTGCATACTTTAAAAGCAAAATCTGGATAGTCATCAGTAGGATTATTTACTGGACTACAATCTATTACTTCATGATTTTTACTTTTTAAATATTCAATTACTTCTTTTTTATAAGATACCCCTCTATGATCACTAGCAATTGCTATTTTCATATAATCACCTCATACTAATTATACAAAATAAAAAAGAGATTTGCATCTCTTATTCACTAGTTTTATCAAAACCGTATTTTTTATTAAACTTGTCAACCTTTCCTGCATGAGAAGTTCTACTTTGTTTTCCTGTATAGAATGGATGACATTTAGAACATACCTCAACACGCATTTCATCTTTAGTTGATTTTACTGTGAAAGTTTCTCCACAAGCACAAGTTACTTTTGTATCTTTATATTCTGGATGAATTCCTGCTTTCATATTGGTTCTCCTTCCCGCCATGACTTAATTTGTCATAGAAAATTCAAATTGCTTTTATAATATAACAAATATTTATTTAATTTGCAAGTACTATTCTTCTACTTCAACTTTTCTAATTACTGCTCCAACGTCAGATAACTTTTCTACTATATTTTCATATCCTCTTAGGATGTGATTAATATTAGTAATAGTAGTCTTACCATCAGCAATAATTCCAGCTGCTACCATAGCTGCACCAGCACGTAGATCTGTCGCTTCTACTTTAGTACCATGTAATGGAGTTGGTCCATGAATAATAGACTTCATTCCATCTACTTCTATATTGGCACCCATATTATTTAAATGAGGTACATGCATAAATCTATTTTCCCAAATAGTCTCCGTAATCTTACAATCTCCATCAGCTTGAGTCATAAGTACTGAATATGGTTGTTGTAAGTCAGTAGGGAATCCTGGATATGGTAATGTCTTAATAACTGCTGGTTTATATTTATCAGGTTTATTAACGATTACGTAATCGTCCCCAATATCTAGTTCTACATTCATTTCTTCTAAAGTAGATATTAATGCTTCTAAATGTTTTGGTATAACATTATCAATCTTTAAATAATTTCCAGCAATAGCACCAATAATCATATAAGTACCAGCTTCTATTCTATCTGGAATTATTTCATGACTACATCCGTGTAAATGTTTTACTCCTTCAATCTTAATAATACTAGTACCAGCACCTTCAATATTAGCACCCATACTATTAAGTAACATTGCTACATCTACTATTTCTGGTTCTTTAGCAGCATTCTCTATTGTAGTAGTTCCTTCAGCTTTAACAGCAGCTAACATAATATTAATAGTAGCTCCTACAGATGCAATATCTAGATAGATCTCTGCACCTTTTAACTCTTTAGCATCTACAATGTATTTACTTCCTTCATTAGTAATAACTCCACCTAAAGCTTCAAATCCTTTTAAGTGTAGATTTATAGGTCTTTCACCTATTGAACATCCTCCTGGGAAATATAATTCAGCATGTTTATATTTACCAAGCATAGCACCCATAAAATAATAAGATGCTCTTAACTTTTTAGCAAACTCTTCTGGTATATCTTTATTAGTAACATTAGTTGAATCAATTACCATACTTTCAGTACTTCTATCAACATCTGCACCAATATAATTTAATATATCTGTTAATGAATCCGTATCTTTAATTTCTGGAACATTTAATAAAGTAACTGCTCCTTCATCTGAAAGAATTGATGCTGGTATTAAGGCAACACTACTATTTTTTGCACCGCTAACTCTAATTGTTCCATTAAGTCTTTTTCCACCTTCTATTTCTAATACTTCCATAATTCCTCCTATTTATATAAAGTTCTTTCTTCTTTAATTGTAGCAATTATTAACAATAATATCAATTATATGAGAAAAAAAGACTTATCTAATTATAGATAAAAATCATTCTATCTCTATTAGATAAATCTTTTAAACATTCTACTTTTGCATTAGGTAAATAATCTTTTACTAGATTAGTAATTGCTTCTCTTTGTAAATCTCCTATTTCAAATGCTATTAAATAATTCTCTTTTATATTATTTGATACTTCTTTAAGTATTTGCTTATAGTAATCTAATCCATCTTCTCCACCAAATAAAGCTATTCTAGGTTCATTATCTCTAACTATATCTTCTATTTTTTCATTAGTTCTAATGTAAGGTGGATTAGAAATAATTACATCGAATTTATCATTTATATTATCTAACATATCATTATGGATAAATTCTACATCTAGACCTAAATTATCAGCATTAGTCTTAGCAACATCTAAAGCATCAGTACTAATATCTAATAGTGTTACTTTAACATTAGGTAATTTACTTTTTAAAGTAAGACCAATCGCACCACTACCAGTACCTAAATCTATAATAGATATTTCTTTATCTCCAAATTTAGTCTTTATTCTATTAATAGTCTCTTCTACTAATTGTTCTGTTTCAAATCTAGGAATAAGTACTCTTTCATCAACTAGTAACTTATTACCAAAGAAATTAACATTACCAATTATATATTGAATTGGTCTACCTTCTCTAAGTTCTGATACTCTTCTTTTATATTCATAAACTATTCTATCTTCTATTTCTTTATCTAGAATCATGAATAATTCTAAAGAGTTCATATCAAGTAGATCTGCAAGTAACATCTTAGCTAAATCCGAATGAACTTTACTTTTACCATAAGCAATTAAATCATCAACTGTCATTTTCTTGTCCTGATAGTTTCATTTTCATATCTTCATTGATTAATGCATCAATTATATCTTCAAGATCTCCATTCATAACATTATCTAAGTTATTAGTAGTAAATCCAATCCTATGATCGGTTACTCTGTTTTGTGGATAGTTATAAGTACGGATCTTTTCAGATCTATCTCCTGTACCTATTTTATTTCTTCTTTCACTACCTACTTCAGCTTCTTGTTTCTCAAGTTCTGCTTGATATAATCTTGCTTTTAATACACGCATAGCTTGTTCTTTGTTTTGAATTTGACTTCTTTCATTTTGACAAGTTACTACTGTATTAGTAGGTAAATGGGTAATTCTTACAGCAGATGGTGTAGTATTAACACCTTGTCCACCATGACCACTTGCACAATATACATCTATTCTTAGATCGCTTGGATTAATCTCTACATCCACATCTTCTACTTCAGGCATAACAAGTACTGTAGCAGTAGATGTTTGAAGTCTACCATTAGATTCAGTTACAGGTACTCTTTGTACTCTATGAGAGCCATTTTCATACTTTAATTTAGAATATACATTAGAACCTTTTACCATAAATTCTATTTGAGAGAATCCACCAGCAGTACCTTCTTCATAATCTATTACTTCTGTTTTAAATCCTTCTCTTTCAGCATATCTAGTATACATTCTATATAGATCTCCAGCAAAGATATTGGCTTCATCTCCACCAGCAGCACCTCTGATTTCCATAATAATATTTTTACCATCATTAGGATCTTTAGGTACTAGTAACATTTCTAATTTCTTTTCTAAATTAGTATGTTCTTCTTCTAAACTATCTAATTCCATTTTTGCCATTTCAGCTAATTCTGGATCCTTTAATAATTCTTTAGTATCTATAATATTTGTTTCTACTTCTTTATATCTATTATAAGTATCTACAGTTTCTTTTAATTCTGCCATTTCTTTAGATATTGCAGTTGTTTTTTGAATATCACTCAAGTTATTAGGATTTAATAATTCTTCATTTAAATCATTGTATCTTTTACTGATTATCTCTAGGCGTTCTATCATAGTCTCAGTCCTTTCGCAGTTATTATAACATACTTGAATATATAAGAAAAAGAACTATTCTTCTAGTTCCATTTCATCTTCATCAATTATAACTAAATCTTTATAATCATCATCAGAGTCATCAAAATCATCTTCGCTTGCAGTAGAATCAAAGTTATCTTCATCTTCCTCTTCTTCTTCCATTTCTTCAGATGTTTCTTCTTCCTCTTCTTCATCTTCATCTAATTCGTCTTCATCTATATCTTTTTTAACTTTATCAGATGCGTACTTTTCTTTTAAATCCCAAGTTCCATCATCTAATAAAATAAATCTTTTATCTGTTGTTAAAGTAGTATAATAATCACCTATTTTATTTTCATAAAAGCTATTTGGTAATTCTAATGAAGTAGTAATCTTTTTAAATAGATCAGCAGTATTCATTGGACCAAATTCCTTTATTAACATATAAGTAATATCTTTATGTGAATATAATTCTAATTCTTCTTTGGTTAAATCGTTAATATTCATATAATTCCTCCCATGTGGATAACAGTTGATTAATTAGTCCGTATCTTTTATAACATTTATTATTTATAAATGCAATATATTTATTTACATTTTTTCTGGAATTTTTATTCCAAGAATATCTAATAATAATTCATTAGTTCTTTTTACTACATCAGTAAGTACTAACCAAGATGTCTTTAAATCATTGTTTTCCTCTGTAAGTACTCTATTTTCGGAATAGAACTTATTATATAAACTAGTTAATTTATATAGATAATCTGCGATATCATTTAAAGATTTAATATCATATGCCTTATTAAGTATAAGTGGCATATTTAATAAACATTTAATAATATCTTTATCAGAATCATTATTAATAATAGTATATTCACTATAATCAGTGTCATTTTTATTAAGAAGTGATTTCATTCTTATAGTTGAATATAGTAAATATGGTCCAGTTTTACCATTTAAATCAGAGAACTTTTTAGGATCAAAGATATAATCAGTACCTCTAAATGTAATCATATCAGCATATTTTAAAGCAGATATCCCTACTATCTTAGATATTTCTTTTCTTTCTTCTGGATCTATTATATTTGGATTCAATCTAGATTCAGCTTCTTTAATAACTTCTTGCATAAGTCCTTTTAAATCCATAACTCCACCATCTCTAGTCTTAAATGGTTTACCATCAGGACCATTCATTGTACCAAGTCCAAAGTGATCTAGTTCAGTATCAGGATTTACTAAATTAGTCTTTTTGCTAGCACGGAACACTTGTTCAAAATACAAACTTTGACGGAAATCAGTAACATACCAAATCTTATCTGGGTTAAATCTCTTCATACGAGAGTAAATAGTTGCAAGGTCACGTGTTGCGTATAAAGTTGCTCCATTACTCTTAATAACTACTAATGGTGGCATTGGTTTATTATCAGATTCATCATTAACATCTATTACTAGCGCTCCTTCACTTTCATAAAGTAGTCCTGTATCCTTCATTTTATCTATTGTTTCAGGAATATATGGATAACAATCTGTTTCTCCTTCCCATAGATCAAATGTAGTATTTAAATCAAGATATATCTTTTTAATATCTTCTATTGATGTTTGTTTAATTATTTCCCATAGAGCAACATAACCACGACGCCCTTCTTCAAGCTCAGCAGTAATTTGTCTTACTTCTTCCATTCTTTCTTCGTCTTCTTTAGCAGCAAGACTAGCTCTTGGATATATTTCTCCTAATTCTTCAGCAGTAATAGTAAAATCTTCATATTCACCTTCATATGATTCATCAAAGAATTTTAGCTTTGGGTGTAATCTTTTTATTTCAGATATAACCATTCCAGATTGTCTTCCTATATCACCAAAGTGAACATCTCCAATTACTTCATGTCCTAGTTTTACTGATAATCTCTTTAATGCTTCACCAATGTTTGCTGGCCTTAAATGACCCACATGTAATGTTTTAGCTACATTAGCTCCACCATAATCTAGAATAATCTTTTGTTTATCTTGTTTATCAATATTACTTTCAATATCTTTATGAATACTATTTAAAAATTCTATTAATGCAGAATCACTAATAGTAATATTAATAAATCCAGGACCAGCTATATTTATATTAGTAAATCTAGAATCAGTTTCTAGTTTTTCTTTTATTTTCTCGGCAATTTCTCTTGGATTAGTATGATATTCTTTAGCTAATTTCATCGCATCATTTATTTGATAATCCCCTAAATCAGGACGATTAGATTCAGTTAAATCAATACTATCTACGTTATAACCACATTCATTTATATATTTAATTAAGTCTTCTTCTATTTTTTTAATATAACTCATTTAAATCTCCTCATATTCTAATATATATTCTATTATCTTTTTTTCTAATTCATATTTTAAAGAAAAACAATTATCTTTATATTTATCTTCTACATTTGAAACATTCATATCTAAACTATAATTATATTCTTTTAAGGTAATATGAATTACTTGACGCCGATAATCAATTACTAGTAGTTTCTCATCATTATCTCTAGTTATAATTTTTTTATTAAGATCTACTTCTACCTTAGTTTTATCGTCTTCTAGATAAGATATTATGTCATTATTAATAAAACCTTTATAGGTTTTTTCTTCAGGATATTCTGATATCATTTTTACTCTTATAATAATATTTTTCATAATATCACCAATTCACGCTTGATTATAACATATAAGGATATATTTGCAAATAAAAAATCCTGCATAAAGCAGAATTATTATTAGTTTTGTGCTTGGACTGCAGTAATTGCTATTACACCAACTATATCATCAGCACTACATCCACGAGATAAATCATTTATTGGAGCAGCTATACCTTGAGTAATTGGTCCATAAGCTTCAGCATTTGCTAGTCTTTGAACTAGTTTATATCCAATGTTTCCAGCATCTAAATCAGGGAATACTAATACATTAGCATGTCCAGCTACTTCTGAATCAGGAGCTTTAGATTTAGCTACTTCGGGAACTATAGCAGCATCTAATTGAAGTTCTCCATCAATCTTATATTCAGGATAATCTACTTTAGCAAGTTCAGTTGCTTCTACTACTTTAGTTACATCATCATGTTTAGCACTACCTTTAGTTGAATGAGATAACATTGCAACAACTGGTTCTTGTTCTACTAAAATCTTATAACTCTTAGCACTACTTCCCGCGATAGCAGCAAGTCTATCTGGTGTAGGATTTTGTTCAAGTCCAGAATCAGCAAAAATAAATACTCCGTCTCCATACTTACAATTTGGTACTACCATAAGGAAGAATGCAGATACAAGTTTAGCATCTGGTGCAGTTTTAACTATTTGAAGTGCTGGTCTTAAAGTATTAGATGAAGAGTGACATGCTCCTGAAACAACTCCATCTGCTTTACCAGTTTTAACTAACATACATGCATAATACATGTAATCATTCAAAAGTAATTCTTTAGCTTCTTCTAAAGTCATCCCTTTTTCTTTACGAAGTTCATATAACTTAGTAATAAATTCATCAGTTAATTCACTAGTATTAGGATCGATAAATCTAATATGATCAAAACTAGTATTCATTTTATTTTCCACTTCTTCTTTATTACCAACAATAATTATATTAGCAATTCCTTCAGCTTCTGCTTCAAGTGCAGCTTTAAGTACTCTTTCATCCATAGATTCAGGAAGTACTATTGTTTTTATATCTTGTTTTGCTCTTTCTTTAATTCTTTCTATAAAATTCATATTACGCCTCTACTCTTTCTTTATCTTTTTTTAAACGTTTAGCATTATCATATATGCAATATATTCCAGCAACAATAAATAATAATCCAACCGCTGGTAATAAAATATTTGAGATATCTTTAGACCAAATCATTTGTTCCGGATTTTCTGGATTATATTTAATCTTTACTTTACTACCAATAGATTTAGGATGATTAGAAGATGAATCAGCTGTATGAGTATAGCTCTTTCCATCTACTTCATACTGAACTATTATTGCTTGTTGATCATCATCTCTATCAGCATATCCAATTACTGTAGCTTCTGTTTCAATATATGTTTTGTTTTTCTCTTTATAATCTATAATTCTATATATTGAGAAAATAAATAGACCTAGTCCCATCAACATCATAAGGACTGATAAAAATACTTTTTTCATATATCCTCCTATATTTCTCTTCTTAATTATATCATTATTTTGAAAGAATATATATTTTTATATAATTGAATAGTCATAATTTTTTTGCTATAATTCATAGTATAGAGGTGTTGATATGATTCCATACATTGTATTATTAATTGTTGTAATAATTATATTAATTATATATAAATATGTAAGTATTAGTGTTGATTATGACATAGTACTTAGAAAGATTCATGATGGAGAAAATGAAATAGATGAATTACTTCATAAAAAAGCAGAAATCATGAAAAGTATTGCTGATAATATTAACTCTATAAATGATAATTCTTTGTTTAGTGATGTAGATAAAATACTTAAAAAGAAAAGAGATAATACTTTAGCATTAGATAGAGATCTAGGAGATTATTATCACGAATTAAAAGAATATTTATTAGTAAATAAATCTTATATACCAGATGAAATAGTAGGTGCTAAGATAAAAGAATTAGAAAGTGTAGAATTAGATTTAGAAGCAACCAAAAGATTCTATAATGATAACTCTAATATCTTTAATGATTTAATAGATAGATTTCCTTCTAAAATAATTGCTAAGAAAAAAGGATATGATTTTAAATATTTATATTCTTTTGATAAAGAAGAACTATTTGAAATATTAAAAAGTAAGAACAAAAAAAATAGTGAAATTTAATTCACTATTTTTATTTTGTTAAATCCCAATCTATTTCTTTTAAACCTTTACTCTTTAAAAAGTTATTAGTCTTAGAAAAAGGCTTACTTCCAAAAAAACCATTATATGCTGAAAATGGAGATGGATGAGCAGATTCAATTATTAAATGTTCTTTATTGGTAATAAGACTCTTTTTACTTCTAGCATAACTACCCCATAGGATAAATACTAATGGAGTGGTTTTTTCATTTAACTTTTTAATAACTGCATCAGTAAATTCTTCCCATCCCTTACCTTGATGAGAAGCAGCTTTATCTTTTTCTACTGTTAGAACACTATTTAATAGTAGTACTCCTTCATCAGCCCATTTAAGAAGACTTCCTGAAGTCGAAATAGGTATTCCTAAATCATCATTTAATTCTTTAAAAATATTATTTAATGAAGGTGGTTTTCTTATTCCTGTTTTAACTGAAAAAGATAATCCTTCAGCCTCATTTTCTCCATGATATGGATCTTGTCCTAAAATAACTACTCGAGTATTTTCGTATGAAGTATGACGAAAAGCATTAAATATTTCATTCTTTTTAGGATAAATAGTCTTTTCTTTATATTCTTTTTCAACAAAAGATAATAATTCTTTAAAATAATCTTTATCTAACTCATCTTTTAATAATAAATCCCAATCATTACCTAGCATTTAATCACTTCCCGGCATTTCTTTCTTTTAATTCATATAAAGATAGAATAATACTTTCTTTTAAATTAGATTTAGTA
Source organism: uncultured Clostridium sp. (assembly GCA_946402315.1). Lineage (GTDB taxonomy): Bacteria > Bacillota_I > Bacilli_A > RF39 > UBA660 > RUG11788. The sequence continues at coordinate 137,864 of CAMIWC010000001.1, read as the reverse complement.
TTACTAGAATAATTCTTAAGATAAATACTAGTTATATTATTAAGTTCTTCATCTTTAGATACTTTTAATTTGTTTTTTAGAGATGTTACCTCTTTTGTAACTATATATAAGTTTTTAGATATAGATGGATTATTATAATACTTAGTCTTTTGTTCATATAGATAAGCAATAGAATACAAAGTCTTTTCGTTATTAGCAGTAGTTACTACTTCCATACCATAACTTAATCCATCTATTTTACCTATTTGTAAGTTCATTGATGGGAATCCAGTAGCAGTAATAGTATAAGCATATGTTTTAGCACTACTAGTACGTGAAGATGATACAGTTAATAATTTATTTTTAATAGTAGGATATATTACTACATCAACATTATACTTTTTAAATTTATTACTTACATAGTCAGTAAAACTGTTTCTAGCAGATAATTCATTTAAATAAGCAGTACTCTTAGTATAATCAGTCTTACACCAAGACGTATCTACCCAACTCATATTATTAACATAATCTGTTCCTTTTTTAAGTTGTTGCCATGAACGAATTGTACCAGTTGTACCCTTTAAATACTCATTAAAATCATAACAGAAAGATTTATCATTAAATGAATAATATCCATTATAGAAATCACTTATATATACTATTTCAGCACCTAAGCTTTTAAAATTAGAAATTGCTTTTTGCATAAGATTATAAATACCTTGATCAGTATTAGACATAAATTGAGAGGCTACTCCAATACGTACACCTTTTAATGTTTGTTTAGAAGTTGCTGATTTTTTAAATTCATCCTTTCCGGTTAAGGCATCAAGTAAAATTGCATTATCTTCTACATATCTTGTTATAGGTCCAATAGTATCTCTTGTTTTATCATATTTAATTACCCCATCTCCAGAAATACTTCCCCATGTTGGTCTAAGTCCTACTAAATCGTTAGCAGCACTAGGAAGTCTAACTGATCCTCCAGTATCTGTACCTAATCCTGCCACCGCAAAGTTAGCTGCCACTCCAACTGCTGTACCTCCACTAGACCCATAACTAGAATAATTAATATTATAAGCATTCTTAACATGACCATAACTACTATAAGAATTATATGCTGACAAAGCAAATTCACTCATATTAGTTTTACCTATTATAATTGCTCCTTGATCTATTAAATTTTGAATAGCTGGAGCATTCTCTTTAGGATAATTATCTTGCAACCCTTTAGCTCCTGCGGTAGTAGGCATACCTTTAACATCAATATTATCTTTTACTAAGATTGGCATACCAAATAGATCTGATTTTCTACCATTTTTCTTATATTCTTCATCCTTCTTCTTAGCTTCTTCTAAAGCATTAGGATTAATATATATTACAGCATTATATTTACTATTATATTTATCTATTCTATCTAAATATATTTTCATTAATTCTTCATAAGTTAGATACCCTTCATCTATAGATTCTTGTATTTCAGTTATGCTCATTTCAGTAACATCTACAGTCGGTTCTACTTTTTCAGGAATATAACTTTTAATAGAACTAATTAATGATAATAATATAAGTAATTCTTTCATAACTTCACTTACTTTCTAAAATTAGGATACCACATAATAAAAAAACAATAAATCTATTTATGATAAGATTCATTGTTATTTATTTTAAAACATCTATATATTTGTTCTAGTAATAATACTCTAAACAATTGATGTGGAAAAGTCATTTTACCAAAAGATAATTTATAGTTAGATAATTTCTTTATCTCATCATCTATACCTAAACTACCACCTATTATAAAAGTAATATTACTATTAGTTAGATATATATTATTTAGTTTATCAGCAAACTCTATAGAAGAAAGATTATGTCCATCTATTTCTAAAGTAATTATATAATCTTTAGGATTAATATATTTTAGAATAGATTCTCCTTCTTTTTTTAAAGTTTTAGTATCATCTAATAATCCTTCATCAGGAACTTCTATTATTTCTAATTCAGTATACTTAGATAATCTTTTTTTATACTCATCTATCGCATCTTTTAAATATTGTTCTTTTAGTTTACCAACACATATTATTTTTATCATATTTCCACCATCTCATTAGCTTGTAGTTGATGAGTTACTATTACTTTCTTTTTATTGAACTTAATACCTTTAGTTACCTCTTCATAAGCAAGATCATAAGTATTATTATTTTCAGATATATGAGCTAGAAATATTAATTTTGTTTTAGGACCGATTACCTTATTTAAGAAATCAACAGTATCAGAATTAGATAAATGTCCATGAGTACTTCTAATTCTTTGTTGTAACGGAAAAGGATAAGGACCATTTCTTAACATTTCTTCATTATAATTACTCTCAATAATATATAAATCTTTATTGACTAGTTTATCTATATACTTGCTATTAATATAACCAGTATCAGTAATATATACCACTTCTTTATTATCTTCTTTTATAATCATTCCATAACAATCTACATCATGAGATAACTTAATTAAATTAAATTCTAATTCATCTATAAAGAATGTTTTATCTATTAATTTAATTTGTGGTATCGGAACATATTTAATTATTTCTTCTACTAATGGTTCAGATATATATACTGATGCCTTAGTTCTTTTAATAAAAGTTTTTAGTCCACTAATATGATCACTATGAGTATGAGTAATAACTATAGCATCAATATCTTTAGGAGTTAGATTTTCTTTTTTTAATTCATTTTCAATATAAGAAGTAGTTGCACCTACATCTATTAATACTTTTGTATTATTACTGATTATTAATGTTGAATTTGCTTTAGATCCGCTTGTTAATATTTTTATTTTCATTATTGGAATTTAAGGGTCTTCAATGGGTTATAACTAGTACTTCCTGGATAATAAGGTTTAGCACCCTTCCATAATCCAAAGTGTAAGTGAACTCCTGTAGCGTGTCCTGTTGCACCCATCTTACCTATAACTTGTCCTTGTGAAACTTTATCTCCAACACTAACTAATCTCTTATTTAAGTGACCATATGAAGTAAACCAACCATTACCATGATCTATTACGATGAAGTTACCATTATATGATGTATATCCAGATTGAGCTACAACACCATTATTTGAAGCATAAATATTACTATTTAAAGCTTTACCATTTGTAGGTTGAATATCTACTCCAGCATGTAATTTACCATTACGATATCCATATGGACTTGTGATTCTATATGGTTTAATTGTAGGCCAAAACCAAATACCATTAGCTACAACACCATCTGTAGAATAACTACCTCCACCCATAGATTCTTTTGTACCTCTAAGTATTACTTTATCTACAGGTTGCTTAATAACAGTAGAAGATTCAGATTCAAGATTAACTGTTTCACCATTTTCTTTAGTTAAGTGATAAGCAACTTTAATTGAACCATTTTCTCCTTTAACACTGACTTTTTCTTTACCTTTAACAAGAGTTTTATCATCTTTATAAATAGTATTATATTCTACTGTTTGTATTTCTACTACGTAATCTTTTTCAACTACTTTGAATGCAGGATTAATAGAAGCTATATTTACCTCTTGTCCAACATATAATAAATTATCTTCACTAGTAAGACTAGGATTAGCTACTAAGAACTCATTTGAAGACATCTTGTTCTTGTAAGCTATATCTTCAATAGTATCTCCGGTTTTAACAACATATTTCTTTTCTGAAGAAGCATCTCCAAATAATAAGTACTTACTTAAGTCATCTTTATTTGTAAAGATTTTATTCTCTACAGAAATATTAGTTTTCTTAATAGTAATAGCATTTTTAATATATACATTTTCTATTATTTTACCAGTATCATTTATTTGTTTTTGAAGATTAGTTTTAAATGCTTCATATTCATCTTCATTTATAAAAGCTTTTATCGTTTCATCTATTGAGTCAACAAAGATATCTTTATCAAGGACATAAATATATACTGTCTTAGTATATGTTTCTTCCTCTTCTTCATCATTTACCTCTTTAACACCTTTTATTTTAATTTCATATCCACTAATTGTAAAAGGCGCTATATCTTTAATTTCATCATATATTTCTTCTGGAGTTTTTATGTTTTTATTAAAAGTCTTTTCTTTTTCAATGGATAAGTTATTAGGTAAATATACTTTATCTACTCCATATTTACTTTTAATTTCATCTTCACGTTCATCAATATATGCTTCTAGTTCTGCTTTAGATTCAATATATCCTAAAGATACACCATCTAAATAAACTCTATATAATTCTTTAGGAGTTTCAACTCTTTTATATCCCATAAAGAATATACTAGAACATAATAACAACCCACCTATAATTGAAATTAATAACTTTTTATTCATTTTCTTCACCCTTTGTATCACTGTGATAACTTAAGAAAGTAGATGTATTTCTCTTAAATAATAATTCAATAGTTTTAGTAGGACCATTACGATGCTTAGCAACAATAAATTCACTAATGCTTGTATTATTATCTGTTACTTTAGATTTATCATAATAGTCATCTCTATATAAGAAAGCAACTATATCAGCATCTTGTTCAATAGAACCAGATTCTCTTAAATCAGATATAATTGGTCTTTTATTTTCACGAGCATCAACAGCACGAGATAATTGTGCTAATGCTACTACTGGAATATCTAATTCCATAGCCATAGTTTTAAGTGCTCTCGAAATATCAGCGACTTCTTGTTGTCTATTTCCACCATAGTTTGCTCCACTAGAAACTAGTTGTAGGTAGTCAACAATTACAAGGCCAAGACCTTCTTCACTACTAGCAAGTCTACGACATTTACTTCTAATTTCTCCAATAGTTATTCCAGGAGTATCGTCCATATATAACTTAGCATCAGAAAGTTGTGAAATAGCTTCATTTACTCTTTTCCAATCTTCATTTAAAAGTTTACCAGTAGCTAGTTTATTACCTTCTACTTGTCCTAAACTTGATAACATACGATTTGCTAATTGTTCTGCACCCATCTCCATATTGAATAGGGCTACAGTTTTATCAGTATTAAGTGCTACGTTAGTAGCAAGATTTACTGCAAAGGCAGTTTTTCCCATAGCAGGACGAGCTGCAATTATAATTAATTGATGTTCATGTAATCCAGTAGTTAGTTTATCAATATCATACCAACCAGTAGGAATACCAGTTACATCACTCTTACTTCTTGATAAGAATTCAAGATTTTGTTCTGTTTTATTAAGAACTTCTTTAATAGTTTTAAACTCTGTAGAACGTCTATTCTTAACTACACTTAAAATCTTTCTTTCAGCATCATCAATTGTTTCATTAACATTTTTATCAGCAGAATAAGCGCTAGATGTAATATCATTAGATACTTCTATTAATTTACGTAATAATGCACTATCTTCTACAGATTTAATATATTGATCAATATAAGCAGCAGTAGCAGTTCTATCTAGTATTTCAGTTAGATATTCTACTCCACCTACTTCAGATAAGATATTTTTATTCTTAAGTTCTGTTGTAACGGTAGTAAGATCAATTGGAGTCTTATTTTCATGCATATCTTTAATAGTACTAAATATCTTAGCATTATTATTGAAATAGAAAGACTCTGATGTTAAAGAATCACAAGCTTTTTCTAAAGCATGTGTTTCTAAAAACATTGAACCTATTACCGCTTGTTCTGCTTCTATATTGTTAGGTACTTCTCTTACAGGCATTTTATTACCTCCCTATTTTTCTAGTTTGATTTTTATTGTCGCTACAACCTCTTTATATAATTCTATTTTTATATCATGATAACCTAGAGAGGATATTGAATGATCTAATAGAACATCTTTCTTATCTATTTTATATCCTTTTTTCTCTAATTCATCTTTTATTTGTTTTGGACTAACACTTCCAAATACTTTATCTGCTTCTCCTGTTTTTACTTTAAAAGATAGTTCTACTTTTTCTAACTTTTCTTTTACTTTTAAAGCAGATTCTCTATTCTTATTATCTAGTTCTTTTTCTTTAGCTTTATCTCTATTAAATTTAGATAAAGATTGCTCAGTTAATTTAACCGCGTATCCTTTAGCAATTAAGAAGTTTTCAGCATATCCATCTTTTACTTCTTTAATCTCATCTTTTTTACCTTGTCCCCTTAAATCTTTTAAAAATATGACTTTCATATTATCTCCTCCTATATTTCTTTTATTAATTTATTAAGACTTGATACTACCTCATCAATTTTTTGTGATTCTATAACTGTAGCGGCTTCAAATTCATCTCCGCCTCCACCTAATTGTTCCATTATTTTACCAACTTTAATTACTCCTGTACTCCTAGCACTAATACCTATATATTCTTTAGATATTCTACCAATTACAAACGATGCTTTTATATTCTTAAAAGTTAATAATATATCTGCAGCTTTAGCAAGTTCTTCTTTGTTATATATATTATTCCTTTTTCCTCTACAAATTGCAATTCCCTTTCTCTTTTTAACAGAAGCAATTATCTTAATTCTCTTAACATATTCATCAAGACTTTGTTTTAATAGATTATTAACATAATCCATATTAGCACCATTATTCATCAAATAATACGAATAATAGAATGTTTCTTTAGTAGTCTTTAATTGATAGTAATTTGTATCTAATACAATACCGCCTAATAATAGATTAGCTATTTTTGAATTAAGTTCTAGTTTTTCTTTTTCAAAGTACTCAGTAAGCATTTCACATGTACTAGAACTATTTTCATCTATAATACGTAATCCTTTTTTAATACTAGAAGCTTTATAATCATGATGATCAATATTAATAATATTATCAAATCTATCTACTAGTTCTGGATTTTGTACTAAATGTTGTTTGTTAGTATCTAGAATGATTAATAAAGATGTATTCTTAATACTTTTAATATCTTTACTTTTTACTAGATTAATCATATTAGAATAATTATCTAATACTTTCTTAACTCCACTTTCATGTTTAATATCATCTACTATTACATAAGAACTCTTATTAATCTTTTTCAAATAATAAGAAAAAGCTATACAACTATTGATAGCATCTAAATCCATATTCTTATGTGCTACTAAATATATTTGAGATGATTTATTAATAAGATTTAATAATTCTTTTTTACTTTCATAGATCTTCATATTGTTCACCTCAAATCACTAATTATTATACTATAAAAATACTTATATGTCATTAAAGCAATAAAAAAAGGCTTAAAGCCTTTATATTATTCTTCTTCAGTTTCTTCTTCAGGATCTTCAGCTGTTTCATAAGCATCAAGAATTGCTTTTTCAAACATAGATCTAGTATCTGGATTAATTGGATGAGCTATATCACGATATCCTCCAGTAGCAGTTTTTCTGCTTGGCATAGCGATAAATAGTCCGTTATCTCCTTCAATGATTCTAATATCATGTACTGCAAAACAATCATCTAATAAAATTGATGCTATTCCTTTCATACGTGAACTTTCTTTATTGATTTTACGTACATTTACAGATGTAATCTTCATGTCTGTTCCTCCCTCTTAAAGTTTCTATACTTTATACTTTAATTTTATTATTTTGCCTATTAAAAGTCAATAAAATTAATATAAAAAGTAGATATCACTATTTGTTTAAATAGTTATATATTTCTATAAATAAATCTAAGCTAAGAGATTCAGCTCTTATAGTTAAATCCATATTATGTCTATTTAGCACTTCTTCTATTTTATTTAAATCATAATTAGATAAATTATTTTTTATATTTTTTCTTTTAAATCTAAAAGCATCACGTACAAATTTAAAAAATTTATCTTCATCTATATCTACTCTATCTTTTTCTTCAAAACATATAATTGCACTATCTACATTTGGTTCTGGATAAAAAGAATGTCTGGATACATTAAATAATTTCTTAATATTATAGAAATAATTTAAATATACGGTTATAGACGAATAATTACTACTTCCAGGAAGGGAACTAAATCTATCCGCTACTTCTTTTTGAACCATTAATATAATCTTTTTAGTCTTAATCTTACTATTAATAATATGTTCTACAATAGGTGTAGTTATATAGTAAGGAATGTTTGCGATTACATATAAGTTATCATATGTATAATTCTTAATATCTTCTTTAATATTTCTATTTAAAAAATCATCAAAAATAAATTCTACGTTAGTATTGGAAAACTTTTTATTTAAAGGATCTATTAGATCTGTATCTATTTCATATGCTAATACTTTTTTAGATACATCTTTTAATTTTGAAGTTAAAGCTCCATCTCCTGGACCTATTTCTATTACTAATGAATTATCTTCAATATTTGCATTTTCTATTATTCTATTTAAAACTGTTTCATCTCTTAAAAAGTTTTGACCATATTTCTTTTTAAAATTATGCATACCATCCCCACCTTACAATGGTATAAATTACATTTTCTCTACCAATATCAACTGCACCTTCAGATACAAATAATAAATCCATAAGACTTCCTTTTATTACTCCACCACGATCTAGTACTATGGCATAAAAATCTTTATATTTTCTTAGATTAGATACTCTTACTATTGTTCCACAAGGAACTCTTTTATCAGCAGCTACTATTCTTATTTTTCCATAATCTTTATCATTGTAATAAATATTTCCATTACGAACATTATATCTAATACAAGCAACTCCTCCACCACAACCTTTACAATCAGGACCATACCCAGTCATAGTTCCTTTAAAAGTAGTAGGTCCAGTTTTCGCAGATTGAAGTGCGGCAGTAAAAGAATCTACTTTCTTTATTTCTACTGTAGGTGTTTTATATTTAGATACTAAGTTAACGGCTTTTAATGATCTATTTCTACTTATATCATAAGTTTTAGTTTCAGTTTCAGTCATCGAAGTCGCTATTATAAATAAAAAAAGAGCACAAAAAACTGGAACTATAGATAAGTTTAAAATATAAATTATAGTTCTTTTCCATTTTGCTCTTTTCATATTCATACCTCTATATAAATTGTATCATTTTTAAATATTTAAATCAAACAAAGAGATGCTGTTATTGGTTGTAATTTCAGCAACTTCTTCAATTGATAGTCCTTTTTGTTTAGCTAGTTCTTCAGCTATTAAAGGAATGTACTTTGGACTATTTTCTTCACCTCTATGAGGAGTTGGTGCAAGATATGGAGAATCAGTCTCTAATGTGATTTTTTCAATTGGTATTTCTTTAACCGTTTCTTTTAAATAAGTATTTTTAAAAGTTAATACTCCTCCTATACCAATATGATAACCTAATTTTAAATACTCTTTAGCTGTTTCAATTGATCCACTAAAGCAGTGAATAATTCCTCTTAACTTGTACTTTTTTAATATTCTTAATGTATCATCAGTAGCATCTCTAGTATGAACTACAATAGGTACATTTAATTGTTCTGCGAGTTGTAATTGTCTCTCAAAAAGAGCTATTTGCTTCTCTTTATTGTCCTTAACCCAGTAATAATCTAGTCCAATTTCTCCTATTCCAACCACTTTTTTGTTTTCTTTTACCATTTTTTCTAACCAAATAAAGTCTTTATCATCAATATTTTCAACTTCATCAGGATGAAACCCAATAGTTATATAGGTTTTATCATATTTGTCAATTATGTCAAGTCCTTCAATTATATCTTTTTTAGAACAACCACTTAGTATTAAGACTTCTACTTTTTCATTTTTTGCTTCTTCTATTACTTTTTTTATGTCTTCATAATATTCACTAAATATATGACAATGATTATCTATATACATAAAATAACCTCCATACTAATTATAGCATGAAGGTTATTTATTTTATTTCTTTTCTATTCTTTGGAATAATACTTTTGCATCATTTACTTTAGTACCACTCTTATAATATCCAAACTTATCTAATGTATCAAAAGATTTATCGTTAGAATTTATTTGTCTAAATATTTCTTCAGCAGTATCCGGAAGGAATGCTTGTAGTAATACTGTTCCATATCTAATAGCTTCAATTAAATTATATAAAACTGTATTTAATCTATCTTTGCTGTTTTCATCTTTAGCTAGAATCCATGGAGTTGTTTCATCTATATATTTATTAGTTCTAGAATATAATCTAAAGATTGCTTCTAAAGCATCTGCTACTTTTAATTCTTCCATCTTAGCAAATGCTTCTTCTTTTGTTTTTAAACACGTTTCTTTTAAATCATTATCTACTGGATCAGTTACTTCTTTATTTTCTACAACACCATCATTGTATTTATTTAACATACCAATAGTTCTGTTAACCAAATTACCTAAAGTATTAGCTAAATTAGAATTAATTGATCCTTCTAATAAATCAATTGAGAAGTTTCCATCACTAGCAAAAGGCATTTCATGTAAAACATAGAATCTAACTGCATCTACTCCATATTCATTTACTAAATCATCAGCATATGCTACATTTCCACGAGATTTACTCATCTTATCATTATCAAACAATAACCAAGGATGTCCAAAGATTTGTTTAGGAAGTTCTAGTCCTAAAGCATGTAACATAATTGGCCAATAGATAGTATGGAATCTAAGAATATCTTTACCAATAAGATGTAGATCAGCAGGCCATACTTTTTTAAAGAATTCACTTTCATTTCCATCAACATCATATCCTGGAAAAGTAATATAGTTAGATAATGCATCTATCCATACGTAAATTACATGTTTATCATCAAAAGTTACTGGAACACCCCATTTAAAACTAGTACGTGATACACATAAATCTTGTAATCCAGGCTTAATAAAATTATTCATAATTTCATTTTTACGTGATTCTGGTTGTATAAAATTAGGATGAGATTCAATATAATCAGCTAACCATTTAGAATATTTACTCATTCTAAAGAAATATGCTTCTTCTTTAGTTTCTTTTACTTCTCTTCCACAATCAGGACATTTTCCATCGACAAGTTGAGATTCAGTCCAAAATGATTCACAAGGAGTACAATATAATCCTACATATTCTCCTTTATAGATGTCATCTTGATCATAGAACTTTTTAAAGATATTTTGTACTACTCTTTCATGATTCTTATCTGTAGTTCTTACAAATTTATCATAACTTGTATTCATAATATCCCAAATACTTTGAATTTGAGTAGCTACTCCATCCACATATTCTTGAGGTTCAAGTCCTTGATCTTTTGCTTTTAACTCAATCTTTTCACCATGTTCATCTGTTCCTGTTTGGAAATATACATCATATCCTTGTAATCTTTTAAATCTAGCAATTGCATCAGCTAAAACAATCTCATAAGTATTACCTATATGAGGCTTAGAACTAGTATATGCGATTGCGGTTGTTATGTAATATTTATCCATTTTATCCCTTCTTTCTTTAAATAAAAAAGATGATACCAATAAGGACGATTATGTCGTGGTACCACCTTAATTCATAACAAAAGTTATCTTAATATCTTAACGCGATTAACGTACTAATCTAACTATTCGATTAATAAACTCCGGACCCATTCGATATACTCTTCTTTTGCTTACTTTCACCTATTTAAGCTCTCTAATAAAAAGAATTATATACTTCTTTCCTTCTTTGTTTTGTAAGTATTATATCATTAAATTAATATTATTCAACAGTTTTCTCATTCATTGATTTAAATCTATTAAATGCTTCTAAAGATAAATTCTTTAAAGTTTCATTTCTTAGACTAACTTCATTCTTTATCTTACTTATAATAGTATCACAATAAAAATCATTAATATAGTTTACTATCATCTCATGAGATTCTTCATCAGGAAGAACATATAAGTTAGATAATTCAGGACAAAACTTAGTACATATTTCTTCTCTAATCTTTAAATCAATATTATTATTTAATTCTTCCGTTAAATCATCTATATATTTATGAAATTCTTCAATATATGCATCATCTATCTTTTTGTAATCTACTTTTTTATCAAAATATTTAGCAATACTCTCTTTTCTAAAAATAATACATTCTAAAGATATCTTTTTAAGTATTTCTGCTTCATTGGAAATAAATTTTTTAATAGTCTTTTCATCATACTTTATATTTAATCCATCATACAGTTCTATTAAATATCTATTTATATTAATTTCTTTTAAATCAATAAAATTACTTATAGTATGATTTAGAGAGTCTGCATTATTATCCATATCTAGACTGATTTTATTCTTAAGTATTTCGAAGTTTTTTTCCATAAACATATCATTTATGTCATCTCTCATATCATCACCCTATTCTTATAAAAGAATAACAAATATATCTTTTATAGTCAAGGAACTGAAACTAGTCTTTATACTTAATTTTGTTAAGTATTGCAAGCAAATAGAAGATTGGATGCTTCTCTAATTTAATAGTTTCAAGAACAAGTATTAAACTATCTTTACTAAATTCAAATCTAAAGAAATTAGTAACTTTACAGGCTTCAACAAAGAACTCTTCTATATCTATTTTCTTAGATGTTTCAGTATCAAAAGTAAGTTTAATAGAATTCTTTGTTTCAAGTACATCTATAATTCCAAGTTTCTTAGATAGTTTTTCAAACCATTCTTCATGCATATAAATAAGCATATCTTGATCTAACTTACCAAATCTATCTTCTAATTCTGTTTTTATTTCAATTAATTTACCATAAGAATCAATTTCACAAATCTTTTTATGAATTTCAATTTTTAAGTCTTCATTATCTGTCACTTCATCTTTAATATGAGTTGAAACATTAATTAATTGTCTATTATCTTGTACTTCCTCATCTTCTACAGTTTCACCTTTTAGTATTTTGATTTCATCTTCAAGGATTTTTAAATACATATCTATTCCGACACTATCAATAAATCCAGCTTGTTCACTACCTAAAATATCTCCAGCACCACGAATGGATAGATCTCGAGAAGCTATTCTAAATCCACTACCTAGTTCAGTAAATTCTTTAATAGCATTGAGTCTTTTAACCGCAGAATCATTTAATTCTTTATGATTATCATACATTAGATAAGCATAAGCTATTTTATCGCTTCTACCTACACGACCTCTAATTTGATATAGTTGGGATAATCCAAATCGATCTGCATTTAAAATAATTAAAGTATTAACATTAGGAATATCAATTCCTGTTTCAATAATAGTTGTACATAGTAAAATATCGTATTTTTGATTAATAAACTCAGTCATTCTATTTTCTAGTTCGTTTTTTTCTAGTTGTCCGTGCGCTATTATCATTTTAGCTTCAGGTACTAGTTTTCTAATTTCATATTCAACATCAGACAATCTATTAATATCATTAAATAAAATAAATACTTGTCCGCCACGCGAAAGTTCTTTGTAGATAGCATCTTTTATTAAAGTTTTATTTTCAGCTATAACATAAGTTTGTACAGGGTATCTATTAATTGGAGGAGTTTCAATTAATGAAAGGCTTCTTATACCAATTAAAGACATTTGAAGTGTTCTAGGAATTGGAGTAGCGCTTAATGTAAGTACATCAACATTTTCTTTGTATTTCTTTAATTTTTCTTTATGTGTAACTCCAAATCTTTGTTCTTCATCAACAATAAGTAACCCCAAATCCTTTGGCTTAATATCATCACTTAAAATACGATGAGTACCAAATAAAATATCCACTTTTCCTGTTTTTAACTCTTCTAGAATTTTATTGGTTTCTTTTGTAGTAGTAAATCTATTAAGAACTCTAATATTTACTGGGTAATTTTTAAATCTTTCAACTGCATTTTTATATTGTTGAATAGATAGAATTGTTGTAGGGCAAAGATATAATGCTTGTTTACCGTTTGCGACTGCTTTAAACATTGCGCGAAAAGCTACTTCAGTTTTACCAAAACCTACATCTCCACATAGCAATCTATCCATTGGTTTAGGAGATTCCATATCCATTTTAACTTGATTAATCGCAAGTAATTGATCATTTGTAGGAGTATATGAGAATTCACTTTCAAACATTTCTTGAAGTTCATCATCCTTAGAGAAAGCAAATCCTTGTTGCATTTCTCTTTCAGCATAAAGTTTGATAAGATCTGATGCGATATCTTTAACTTTAGATTTAACTCTTATCTTAGTCTTAGTCCATTCACTACTACCTAATTTATTAATCTTAGGAACATTTCCTTCTTTTCCAGCATACTTATTAATTAAATTTATTTTTTCTACCGGAATATATAATTTATCTGTTCCTTGGTATTGAATCTCTATATAATCTTTTAATAATCCGTTTTGAGATAAAGTTTTTATACCATTGTAAACTCCAATACCATTAATATTATGTACTACATAATCTCCTATTTCTAGATTAGATATATTCTTTATTTTAGTAGCGTATTTAAAACTAGTTTTATATTTTTCTTCATGTACTACTTTATTAAATAACTCAGTTTCTGTAAGAATAATATAATTCTTATATTCAAATCCTTCCTTTATATCTTTTCTAATAATATTTAATCTATCTTTAAATATTTCATTTTCGTTTGTAATAATATATGGAAGCTCTATATAATTAGTAAAACTCTTTATTTGATACTCTTTTAAATAAATAATTATTGTTTTATTTTGCTCAAGTTTTTCTCTCAAATAATCTTTAATAACTTCAATATCCTCATTGAACTTTCTAATGGATTTAACATCATATTTAAAAGTTCTACTAGCTGGTACTTGAGAATCTATATTATTTATAGAATTATAATGAATAAATTCATCATAGATTATCTCGTCAAAATCAAACATGTAATTATATTCATATTTTGAATCATCTCTTGTTTTAAAATCTATTATTTGTTCTCTAAGCAAGGCTACTTCATTAAGAATAGAATCATAGTCTTTAAATATAAATAATGGATTATCCATATAATTGGATATATTTACTATTTTCTTATTATAAATAGGTAAATTCTTCTGATTATCAATAACATCTTCTTCTTGGTTTTCAAGTAAGAATTCAGTATAAGGTTTAATTGTAATAGAATCTACTTCTTCAATAGTCTTTTGAGTATTCTCATCAAATATTCTTATTGAGTCAATTGTATCCCCAAAGTATTCAATTCGAATTGGATGCTCTTCACCTATTGGATAAATATCTATAACAAATCCTCTAATTCCTATTTCTCCAGTTTTTGTTACTATTGTTTCTTTTATATATCCTAAATTAATTAAATCTCTTATTAAAGTATCTCTTTCATATTCTTGATCTTTTATTAATTTTAAAATCTTATTCAAATATAATTCTTTTGTTGGTAAATATCTAAGTAATCCATTTAAATGAGTAATAACTATATGTTTATCATTATTTGTTAATTCGTTTAATACTTCTAATCTCTTTATTTTTAAATCAGGACTTATCGCGATTGATTCACTTGTTATAAAGTCATCCATTGGAAAAAGAAGAGATTTATCTATATAATTACTTAGTCTTGTATATAAATTATTAGCCTCATATAAAGTATTAGTAATTATTATAATATCCCTTTTATTATGTTCGAAATAAGATCTTAAATACCAACAAAAAAACTCATCTGTCATCCCTGTTAGACAGATGTTATTTTCATTGCGTATTTCAATAATCTGACTAATCTTATCAGTCATATTATCACCTACTTATGATTATATTTAGACATTAAAACCTCAAAATCAGTATCTAAAAAATCATCTAAAATAGAATTGATTGTAGGTACCATTTCTTCTAATACCTTTTTATCTTTTCTAGATAGTTTTCCAAGTACATAATCTTTAGTATCCATTTCATCATCTTTAGATATTCCTATCTTTAATCTCTTATATTCTTGAGTTTGTACATGTTGTTCAATATTTCTTAAACCATTATGCCCACCACAAGATCCTTTATATTTCAATCTATAATTACCAATAGGAAGATCTAAATCATCACTAATAACTAATATATCATTAACATCAATCTTATAGAAATCCATTACTTTTCTAACAGATTCTCCAGAAAGATTCATATATGTTTGAGGTTTAAGTAAAATGACTTTTTCATTTTTATCCACAAACTCTGTTAATAAACCATTAAACTTTTTAGTATTAATCTCTAGATTTTTAGTTTTTGCATAATTATCTAAAAAGAAAAATCCCATATTATGTCTAGTATTTTCATATTCTTTTCCTGGATTTCCTAAACCAACTATTAGTTTCATATAATCACTTCCTATCTTTTTGAATAATATTCTTTATATATATCAGATTTAGATTTATTACGATCTTTAGCTACTAATTTCATTGCTTCTTTTAAATCTTTACCATCTTCTAAATATAAATTAATATGTTCATCTATTGATAAATTATCATAGTTATTATTCTTTTCTTTACCAGAACAAACTATAACAAATTCTCCTCTAATTTCATTAGCTTGTAGTTCACTAATTACTTCAGTAATTGTACCTCTATATATTTCTTCATGTAATTTAGTTAATTCACGAGATACAGATATAATTCTATCACCAAATACTTCTTTTAAAGATTCTAACATGTCAATAATTCTATGAGGAGCCTCATAGAAAATAATAGTAAATGTATAATCCTTTAATAAAGATAATTCTTTTTCTCTTTTACTTTTCTTAGCATTTAGAAATCCATAAAACATAAATGGTGCCGGATTAATTCCCGAAGCTATTAAAGCAGGAACAAATGCATTAGCTCCTGGTAACGGTATTACATTATACCCTTTTTTAATACATTCTTCAACTATCTTATATCCTGGGTCACTAATTATAGGTGTACCTCTATCAGTAACTATACCTATATTTTTACCATCATCTAAATATTTTATAGCTTCTATTTTTGTTTCATCTTCATTATGATCATTAGAACTAATCAATTTCTTTTTTATTCCTAATTTAGATAAATATTCTCCTGTTATTCTTGTATCTTCTGAAAAAATAACATCAACTAATTCAAGAGTTTTAACACTTCTATCTGTCCTATCATCTAAATTTCCAATTGGAGTTGGAATTAAATAAACAGAAGGAGAATTATCATAACTTTTTTGACTCATAATTACCTCCTAAATAGTTCATTAATTGAATCTAAATATGTCCCATCTTCATTATGAACATATAGTGGACTTTCTATTTTTAATCCTGGGCGCCCGTTTTTTCTTCCCTCAATTAAAAACATATTAGATTCAGTATTTTCTTTTGGGTATATTAATCTAATTCTTTTAGGTTCTAGATTATTTTTTCTCATTAATTCAATTACTTCAATCATTCTATCAGTACGATGTACCATAGCAAATATTCCGTTGTTATCTAAATATTTCTTAGCTATAACAATAATATCTTCTAAAGTAATAGCTTCTTCATGACGAGCAATTACTTTATGAACATCATCATTTTTCTTAGAACGTTCTTCTAATTTAAAATATGGGGGATTAGACATTATTACATCAAAAGAATTTGGATCAAAGTATTTATCCAAATTTTTCATATCATCATTTATTAAATTAATTCTATCTTCAAGATGATTATATTTAACTGATTCTAAAGCTAAATCATACACATCTTTTTGAATCTCTACACCGTATATTTTAGCGTCTGTCATAGTTGATAAAATCATTGGAATAGGTGCATTTCCTGTACCTAAATCTAATATCTTTTTAGTATTTTTATTAAGTGTTACAAAGTTAGGTAGAAGTACTGAATCTAAAGAAAAACTAAACCAATCAGTATCTTGATATATTTTTAAATTATTATAACCTAATAAATCATTTAGTACTTTCATCTAAGAAAATCTCCACTTGTTCTTTGTTTGGTTTTTCAACTGTATAACTTCTTTTAAATAAGTTATGTGTAATTACTTTAGCTTTTTCTCCATCTACTTTAATAGAAGAACCAACAGCTGGGTATTCTTTCTTCATCTCAGTATATTGATCATCTTCATAATTAAAGCAACATAATAGTCTACCACAAGCTCCGTTTATCTTAGTAGGATTTAAAGCGATATATTGATTCTTTGCCATATTGATAGATACACTACTAAAATCATTTAAGAAAGCACTACAACATAGAAATCTACCACAAGGCCCTAATCCACCAATTTCTTTTGCTTTATCTCTAATACCAATTTGTCTTAATTCAATTCTTGTTTTATATATGGCTGCTAGTTTTTTAGCTAATTCTCTAAAATCAATACGATCATCAGCAAGGAAATTAATCATTAATTCTTTTCTATCAAACGTAAAAGTAGCAGAAATAATATTCATTTTTAAATCTAACTCTTCAGCAATTTCTATAGCTTTTTTCAATGCTTTATTTCCATCTTTTTCATTAATTGATGCTTGTTTTAAATCCTCTTTATTTGCTCTTCTAATAACCTTTTTTAGAGGTAGTATTAGTTTCTTTTCAGATATTTCTAAACTAGGATTTACTACTATTCCGTATTGTAGTCCTTTTTCTGTTTCAACAATAACTTTGTCATCAGCATTTAATTCGACTTTATTTCTATCAAAATAATAGATTCTATTGGTATTAACAAATTGAATTGCTACTACTTCTTTCATCTAATCACCACCATATATTCCATAAATTATCTCATCTATAAATGTTTTTATATTAAGATTTACTTTTAAATAATCTAAATACCTATTAATAACATCTACTTTTCTAATTAATAATTCTTTATTATTATCATATTCAATTTCTTTTAAATCATTAATATTATAAAAAGATGTTTCTATATTACTATTAATATTTAAAAGATCTATATATATTTTACTAACCTTAATAAAGGTATCACTTACTATATCTCTAGTAATATCTTCATCATTATATAATTCATATAGTAAATATAATGATTTTTCTTTATTTTGTTCAATTATTGTAAGAGTTTTATATTCTAAAGATTCTTTATTAAGTTCAATATTCTCTTTCTTTTTTAAACTTATATTAATACATCTAGACTTTATTGTATCTATAACAGAATATCTATTGTTTGTAATAAAGATTGCGATTATATCTGAAGTTGGTTCTTCTAAGAACTTAAGCAATCTATTCGCAGATACTTTATGTAATTTATCTGCTTCTTCAATTACATAGATTTTAGTCTTGTTATCAAAAGATTCTTTAGAGAAGTCATCTTGCATCTCAATAATTTGATCTTTTTTAATGAATTGTCCATCCGGACTAATATATCTAACATTAGGATAATTATTTAATTCTATTAAATCTAGTAATTCTAAGTTATCCTTACCATTATTCGTAAGTAATATTTCAACTATATCTTTTTTAAATTCATCTAAATTAATAGATTCATCTATTTCAAACATGTATGCATGACTTATCTTATGATCATTTATACTGTTAGAAATTATTTTGTAAAATCTATCATAATCTTTATATTTGTCTAGCATACATCCTCCATTAATTTATTTCTTTTCTATCAGATAAAGCTCTTTCTAGAGTTATTGCATCAATATATTCCATGTCAGCACCAATAGGAATACCACTAGCTATTCTAGTTACTTTAACATTCATACCTTCTAGTATTTTTTTTATATATAAACTAGTAGTTTCTCCTTCTATGCTTGGTTTAACTGCAATAATTATTTCTTTAAAAGATCCTTCTTTTATTCTTTTTATTAATTTTTCTAATCCAATGTCTTCTGGATTAATTCCATTTAATGGATCTATTAAATTATCTAAAACATGGTAATATCCTTTATAACTACCAAGTTTTTCAAATAAAAAGATGTTCTTTTTATCTTCTAATACACATAATAAATCTTTATTTCTGGATTCATCAGCACAAATAGAACATACATCATCTTCTGTTATATTTGAGCAAATTGGGCATTTTTTTATTTTACTTTTAACTTCTTTTAAACTATCACTGAAGTATTCCACTTTTTCATCATCTAGATCAAGAATATAAAAAGCCATTCTTTCAGCAGTTTTTTCACCAACTCCTGGAAGAAATTTAAAACTTTCTATTAAATCTTTTAAACTATTAGGATACATTAGAAAAATCCTGGAATACCACTAGTGTATTTTCCCAATTTGTTTTCTGTTTCTTTATCAATCTTTTTCATAGCATCATTAGTTGCTAAAACAATCATATCTTCTAAAGCATCTAAATCATCTAAATCTAATCCTGATTCTCTATCAATTTTAACTGATACTAATTCTTTAGTACCTTTTACTTCTACTTTAACTAAAGAACTTTCTCCAGTAAAAACAGAATTATTAATTTTTTCTTGTTCTTTCATCACTTCTTTTTGTATATTTTGAAGTTGTTTCATCATTGCATTTGGATTCATAAATTATCACTCCTCTATTTCTATTTCTATATTATCAAAAAGCTCATTCGCTTTTTTAATTATATCACTATCTACAGTATCTTCTGTACTATTATCTATTTCTTCAACAGTTTCTTCTTTTAATTCATATTTAATACCTTTAGAACTGTTATTAATATATTCCTCTTTAAATTTTTTCCATTCTGCATCAGTTATAAATACAATTTTATAATTCTTTTTAAATATCTTTTTAATAGTATCTTCATAATCAAAAATATTACTATTTCCTTTATCTACAAAAGAATCATATTTGTGACTTAAAGCTAAGTAATCTTTGCCAGCAACTACTGGGGTAACATCTATAAGTTCACATACATAAGCACCAACTTTGCGATCCAAAGTATACTCATCCAATTTATTCCAATTAGATTTGATATCTTTTAGTATTTCCTTATCAGCTTGTGCAAAAACATTATTCATACGTACATTCTTAATATCTACTACTATCTTTTCTTTCTTAGAAACTTTTTTAGATGATTTACTTTCAATAATTGGTTCATCTTTCTTTACCTCTACTATAGGTTCTTTTCCTTCTACTATAGTATTTTGTTCTTCAACCATTGGTGTTGAAAACTCTTTGTTTAACAAACTTATTTTATATAATCCTAACATCAAATAATCTGTTTCTAAGTTGGTTTTCTTCATATTATTTAATGAATCTAATAATATTTCATATATAGAACATATGTTTGTATTAGTGTTTTCTACTAAAAATTTATTCAAGTATTTAATAATCTTTTCTGTTAGTTTAATTAAATCTTTACCACCATTGTTTAGATCATTAATTTTTTCAATTACTTTTGGTATTTCCAAATTAATAATATCATTTGTAATATTTTCAATTTCATTCATTGAAACATTTCCGTTTATAGTCATAATATCATCTACAGAAATTGTGTTATCAGAATATGAACTAGCTAGATCAAGAAGCCCTATTGCATCTCTTAGGCCACCATCAGATTCTTCTACAATTTCATTTATTGCCTCATCAGAAATATTTATATTTTCTTCTTTAGAAATTTGTTTTAATCTATCAAACATATCCTTATTATTAATCTTTTTAAATTCTAAAGTTTGGCATCTAGAAATAATAGTAACTGGGACTTTTTCTAGATCAGTTGTTGCTAAAATAAATATTACATGTTCAGGTGGTTCTTCAAGTGTTTTTAATAAAGCATTGAAAGCACCAGTTGATAACATATGAACCTCATCAATAATATAAACTTTATATTTTAAATTTGATGGTAGGATTGACACATTATTTTTTAGTTCTCTAATTTCATCAACACCATTATTTGAAGCTGCATCAATTTCAATTATATCTACACAATTATCTTGAGAGCTAACCATACAGTTAACACATTTATTACAAGGAACGCCATCTTTTAAATTAGTACAATTAACCATACGAGCTACTATTTTAGCTACACTAGTTTTTCCGCATCCTCTAGGTCCAGTGAAAAGATATGCATGAGCAAATTTATCTGACTCAATTGCATTTGTTAAAATTCTAGTAATTATGTTTTGTCCAAAAACTTCATTTAGATTTTTTGGTCTATATTTTCTGTATAATGTTTGATAACTCATACAAATATCTCCTTTTCTAACAATATTATATCATTTATATTATTATTTTTATATCTAAAAATACGTATTTTATAAGGTTTTTGATACATTTTTAAAAACACTGGATTTAATGTTTCACGTGAAACATTAAAAACCATTTTCATATCAATATTATTAAATAAAATTATTTCCCGGGAAATATTTTGAATTTTTTTATATAATTTAAAAACAATGTTTCACGTGAAACATTGTTTTTATCCACAATTATAGTTAGTAACTTATAGATAGTTTTAATTATTTATTAATTATTGTTTTGATTTATTAATAATAAATAAATGACTGTTTTATAATATATACAATATTTATTTATTTTAAAAATATAATTAATGTTTCACGTGAAACATTAAAATTTTATCAACAATTCTGTTAATAAATAATATTAAAAATATTTCCCGGGAAATAATTTTATCTTTTTCTCTTAAAAAAATCTTTTAATAATTTTTCTGATTTATACGAATCTATATCTTTATACCATTCAATATTACCTAATAATTTATTAGTTATTTCACTTAAATTGTCATTATTATTGCTTGCTGAGGTATATATTCTTTTAATTCTAGATTGTTCAATAGCACTAGCACACATAGGACAAGGTTCTAAAGTAATATATATTTCACAATCCTCTAATCTCCAGTTTTTTAATTTTTTATTAGCTTTTGTAATAGCAATTATTTCTGCATGATCTATTACTTTATTTGATTTATTTCTTTTATTATGTGCTTTTGCTATTACTTTATCATTTTTTACTATAACCGCACCTACTGGTATTTCATCTGCTAAATTAGCTTTTTTTGCTTCCTTATAAGCTAATTCCATATATTTATTCATATAATCACCACTCAAACAAATGTACTATATTATATTATATAAAAAATGATGCACATGCATAAAATATGTTAAGGCTGCTATATTCCTATCCTGACCTGGTTCCACAATTACACATTGCATCATTTATAATATATTATATTTTTCTTATTAATTCAAGGATTTATTCAGTTTCTACTTCTTCATTTTTAGTAGTTTCATCAGAATTTTCATCAAATTCTTCTTCATCATCCATTTTGATAATTGTTGTTATAGTAGCTACTTTTTGTTCATCTTTTAGGTTAATTAATTTAACTCCTTGAGTATTTCTGCTTAATGTTGATATTTGATCTAGAGAAATTCTTATTACAATTCCTAAATCTGTGATTATTACTAAATCTTCATTACCTTCAACACATCTAAATCCTATCATTTTTCCTGTTTTATCAGTAGTATTAAGAGCTTTTACTCCTTTACTACCTCTATGAGTCAATCTATATTGTTCTGCTTTAGTTTGTTTTCCATACCCATTTTCTGTTACTACAAGTATATTAGCATCATCTGTAGATACTGCGGCTCCAACAACATTGTCAGTTTCTTCAATATCGATTCCTCTTACTCCAGTACTTGATCTACCCATACATCTAACTTCAGATTCATTAAATTTGATCATTTTACCATTATCTGCACCAATCATTATTAATTTTGATCCATCTGATTTAGAAACTGTTATTAATTCATCTTCTTCTCTTAAAACAATAGCTTTCTTACCATTTGTTCTAATACTTGAGAATTCTTCAATAGCAGTTCTTTTTATTACACCTTTCTTTGTAACAAATACTAAGTACTTATTAATATTATCATCAGGATCTACTGATAACATTGATGTTATTTTTTCTTCTTTTTCTATTGGTAATAAATTTATTATTGGTAATCCTTTAGATTGTCTACTATATTCTGGTATTTCATATCCTTTTAATGAGTATACTTTTCCTTTATTACTAAAGAATAATAATATATCATGAGTTCTCATTGATAGCATCTTTTCTGGGAAGTCTTCTTCATTAGTAGACATACCTTTAATTCCAACTCCACCTCTTTTTTGAGTTCTAAAGTTATCATCTTGAACTCTCTTGATATAACCTTTATTTGTTAAAGCAATTAAGATATTTTCTACAGGAATTAGTGACTCATCTTCAATATAATCAATAGCAGTCATATCAATATGAGTACGTCTTTCATCTGCAAATCTCTTCTTAATATCAAGCATTTCTTCTTTAATAATACTTAATACACGTTCTGGTTTAGCTAAGATATCTCTATAATCATCTATTTTAATAATTAAATCAGCTAATTCACTTTCTACTTTTTCTCTTTCTAGACCAGTTAATCTTCTTAATTTCATTTCAAGAATACTATTTGCTTGGATATCATCTAATCCAAACTTACGAATTAAACTATTTTTTGCATCTTCATCTGAGGCAGCGGCTCTAATAGTCTTAACTACTTCATCAATATTATCTAGTGCAATCTTTAATCCTTCTAAAATATGTACTCTTTCTTCTGCTTTTTTAAGATCAAATCTTGTTCTTCTTATAATAATTTCTTTTTGGTGTTCAATATATTTAGCAATTATTTCTTTTAAACTTAAAGTTCTTGGTGTTCCATTATCTAGTACTAATAAAATAATTCCATAACTAACTTGGAAATTAGTATGTTTATATAAATTATTTAATACTACTTGTGGATTAGCATCTTTCTTTAATGTGATTGTAATTTTTACACCATTTTTTAAGTCAGTATGATAATCTGATATACCATCAATTATTTTATCTCTTACAAGTTCAGCAACTTTATTTTTTAATTCCATAGTGTTAACACCATATGGAACTTCGTCTATTACAATATTATGATGTCCTCCAGATTCTTCGATAGAAGCTTTACTTCGAATAGTAATACTTCCTCTACCAGTTTCATATGCTTTCTTTATTCCTGAATTTCCTAGAATAATACCACCTGTAGGGAAATCTGGACCTTTAATATATTGCATTAATCCTAAAGTATCAATTTCAGGATTATCAATATAAGCAACACATCCATCAATTACTTCACCTAAATTATGTGGTGGAATATTTGTTGCCATACCTACTGCGATACCCATAGATCCATTAACTAAAACATTAGGAAATCTTGAAGGTAATACCTTAGGTTCATCTCTTGTTTCATCAAAATTTTTATCCATATCAACTGTATCTTTATTGATATCTCTTAATAATTCTAATGATATTTTAGATAGACGAGCTTCTGTATAACGAGATGCAGCTGCTCCATCACCTTCAATATTACCAAAGTTACCATGTCCATCAACTAACATACATCTTTGGTTGAAATCTTGAGCTAAACGAACCATTGCTTCATAAATTGATGAATCTCCATGAGGGTGATAACGTCCCATAACATTACCTACAGTTGCTGCACTCTTTTTATGAGGTTTATCTGGTGTTGTACCATCTTCATACATGCTCCATAAAATACGTCTATGAACTGGTTTTAATCCATCTCTTAAATCTGGTATTGCACGAGCTGTAATAACACTCATTGAATAATCTAAGAATGAATCTTTAACCTCAGAAACTATGTTATTTTCAGTAATTTTATCTCTTTCATGGAAAGTACCACCAAAATCAGTACTTTCTTCAGTATCATCAAGTAGTTCTGAATCCTCTAATTCTTCACTAGAATCATTATTATCTAATCTATCTAATAATTCTTCTAATTCTTCTTTATTTTCATTATCCATTTTTTTCACCCCCTAAATATCTAGATTTTGAACAAATACTGCATTTTCTTCTATAAATTGTCTTCTAGGTTCTACTTCGTCACCCATAAGTTTTTCAAATACATTATCTGCTGCAACACAATCATCAACTGTTATTTTTCTTAAAGTTCTCTTATTTATATCCATTGTTGTTTCATTTAATTCTTCAGCATCCATTTCTCCTAAACCTTTCATACGTCCAATCTCTACACGATTTCTAACGTTTTCAGGTAATGATTTTAAGTATGCTTGTAACTCAGATTCATCAAGTACATATTTTCTAACCTTACCATGTCTTATAACAAATAATGGTGGTTGAGCTGCATATACATGTCCTGCTTCTACAATTGGTTTAAAGAATCTATAAAATAAAGTTAATAATAATACTCTAATATGAGATCCATCTACGTCAGCATCGGTCATTATTATAATCTTGTCATATCTTAATTTAGATAAATCAAAATATTCACCAATACCTGTACCAAATGCAGTAATAATACTTTTAATTTCTTCATTTCCAAGAGCTTTATCTAATCTAGATTTTTCTACGTTAAGGATTTTACCTCTTAAAGGTAGAATTGCTTGAGTCATTGAATCTCTTCCTTTTTTAGCAGAACCACCAGCTGAATCTCCCTCGACTATGAATATTTCACATTCAGAAGGATCTTTACTCTTGCAATCACTTAGTTTTCCAAAGAAATTAGTAGTAGCTAAATCACTCTTTCTTGTAGCTTCCCTTGCTTTTTTAGCAGCCATTCTGGCATTTCTAGCAAGTACAGCTTTACCTATAATTGTTCTTGCTTCTTCTGGATTTTCTAATAAAAATCTTTCAAATCCTTCAGCAAAGACACTATCAGCTAAACTACGAACTTCACTATTTCCTAAACGTCCTTTAGTTTGTCCTTCAAATTGAGGATTTGGATGTTTACAAGAAATAATCATTGTAAGTCCTTCTTTAACATCATCATCTTTTAAGTTTTCATCTTTTTCTTTTAATATATTATTCTTTCTAGCATAACTATTAATAACTCTTGTTAAAGCTCTTTTAACTCCTTCTTCATGAGTACCACCATCATGAGTATTAATATTATTAACAAAGCTATAAATATTAGCATTATATGAAGTATTATATTGCATTGCTACTTCGAAAAATACATTATCTTTTTCACCTTCTAAGTGAATAATATCTTCATGTAATGGTGTTTTTTCTTGATTAATAAATCTAACATACTCACTGATACCACCTTCATACATAAATGTTTCTCCAGTAGTATCTTCCATATTACGATCATCTCTAATATTTAAAGATAATCCTTTATTTAAAAATGCTAATTCACGAGTTCTTACTTTTAATGTTTCATAATCAAATATATCTGTATCAAATATAGTAGAATCAGGTTTAAAAGATACAGTTGTACCAGTTCTATTAGGACTACAATCTCCAATAACATGTAATGGTTCAACTATATGTCCTCCATTTTCAAATCTAACTTTATATATTTTAGAATCTTTATAAACTGTAACTTCTACCCATGATGATAAAGCATTTACTACTGAAGCACCTACTCCATGTAATCCTCCAGATACTTTATAGTTTTTATTATCAAATTTTCCACCAGCATGTAGTACAGTATATACTGTTTCTACTGTAGATATTCCTGTTTTAGGATGTATTTCTACTGGTATTCCTCTACCATTATCCTTAACTGTAATAGAATTATCCTTATTGATAACAACTTCTATATGATTACAATATCCAGCTAATGCTTCATCTATTGCATTATCTACTATTTCCCATACAAGATGATGTAATCCTTTAACATCAGTTGTACCAATATACATTCCAGGACGTTTTCTAACTGCTTCTAGTCCTTCTAATACTTGAATTGATGATGAATCATATTTTTCAATTGTCTTTTCTTCCATCTTTTACACCTTCTTCAATTACTTTATTGTCAATAACTTTAAATATTTTTGCATTATCAATTATCTTTTTATTTATACCTTTTATATCATTAGAAGTAATAATAGTTTGATAATCACTATTAATATATTTAATTAAATTATTTTTTCGATCTTTATCTAATTCACTAAATATATCATCTAATAATATTATTGGTTTTGTATTTGAATTTTCCTCAAATATTTTTATTTCAGCAAACTTTAATGCTATAAAAGCAAGTTTTTGTTGACCTTGTGAACCAAATATCTTTAGATCATCTTCCCCTATTTTTAATTGAAAATCATCTCTATGTGGTCCATATAAAGTCATACCTAAAGCTATTTCTCGTTGTAGATTCTTTTTATATTTATTCTCTAGTTTTTTTCTTATTTCTTCACTACTAAACTCATTTATATCAATATTAGTAATATATTCTAATTTTAGATTATGAATATTACTTAGATTAAAATAGACTTGTTCTAAATATTCATTAATATTATTTATAAAATCATATCTATACTTATAAATATCTATTTCTCTTTCAATTAAATTATTAGTTAATATATCTAAATAATTATAATCACCTATACTATTGGTATATAAAAGTTTTAGATAATCATTTCTCATTTTTAATAATTTATTAAACTCATTATATTTTTTTAAATAAGCATTAGATATTTGACTTATTTCAATATTAAGAAAATTTCTTCTTTCTATTGGAGATCCTTTAATAATATTTAAGTCTTCTGGAGATGATAATATTACCATTAAATTACCTATATAATCAGATATTCTTTTAATACTATTATCATTTATTTTTACTATTTTTTTATTATTTTGAAATTCAACAGACATCTTTTTAGGAGTTCTATCTATTTTTATATCTCCATTGATAATAAATTTTTCTTGATTTAATCTTATTAAATTTAAATCATTAGTAGTACGATAAGATTTAGTTAAAGCTAAAGTATATATACTTTCAAGTATATTTGTCTTTCCTTGAGCATTATTTCCTATAATAATATTTATTCCATCTGAAAAATTAATATTTAAATTTTTATAATTTCTAAAATTTACAAGTTTAATTTTTTTAATTACCATTTTAAACGTCCATAAATGCCCATATTTTCACCTTAGCCCCATTTAACTAGTCCTCTACATACAATACTATTATATCACTTAAAATCGATTTATTAAAGAAAAAGAGAACTTTTTGTTCTCTTTTTAACACTTTATTTATGAATTTTTCTTTTTCTAGAAATTAATTCTAATTTATAAGATCTAGATATCTGATTTTCTAAGGATAATTTAGAAATATCCACATCTATTTGTTGATTATTTTTAAATGTAATTGTAGTTAATTTACCTTTTTTAGAATAATTTTTTATAAAATTATAATTTATCCAGCAACAATCATCTAATAATGATGATTTAGTAGGAAAAAATACTATAAATTCACTATCTTCTACTAAAATAGGTACCTTATAATTACTATCTAACATTTTCTTAGCTGCATTAAGTCTTCCAGTATATGAACTTCCATAATAGCTACAACTATCTTCCATAATTTTATAAGCACATTTATCAATTATATATTCATTTTCAGTTTCTTTTATAAGACTCTGATTATAACTAATTGGTATTATTGCCATTGTTTGTTCATTAATTTCATAATCTTTCATATAAATCCCCCTTCAAAAGATATAATTTTGTTATATCATTTTAAAAAGGCGATTTAAGGCTATTCAAGGCGATAATTAATATGTTCTAATAGGAAGTACTAATTGAATTAAAGATTCATCTTCTATACCTTTAATAACAATAGGTTTAATTTCTCCTACAAAACTGATTTCTACTTTTTCATCATTAAATGATTTTAAAGCTTCCATCATATATCTTGCACTAAATGAAATCTTAATATTTTCTTTATTATTCTTATCAATAGGCATTTTTTCTTCTACTCTACCTATTTCTGCAGATTGACTTCTTACATATAAAATATCATCTGTTGTTTCAAGAGTAACAATATTCTTTTCACGATCTGATGTAAGAATACTTGCTCTATCAATTACATTATATAAATCATATATATTAACTGTTACTTTAAGTAATGAATCTTTAGGTAATAAATTAGTAGTATTAGGATAATTTCCACTAATTAAACGAGATTGAAAATATAGATTTTGATATTTAAATAAAATTTTATTAGTAAATATATGCATTTCTATATCTTCATCACTATCATTAAGAATTCTAGTAAATTCTAATACATTCTTACTTGGAATAACAATATCATAATTATCTTTAGAAGGATTAGAAAGAGTTACTACTTTTCTAGCTAATCTATATGAATCAGTAGCATTACATTCTAAGATGTTTCCATTTATTTTAAAGTTTATTCCTGTAAGAACTTGTCTAGATTCATCATTAGAAGTAGCAAAAGATGTTTGACTTACTATAGATTTAAATAATTTATTATTAATAGTAATAAAATCTTTACTTTCTTCAAAAGATATCTTTGGATATTCATTATTACTAATTCCATTTAAATTAAATTCACTATTATCTGTGGAAATTAATATTTTAGTTTCATCTAATACTTCAATATTTATATATTCATCTGGAAGTTTTCTTACTATATCTAATATATATCTACCTTGTATTACTACTTCTCCTTCGTTTTTAATTTCCATTGCTTCTTTCTCTAAAGGAATAAAAGTTTTAATAGTAATATCATTATCAGATGCTGTTAATGTTAATCCTTCTTTTGTAAGATCAAATTTAATACCTCCTAATACAGGAATTAAATTCTTTGTTGATATAGCTTTAGATACTTTATTTAAGTTATCTAATAATAAATCCTTTTTAATTCTTAATTTCATTTTCCATTCCTTCTTTCTTATTATTTTTTTATATTATTCTTATTATTATAGTTAATAATGTGAATAACTTATTTATTTCCTTATTTTATAAGAAATAATTATAAACTTAATTGTTAATTACTTGTTAATAATTATAATTTTATTAACATTATCTTATTTCTTTAGATAGTTTTTCGATAGTTTTTTCTAACTCTTTATTCTTTTTAATTTCTTTTTCTATCTTGTCACATGAATGTATTACTGTAGAATGATCTTTTCCTCCAAATTCTATACCAATCTTAGGAAATGACTCATCTGTTAATTGTCTACATAAATACATAGCAACCTGTCTTGGAAAGGCTAAGTTAGCACTTCTCTTCTTACTTCTTAGATCATCTATTGTAACTTGGAAGTGATC
Organism: uncultured Clostridium sp.; assembly: GCA_946402315.1. Taxonomy (GTDB): domain Bacteria; phylum Bacillota_I; class Bacilli_A; order RF39; family UBA660; genus RUG11788. The sequence continues at coordinate 107,118 of CAMIWC010000001.1, read as the reverse complement.
AGCAACTATTTTTTGAATACGAGCAATATCATTTTTTTCACTAACTACACCTTTATTAGCATAATCAACAAGTGCTTCTTCAGCTGATTTTAAAGTAATATCTATATTAAATGTTGTTGAATATGCTGCTAGTCTTGTTACTGCACCCTCTAGATTTCTTATACTTCCACTAATTGTAGATGCCATAAAATCAATTACATCATCTGGAACATATTTAATTGATGTTAATTCATCAAATTTTCTCTTTAAAATAGCAGATCTTAATTCTATATCAGGTGGATATATATCTACTGCTAATCCCCATCCAAACCTTGTTTTTAAACGATCTTCTAATTTTGTTAAATCATTTGGTGAAGAATCAGATGAAATAATTATTTGTTTATTTCCTTCATATAATGTATTAAAAGTATGGAAGAATTCTCTTTGAGTACCAATTGCCCCACCTAAATATTGAATATCATCTATAATTAATACATCTACATTACGATATTTATGTTTAAAAAAGTCTACATAATTGAAATTAGTACCATTTTCATCTCTTTTTTGCATTGCTACATAATCATTAACAAATTGTTCACTAGTTATATATAAAACCTTTTTATTACTATGAGCAACTATGTAATTACCTATCGCATGCATCAAATGGGTTTTACCTAATCCACTATTACCATATATAAATAATGGATTATATATCCTTCCTGGGGATTCTGCTACTGCTAAGGCAGCTGCATGAGCAAATTTATTACTATTTCCGACTACAAAGTTATCAAAAGTATATTTTGATAATAAGTTAGAACTTATTTCATATGTATTTTCCTCATCGTCTTCATTTTTAATAGTTTCCACTATTGAAGGAGTCATTTCTGCTTCTTCAGCTAATATAAGTTCTAATTCATAATAATTACCGGTTATTTCTTTAAAACATTTATCTACTAGATCTTTATAATTATTAATAATTAACTTTTTATTAATCTCATACGGAACTATTATCACTGCTATACCGTTCTCTATTTTATATAATTCCGTATCCTGAAACCAAGTTTGGTATGCTAATGAATCTAATTCGGATTTAATTTTTTCAAGAATTTTTGACCAGATAATGTCTTTATCCATATAACACCACTCCCCCCGGCTTGTAGAATTAATTTTTCAAGATAATTGTATCTTAACTTGTTTAAAAAATAAATAGAAATCAAGCGAAAATCTTTATCCACAAGTTATCCACAAAAGTTATTCACTATTATATTATTTAAATTAAAGAAAGAAAAGCACTTATCCACATTTTCCACAAATTTTATTTCACAAGTCAAAATTTAGTTATTAACATGGTTGTGGATATGTTTATAACAAGATTTTATTGACAAAGGTTGTTAATTATTATTATAATAATGTAGATTTTAGTTTGGAGGTGTATTTATGAAGAGAACTTATCAACCAAATAATAGAAAAAAAGCTAAAAAACATGGATTCTTTTCACGTGTTAAAGGTAAAGTATTAAATAATCGTAGAAAAAAAGGGCGTAAAGTTTTAGCAAAATAATAACTACTGACAACAGTAGTTTTTTTATTATATAATAAGTACGGTGATGGCATGAAAAAGAAATATATAGTAAAGAAGTCTTCTGATTTCACCAAAATTATAAAGTATTCTAAATATTTTAAAGGAAAAGGGTATGTTATATATATTAAGGATAATGACTTAGATTATTCTAGGTTTGGTATATCAGTATCTAATAAGACTGGAAATGCTGTTGTAAGAAATAGAATAAAAAGACAAATTAGATCTATAATTGATGATTATAAAAAATACTATCAAAAAAACATAGATTATATTATAATAGTTAAAAACGGCTTTTTAGACTATTCATATCAAGATATAAAAGCTGATTTTGAGTCAAATCTAAGAAAAATTAATAAATAGGTGAAAAAATGAAAAAGAAAACAATTATATTAATGTTAATAATTATGGTTTTATTAACAGGATGTACTAAAACATTAAAAGATGGTAAAGAAGTAGTTAAAAATCCAGAAACTGGTCAAAACTTAACTAAAAATATTTTATGTAAGCCAACTGATGAGAAATTATTAGATATTTATTCTAAATACTCAGATAAGGTTAATTTAAATGAATTACCAGAATGTGAAGATTTTAAAATTAATTCAGGACATGATGAAGGTTTATGGACTAATGTATTTGTTAAACCTTTAGCTTGGGCAATAATCTCATTTGGACAATTTTTTAAGAATTATGGTATTGGTTTAATAATTACAAGTTTAATTATTAGATTTATAGCTTTCCCATTAACAAAGAAAACAGCTATGCAATCAGAATTAATTCAAAAAGCACAACCAGAATTAGAAAGATTAGAAAAAAAATATGAAGGAAAAAATGATCAAGAGTCAATGGTTAAAAAGACTCAAGAAATGCAATTAATATATAAAAAATATGATATTAATCCATTAGCTGGATGTTTATTTGCATTTATTCAATTACCTGTATTTATAGCATTCTTTGAAGCAATAAATAGAGTTCCTGCAATATTTGAAGATACATTCTTAGGTTTATACTTAGGAGCAACTCCTGGAACAGCAATTAGTCATGGACAATTTCAATATGCAATTATAGTAGTTATTTTAGCAGTTGTTACTTATTTCTCATTTAAGTTAAATACAACAACTACTCAAAATGCTCAAACTTCTATGATGACAAGAACTATGACTATAATGATTATAGTAATGTCTGTGTTTATGACAACAGCGTTAGATATATATTGGTTAACAAGTAGTTTGTTTACTATATGCCAAAATCTATTAATTAAAAGGAGTAAAAGAGTATGAAGAAATATGAATATACAGGAAAAACTAGAGAAGAAGCATTAGACCAAGCTTTAGCAGAATTAAATGTTAAAGAAGAAGACCTTATAATTACTGAAAAAGAAGTAAAAGGTGGATTATTTAAAGGAAAAAAAGTAGTTTTAGAAGTAATAGTAGCTAAAGATATAACTGAATTTGTTAAAGAATCTTTAAAAAATATTACTAAAGCTATGGGAATTGAAGTAAATATTGAAAGTAAAGTAAGAGATGATATGTTAACTATTTCCTTATTTAGTGAAAATAATAATATTTTAATAGGTAAGAATGGTAGAACAATTGATGCTTTATCAACAATAATTAAACAAATGGTAACTAATGAAACAGGAAAACCATTTAAATTCAATTTAGATGTTGCAGATTATAAATTAAAACAACAAAGAAGAATTGAATCTTTAGCTAAAAGAATTGCTAGAGATGTTAAAAGAACAAAGATTGAGGCTAAACTTGATCCAATGAATTCTTATGAAAGAAGATTAATTCATAATATATTAAATGATAATAAGTTTGTATATACTGAGAGTGAAGGAGAAGAACCTAATCGTTGTGTAGTAATTAAACCAAGAGAAGAATAAATCTTCTCTTTTTTTTGTTTATATGATACAATATGTGAGATTTGAGGTGAGATTATGCATGATGTTATAGCTTGTATTTCAACAGCATTAGGCGTTGGAGCAATATCTATAGTTAGAGTTAGTGGAGAAGGATCTATTAAAGTAGTAGATTCTATTTATCGTGGAAAAAAGAAACTAACTGAAGTAGAATCTCATACAATTAATTATGGTCATATAGTTGATGGTGAAGAAATAATAGATGAAGTACTAGTATCTGTTATGAAAGGACCTAAGACATTTACTACAGAAGATATAGTAGAAATTAACTGTCATGGTGGTATAGCAACTACTAATAAAGTATTAGAATTATTACTTTTAAATGGTGCTAGACTAGCTACTCCAGGCGAATTAACTAAAAGAGCTTTCTTAAATGGAAGAATAGATTTAGTAGAAGCAGAATCAGTAATGGATATTATTAATGCTAAAACTGATAATTCAAGAAAATTATCAATTAATCAATTAGATGGTAGAGTAAGTAAGATTATTAAAGACTTTAGACAAGAATTACTAGAATTAATTGCTAATATCGAAGTAAATATAGATTATCCAGAATATGAAGATATAGAAGTAATGACTATTGAAAGTATTAAATCTAATATGAATAATATAGAAGAAAAACTTAATAAAATAGTTAAAGAAAGTGAATCAGGAAAGATTATTAGAGATGGTATTAAAACAGTTATTATTGGTCGTCCTAATGTAGGGAAGAGTAGTATTCTTAATAAATTACTGGATTATGACAAAGCTATTGTTACTGATATAGCTGGTACTACAAGGGATATAGTAGAAGGAGAAATCAATCTAGATGGAATTCTATTAAAACTTGTAGATACTGCAGGAATTAGAGAAACCACAGATATTGTGGAAAAAATTGGAGTAGACCGTAGTTACAAAGAAATAGAAGATGCAGATCTAGTTATTATGGTACTTACTAATAATGAAGAATTAACTGATTATGATAGAGAAATATTAGATAAAATAAAGGGTAAGAACTCAATTGTAGTAATAAATAAAAGTGACCTTGAAGATAAATTAGATGTAAAAGATATAGATAATAAAAATATTATTAAAATTAATACTATTGAAGATGATAAGATTGATATCTTAAAAGATAAAATTAAAGAATTATTTAATTTAGATAGTATTATTAAAGGAGATTATACATATTTAAGTAATGCTAGACAAATATCTTTAGCTAAAGAATGCTTAAATATTCTTAAAGATGTTAAAGAAGCAGTAGAAAGAGAAGATCCAGTAGATTTGATAGAGATTGATATTAAAAGAATTTGGAATACTTTAGGAGAAATTACTGGAGATAATTATGATGATGAATTAATAGATCAATTATTTAGTCAATTTTGCTTAGGAAAGTAGGTGAAGAGATGTACGATGTTTTAGTCGTTGGTGGAGGTCATGCTGGTTGTGAAGCAAGTTTAGCTGCAGCAAGAATGGGAATGAAAACCATATTAGTTACAGGTAATATTAAAAATATTGCTGATATGCCATGTAATCCATCAATTGGTGGTCCAGCTAAAGGTATAGTTGTTAGAGAAATAGATGCTTTAGGTGGAGAAATGGGTAAGAATACAGATAAAAGTTTCTTACAAATGAAGATGTTAAATACTAAAAAAGGCATTGCAGTACGTGCTCTTCGTGCTCAAGCAGATAAAACTACTTATAGAGAAGAAATGTTAAAAGCACTTAATTCACAAACAAATCTTGCTATTAAAGAAGGAATGGTAGAAGATTTAATAGTAGAAGAAAGTACTGTTAAGGGTATTAGATTAAATAATGGAGAAGAGATACATTCAAAGACTGTAATACTTACAACTGGTACATATTTAAAAGGAGCAATCCTATATGGATCTACTAAATATAGTGGTGGTCCACACGGAGAAGAACCTTCTCTACATTTAAGTGATAAATTAAGAGATTATGGATTTACTATAAAAAGATTAAAAACTGGTACTCCTCCTAGAATAGAGAAGAGTAGTATTGATTTTTCTAAGACTAAACTTGAACCAGGAAGTGAAGATAGATGTTATAACTTCTCGTTTTCTAACAAATTAGAATATGATCCAAAAAAACAAATACCATGTCATTTAATTTATACAACAGAAGAAACTCATAAGATTATTAATGAAAACTTAGATAAATCAAGTATGTATGGAGGATATGTTGAAGGAGTAGGTCCTAGATATTGTCCATCTATTGAAGATAAAATAGTTAGATTTAAAGATAAAGAAAGACATCAATTATTCCTAGAACCAGAATCTTTGTACTATGATGATATCTATGTTCAAGGATTTTCAACAAGTATGCCACATGATGTTCAAGAGAAAATGGTACATAGTCTTCCAGGACTTGAAAATGCAAAAATACTTAAATATGCATATGCAATAGAGTATGATGCAATAGATTCTAGACAATTAAAACCTAGTCTTGAGACAAAAGTAATAGAAAACTTGTTTACTGCTGGTCAAATTAATGGAACTAGTGGATATGAAGAAGCTGCTGGTCAAGGATTAATTGCTGGAATTAATGCTAGTTTAAAACTTAAAGATAAAGAACCATTAATATTAAAGAGAAATGAAGCCTATATTGGAGTATTAATAGATGACTTAATTGTTAAAGGTGTAATAGATCCTTATCGTTTACTTACTTCTCGTGCTGAATATAGATTATTACTTCGTCATGACAATGCTGATTTAAGATTAAGAGAATATGGTCATGAAATAGGGCTAGTTTCAGATGAAGAATACAAGAAGTTTAAGAAAAAGGTACAAGATATAAAAGATTTAGAGAAAGAACTAAGAACAATTAAACTTACTCCAAAAGAAGAAACTCAAAAGTACCTAGATAGCTTAAACTCAGCAAGACTTCTTGATAGTATTACCCTTTATGATTTAGTTAAAAGAACAGAAATAAGTATTAACGATGTTACTAGATTCTTAGATAAAGAATACGATGAAGATGTACTTGAACAACTAGAAATAACTATTAAATATGAAGGATATATCAGAAAAGAATTAGCTGAAGTTAATAAAATGCTAGAATATGAAGAAATAAAAATACCAGAAGATATAGATTATAAGAAAGTAGTTAATCTAGCTAGTGAAGCTCGTCAAAAACTAGATGAAATAAGACCAATTACAATTGGACAAGCAACAAGAATAAGTGGAGTTAATCCAGCAGATATTACTGTACTTATGATGCATTTAAAAAAGGGTAAGAATAATGGATAAAGAGTTATTTATAAAAGAAGTAGAAAAGTTAGGTATAGAAGTTACTGAAGAAAAACTAAATAAACTAGATGAATTCTATAAAATCTTAATTGAATGGAATGAAAAGATTAATCTTACTGGTATTACTGATGAAAAAGATGTTTATCTAAAGCATTTCTATGATAGTTTAACTCTTGCCAAAGAGGTTGATTTAACCAAAGATATCACTCTATGTGATGTAGGTAGTGGGGCTGGATTTCCAGGAGTAGTACTTAAAATATTCTTTCAAAATTTAAGAATTACTCTTGTAGATTCATTAAATAAGAGAATTATCTATTTAAATGATTTAATAAATAGATTAGGGCTTAAAGATATAGAAGCAATTCATGTAAGAATGGAAGATTATTCTAGATTAAATGAAGAGAAGTTCGATATTATTACAGCTCGTGCCGTAACAAATCTAAAATCTCTTTCTGAAATATGTGTTAGAGCATTAAAAATAAATGGATACTTAGTATTTATGAAAGGTAATATAGAAGAAGAACTTATAAATATAGATAATTGTTTTAAAGAACTAAATCTTGAAATTACTAACATAAATAAGTTCCAATTACCAATAGAGAAAAGCAATAGAACTGTTATAAGTATTAAGAAAATAAATAAGACTAATTCTAAATACCCTAGAAGTGCTGATAAAATTAAAAAGCAACCTTTATAAAAGAACTAAAAATAGTTCTTTTTTATTGTAAAAATACTAGAACTATACTATAATTTTATTTATAAGAATAAATGGAGGGTTGACAATGGATAACGTTAATGAAGAAGTTGTGCAATTATATTTAGATGACATAATTCCTAATAGGTTTCAACCTAGAGAAGTTTTTGATGATCAAGCTTTAAAAGAGTTAGCAGTATCAATTAGAGAACATGGTGTAATTCAACCAATTCTTGTTAGAAAATTTGGAGAAAAGTATGAAATTATAGCTGGAGAAAGAAGATATAAAGCTTCTACAATGGCAGGATTAACTAAGATACCAGCTATTGTTAAGAATTTAGATGATAAAGAAGCATCTAAAGTAGCTTTAATTGAAAATCTTCAAAGAAGAGATTTAACTCCAGTAGAAGAAGCAAGAACATATCAAAAAATATTAGATTTAGATCAAATGACTCAAGAGCAATTAGCAAAAACGATGGGAAAAAGTCAATCTGCTGTATCAAATAAATTAAGATTATTAACACTTCCTGATGAAGTTCAAGAAGCTTTATTAAATAATAAGATTTCTGAAAGACATGCTAGAAGCTTATTAAATGCTCCTAAAGCTGCACAAGTTGGACTTTTGAAAGAAATTATTGATAATAAAATGACTGTTAGAGAACTTGATAGTAAAATCAAGGAAATGACAGGAGATGGTAGTACAGATAATGATACTACTAGTGGGGGAGTAACAACTGCTCCAGTACAAGATAATAATTTCTTAATGAATAACGGAGGTAATAATATGAATGGTTTTGATCCAACTGCAGTTGATATTAATAAAATAAGAGAACAATCTGTTGATATAAATGCAATGAATAATCCAGCTCCAAGTGAGCCTAAAAATATAGATAGTTTATTATCAAGAGGAGGAGAAATACCTCAAACTAATAAGTTCATTCCTGATAATAAAGATACCACAATTGAAAAAACAACTGATGGAAATGAAGTAATTGGTAATGGATTACTAGCAGGAATGCCAGTTATTCAAGATGTACCTAATACAAGTAATGATATTTTCTCACCACCAGTAGTTGATACTATTCAAACACAACCTGTTACTCCTGAAGTACCTAGTGCTCCAGCAGCTGATCCAATGAGTTTATTCTCAACACCAGCACCAGCACAAGTACCAATTGAAAATACAGTAGTACCACAAGTTGCTCCAGCAGCAACTCCATCAGCACCACCAGCAATGAGCGGGGGAGATGGATATGGATTTGGTGGAATAGATTTCTCAGATATTCAAATACCACAAGATAAGATTGATCTAATGGTAGATAGTCATAAACAAAATCCTAATTCAATTGGACAAGCTCCAACTGAACAATCAGTACCAACTGGAGTTGTTCCTGTTGTACCTAGTGCTCCAGCAGCTGATCCAATGAGTTTATTCTCAACACCAGCACCAGCACAAGTACCAATTGAAAATACAGTAGTACCACAAGTTGCTCCAGCAGCAACTCCATCAGCACCACCAGCAATGAGCGGGGGAGATGGATATGGATTTGGTGGAATAGATTTCTCAGATATTCAAATACCACAAGATAAGATTGATCTAATGGTAGATAGTCATAAACAAAATCCTAATTCAATTGGACAAGCTCCAACTGAACAATCAGTACCAACTGGAGTTGTTCCTGTTGTACCTACTGTAGTAGATGTTAATAATGGAGTAAATGAAATTAAAAATATGGTTACTAATTTATCTAGTCAAGGTTATAAAGTAGTAGTTGATGAACTTAACTTAGATAATGAGGTACAGTTAATAGTTAGATTTATTAAAGGTTAATGAATAATTAACCTTTTTTATTTTAAATAAAATGGTTTAATTATAAATCTTTTTTTGGTATTATATAAATAGCATTATTTATGAGGTGATACTATGGGAAAAATAATATCTTTAGTAAATCAAAAAGGTGGAGTAGGAAAAACCACAACTAGTATTAATTTAGCAGCCTCTTTAGCTCTTTTAGGGAAAAAGGTATTACTTGTAGACTTAGATCCTCAAGGAAATGCTACTACTGGTATAGGTATTAATAAAAGTGATATTGAAAATAGTATTTATGAAGTACTTATGGAAACTTGTGATATAGAATCAGCTGTATATGCTAGTAAATATAAGAGATTGTATGTTATTCCAGCTACTATTAACTTAGCAGGAGTACAAAATGAGTTATATGAAAAATCTCGTGAGAATCCTAATTTTTCAAGATCGGGACAATTAAAAAAGAATATAGATAAGATTAAAGACGAATTTGATTTTATTATTATGGATTGTCCGCCATCATTAGGATTAATTATTACTAATGCTTTAACTGCATCAGATTCAGTTATTATTCCAGTACAATGTGAATTTTTTGCATTAGAAGGAATAATGCAATTATTAAATACTATTATGATGGCACAAAGAAATTTAAATCCAAATCTACAATTAGAAGGAGTTCTACTTACTATGTTAGATTCTCGTACTAATTTAGGATTTGAAGTTGTGGAAGAGGTTCGTAAATACTTTAAAGAAAAAGTATATGATACAATTATTCCAAGATTAATAAGATTAACAGAGGCTCCATCACATGGAAAACCTATAGTAGCCTATGATCCTAAAAGTAAAGGAACAGAAGCTTATTTAAATTTAGCTAAGGAAGTGATTGAAAGAAATGGACACAACTAGAAGAAGAGCTCTAGGAAAAGGACTAGAGGAATTATTTAATAATGAACAATTAGATTTTAATAAAATGGAAGAAAAGATAGTTAGTTCTACTCCAAAAGAAGAAATAGTAGATATTAACTTAGATGAATTAAGAAGTAATCCATATCAACCTAGAAAAGTATTTGATGAAGAAAAATTAAATGAGTTAGCTGCATCTATAAAAGAATATGGAGTATTTCAACCAATTATTGTTAAGAAAAGTATTAAAGGATATGAAATAATTGCTGGTGAACGTAGAGTTAAAGCTGCAAAAATGGCTGGATTAACTACTATTCCATCAATTATTAGAGAATTTACAGATACTGAGATGATGGAAATTGCTCTTCTAGAAAATCTACAAAGAGAAAACTTAAATGCTATAGAAGAAGCAACTGCTTATAAGAAATTACTAGATACTTTATCTCTTACTCAAGAAGAATTAGCTGAAAAATTAGGTAAAAGTAGAAGTCATATTACTAATATGTTAGGACTATTATCTTTACCTAAAGGAGTAAAAGATAAAATAGCAGATGGTACTATTTCTATGAGTCATGCTAGAGTACTTAGTAAGATTAATGATGAAGATAAAATAAATGAATTTGTAGAAAAAATAGAAAACGAAAATCTTAATGTTAGGGATTTAGAAGACCTATCTAGATCTGAAGATGTTCAAAAGACTCATGTTGTTAAGAGAAAGAATACAAGTTATATCAATGAATATAGTGAATTAGAAGATGAATTATCTGATAAATTAGGTACTAGAGTTAAATTTAAGAAGAATAAGATTGAAATTAACTTTAATAATAATAATGATTTAAATAGAATCCTTGATATTATGAAATATACTGATTGGAGGTAATTATGGTTCAAGAAGTATTAGAAGTAATTACTAATAAATTATTCTATTTACCTTTTGTTTATACATTTGCAGGAATAATAGTATATGCAATTATAAAGAAGATAATAGTTGCTTTATTTAATAAACAAAGTAAATTAATGAAGACTAATAAAAATAGATATAAAACATTAGTCCAATTATTAGTAGATCTTATTAAATTTATTGTAATATTTATAGTTATATTATCTATTCTTACTGTATATGGAGTTGATGTTAAAGCAGCTTTAGCAGGATTAGGAATTGCATCTGTTGTAGTAGGACTTGCTTTTCAAGACCTATTTAAAGATTTGATAGTAGGATTCTCTATTATCTTGGAAGATTATTTCTCAGTAGGAGATACAATTACTGTAGATGGATTTCGTGGAGAAGTAATTCATATTGGACTTAAAAGTACTAAAGTAAAGAGTTTTGATGGACAAATACTTGCGATTGCTAATAGAAATATTGATAAAGTAATTAATCATAGTCGTAATCAATCTCTAGCTATTGTAGAAGTTCCTGTTGCTTATGAAAGTGATTTAGATAAGGTAGAAAAAGTACTTACTAATTTATTTAAAGAATTACAAGAAGAAATTGAAGAAATTACAGGAGAAATAACTATTTGGGGAGTAGATGATTTAGGTGATTCTGCTGTTGTTTATAAAGTAGTTGCACCTACAGTTCCAATGCAACATTTTATGGTTCAAAGAAAGATAAGAAAAGCTGTAAAAGTACGTTTTGATAAAGAACATATTAAGATTCCATATACTCAAATTGAGGTACATAATGGAAAATAAAGAATATAGTTTAGGAAATATAGTTACTATGAAAAAAGTACATCCTTGCGGATCTAGTGAATGGGAAATTATAAGATTAGGTGCTGATATTAAAATTAAATGCTGTGGATGTGGAAGAATAGTAATGATACCTAGAATAGAATTTAATAAAAAGATTAAAAAGGTACAAGAAGGTGTAACTAATGAGTGATAAAAGAAAAAGAAAATTAAAAAGATTTCATCTTCATCCTGCTACTAAATTTATTTTATTAACAATACTAGTAATGTTTATTAGTTTTGTACTTAATAAACTACATTTAAAGGCATCATATAATGTTATAGATACTAGTAGTATGGATGTTGAAAGTAGAATAGTTGAAGTTAAAAATATGCTTTCTAGATATGGTATTAAGTTCATATTTGGAAAAGCAGCTACTAATTTAGCTTCGTTTTCTGCATTTATTAATTTAATTGTTGCTTTAATTGGTTTATCTGTTGCTCATGCTTCAGGATTTGTTAAAGCATTCTTAAGAAGAAAAACACTTAAATTAAATAATAAAATAATTACTTTCTTGATTATATTCTTTGGAATATGTTCAAGTTTAATTAATGATGTAGGATATGTAATTCTTATTCCTTTAGCAGCATTAATATTTACTGTTAATAAAAGAAGTCCTCTTCTTGGTATAACTGCTGCATTCTGTGGTGTATCTTTTGGATATGGAATATCTTTATTTGTAGGAAGTCTAGATGTATCTTTAGTATCAATTACAGAACTGGCATCTCATTTAGTTGATGTTGAATATCATGTACCATTATTATCTAATATATTTATAATGGTTGCTTCTACAATTATTCTTTCTATATTGGGTACAATTATTATAGAAGGTATAATTGTTAATAAGATAGGTAAATATAAGAATGGAGAAGAGTTAGAAAATACTATGAATCTTACTCTAAATTTAGCTGAATTAGATGATAAAGAAATAATTGAATTAGATATATTAGAAAAGAAAGGTTTAAAATATGCCTTAATAGTAGGAATAATTATGATTCTATGTGGAATATATATGGTTGTTCCAGGATTACCTAAATCAGGATTATTACTTGATATGGATCAAAAAGCATATGTTAATCAATTATTTGGAAAAGGATCTGCTTTCCAATCAGGATTTACTTATTTAGTATCTTTCTGGTTTGCAATAATGGGTATTGCTTATGGAATAGGTGCTAAAACAATTAAGAATGACAAAGAATTAATTCAAAAAGTATCTGTTTTCTTTAAAGATTTTGGAGAATTAATGGTTACAATTTTCTTCTTTGTTCAATTTGTTGCAGTATTTAAACAAAGTAATATTGGATTATTACTATCATGCTATGGATTAAATATTATAGCTAAAGGTTCAATTACAGGAATAATGTTAATAATTGTTACATTACTTGTAATTGCTATCTCAGGATTATTTATTCCATCAGCAGTTACAAAATGGGGATTGTTTGCTCCTACAGTAGTACCTCTTATGATGCAATCTAATATATCTCCAGAATTTGCTCAATTTGTATTACGTGCAGCTGATTCTATGACTAAAGGAGTAACACCATTCTTAGGTTATTTCATTATCTATTTAGGATATATGAATATATATAATAATAATAAAGAAGCAATTACTATTAGAAAAGGATTATCATTTATTCTTCCATATTTCTTAATAGTTACATTAGCTTGGTTTGTTATAGTACTTGGATGGTATCTAATAGGTTTACCTTTAGGACCTCATTCAATGCCAACATTATAAGATTACTTTAAGTAATCTTTTTTATTTGTTATAATGAAAATGGTGATTATATGAAAAAAGTAATTACATTAATCTTATTATGTATATTAGGTTTATTAATAGGATTTATTATAGGTAATAGAAATAAAATATTTGAACCAAGAAAAAAAGAATTAAAAATCTATTATGATACTACTAGAGATATAGAAATAGAAAAAGAAGATGGAATAGATGTAAGTACTGAGTATAAAAGCAATAAAGAACTATCTATTTCGGTATCAAATATAAAGAATCAATCAGTTAGGATTAAATGTTACATAATTAATAAGAGTAGTAGAGATAAAGCTCATATAAGTATTAAAGCTAAAGCAAATGATGATATCTATGAAATTAAAGTTAATCCTAATGATTTTGATATAGATCAAAGTAGTAGTAAACAAATAGAAATAGAAATTATATTAAAAGATACTTCTAAGATGGAATCTAATAAACTAGATTTATCACTATCTATAAATGCAACTGCAATATAAAAATAACTTTTAGTTATTTTTTTTATGTGATAGAATACTACTTGAGGAGAGATGTATATGAGTTTAAAAGCAGGAATTGTTGGACTACCTAATGTAGGAAAAAGTACTCTTTTTAATGCTATTACAAAACAAAATATTTTAGCTGCTAACTATCCGTTTGCAACTATTGATCCTAATGTAGGTATAGTAGTAGTACCAGATAAAAGATTAGATAAATTAAATGAAATGTATGAACCTAATAGATTAATACCTACTGCATATGAATTTACTGATATCGCAGGACTTGTAAAAGGTGCTAGTCAAGGAGAAGGTTTGGGTAATAAATTCTTATCTCATATAAGAGAAGTAGATGCGATTGTTGAAGTAGTTAGATGCTTTGATGATGGTAAGATTATCCATGTAGAGAATACAATTGATCCAGTAAGAGATATTGAAACTATTGGATTAGAACTTGCTATAGCTGACTTAGAAATTATTAACAATAGAGTTGATAAAATTAAAAAGAAAGCTGAAACAAATCGTGATAAAGATTCTTTAGAAGAATACAATACTTTGGTAAAAGTAAAAGAAAATCTAGAGAAAAATGTACCTCTTAGAAATGTAGGATTTACTGAAAAAGAATTAGAAGTATTAAAGAATTTTAGTCTTCTTACTTTAAAACCTATGATATATCTTGCTAATGTTTCTGAAGAAGGTGTAGCAGAAGATAATGAATATGTTAAGGCACTTCGTGAATATGCAGAAAAAGATAATGCTAAAGTAGTTAAAGTATGTGCTAAGATGGAATGCGAATTATGTGACATGGATGATTCTGAAAGACAAGAATTACTTGAATCATTTGGTATTGAAAGTAGTGGACTTGATCAATTAATTAAGGCTACATATGATTTACTTGGACTTGAAACATTCTTCACTGTAGGAAAAGATGAAGTACGTGCTTGGACTTTTAGAAAAGGTACTAATGCAAAGAAATGTGCTGGTATTATTCATACTGATTTTGAAAAAGGATTTATCAAAGCTGAAGTTATGTCATATGAAGATTTAGTAGAATGTGGATCAGAATTAAAAGTACGTGAAGCAGGAAAGTATCGTCTTGAAGGAAAAGATTATATTATGAGAGATGGAGATATCTGTTTATTCAGATTTAATGTTTAATATGGATAGTAAGATAATTATATTTGAAACAAATAAATTAGATGGTAAAATGTCTAAGAATCCTAAATTTTATCCTGAGGGTACATCTGAAGAAGAAAGATATGCTAAATTTGCTGAAGATAGAGTTAATCTAGGTAAGAAATTTGGAATAGATGGAAGACATATGCTTAGAACTAGACAAAAAGGATTAAGTCCAGTAGATTATCCTGATGGACATTATATATTAGTAGATGAAAGCTATATGACTAAAGATGACTGGTTTTATGAAGATGTTATAGCTGATATCATTATTATTTCTGAGAAATATCCTAATGTTATAATTGGTAATCCTCAAGCAGATTGTCCTGTTATAATATGTGAAGATAGAAGAAAAGGATATACTGCTTTATCTCATTGTGGAGCAGCTTATATTAATAGAAAATTACCTAGAGATACTGTAAAAGCATTAATAGATTGTTGTAATAGCGATATTAATGATATTTATGTATATGTAGGTAGTTGTATAAAGAAAGAATCATATATTTATGATTGTTATCCTAAATGGGCTACTGCAGATGATGTTTGGGATGGATATATTATTAAAGATGGAGATAATTATCATATAGATCTTCCAGGAGCTATTGAGAAGCAAATGAAAGAAATTGGTATTACTCATTTAGAAATATCTCCTATTGATACGGCAAAAGATCCTAATTATTATTCTCATACTGAAGAAGTAAGAGGAACTCAAAAAGAAGGCGGACAAAACTTCGTTGGATTTTTCTATAAAGAAAGAGCATAAGCTCTTTTTTATTTAATATAAAATATAAGTAGACAACCAATAATAAGTTTGCTATAATACTAACGAGTATTTCGGTACTCCTTGTCTAGAAATAGACCTAATGGCCAAAAGGAGGTGTAGTATGTTTAAGTATGAATTAATGTTTATAGTTAAACCTGATCTTGAAGAAGCCAACATTAAAAAAGTTGGTGAAGAAATGAAATCTTTAGTTGAATCAAATGGAGCTAAAGTAGTTGATTACAAAGAGATGGGTCAAAGAGAACTAGCTTATGAAATTAATGGTTACAAAAATGGTTATTATTTCTTAATCGTTGTTGAAACTAAAGATGATAAAGCTGTTAATGAATTTAGTCGTGTAAGCTTAATTAACGAAAATATTATTCGTAATTTAGTAGTTAAAGCTGACTAGAAAAGAGGAAAATATGAATAAAGTATTTTTAATAGGAAGATTAACTCGTGATCCAGAACTTAGATATTCAGCTGATAATAATGCTGTATGTAGATTTAGTATTGCTGTAGATAGAGCATTTACTAATTCAAATGGAGAAAGAGGAGCAGATTTTATAAATATTGTTGTATTTAATAAACAAGCAGAAAATGTGCAAAAATATTTATCTAAAGGAAGTCAAGTTGCTATAGACGGAAGTATTCAAACAGGATCTTATGAAAAAGATGGTGTTAAAAGAAATACTTTTGATGTAGTTGCTAATAGAGTACAATTCTTAGATTCTAAGAATAAAGGAAATAATGATTCTTTTGACAATGTTACTCCTGATAGTTTCTCAAATGAACCTGAAACATCTAGCGTTAAAGATGATCCATTTGCTGATTTCGGTTCTAGTATTGAAATCAACGATGACGAGTTACCATTTTAATTAAAGGAGGTTAAACTATGGCAGAGTTTTATAGAAAAAAGAAAAAAGTATGTTATATGTGCTCTGGTAAAGATATTAATTATAAAGATGTAGAAATTTTAAAGAAATATATCAATGAAAGAGGTAAGATTTTACCTAGAAGAGTTACTGGTGCATGTGCAGAACATCAAAGACATATAGCTCGTGAAATTAAAAGAGCTAGAGCAATTGCTTTATTACCATATTGTAAATAAGATAACGAAAGTTATCTTTTTTTGTCAATGTTTGTAAATATCTACTAAATTTGACAATTAATTTTACTGTAAAAGTGATATAATTAGGATGAGAAAGTAGGTGGTAAAGTATGGCTACAATTAATAAAAAAGATAAAACTGCAACAGCAAGATTCTTGTCTTTTGGAGTATTGTCTGTTATTGCTATTTCAGCTGTTTTTACTACCTTAAGTAATATGTGGTTAAATATATATGAAAAATATAATGAAAAGAAGGAACTTGAATCACAATTAGTTACTTTAAGAGAAGATAATGAAGCTCTAGAAATAGACGTAGAAAAACTTCAAGATCCTGAATATGTTGCTCGTTATTTAAAAGAAAAGTATTTTTATTCTTCTAATGATGAATATATAATAAGAATGCCTAAAGAAAAAAACGAGAAATAGGTGATTAAATGCAAAAAGTAAAAGACTATCTTATTAATGAGTTAAAACTAAAAGATGGAGATGTTATTGTTTTAGGAAATTCTTATGGTCCTGATTCAATGGCATTAATGGACATATTATTAAAGATTAGTAAAAAAATAGATATATCAATTGTTGTAGCGCACGTAAATCATAATGTTAGGCGTGAAAGTTTTCAAGAAAAAGAACTCTTGGAATCTTTTTGCATGGATAAGAAAGTTATCTTTGAATCAATGATTATTGAGCAATATGGAGATGATAATTTTGAAAATGAAGCTAGGACTATTAGATATAATTTCTTTGAAGATTTAATTAAGAAGTACAATGCTAATTATTTATTCACCGCTCATCATGGAGATGATTTAATTGAAACAATTCTTATGAGGATTGTAAGAGGTTCAACTCTAAAAGGATATAGTGGATTTAGCAAATGTACTGATTGTGGTACTTATAAATTAGTAAGACCTTTAATATTTGTTACTAAAGATGAAATAATAGAGTATGATGAAAAGAATAATATTCCTTATGCAATAGATAAAACTAATTTAGAAAACATACATACTAGAAACAGATATCGTAATACAATTCTTCCTTTCTTAAAGAAAGAAGATAAGAATGTTAATGATAAGTTTCTTAAATTTAGTGAAACTTTATCTGAATATAATGATTATATTAATAGAGAAATAGAAAAAAGTATCCATAAAGTATATAAAGATAATATAATATATATTGATAAGTATTTAGAGCTTGATCCATTAATTCAAAAGAAGATTATTTATAAGATATTAGAAGATACTTATAAAGATGATTTAATGATAATTAATGATAATCATGTTAAATTGATTAAGATGCTTATTAAGTCTAAAAAAGCTAATTCATATGTTTATTTACCTAATAATAAGAAGGCTATTAAAACTTATAATGAGTTATTAATAAAGGATGCTGTTAATGAATCAATTGATTATAAGATTGAGATGTTAGATTATGTAGAATTGCCTAACAATCATTCAATTAAGAAGATTGATGAAATAGATAGTAATAGTAATGATGTATGTAGAATATCTAATGAAGATATTACTTATCCTTTATATGTAAGAACTCGTAAATATGGAGATAAAATGCAACTTAAGAAGAGTGGTACTCGTAGTATTAAAGATATTTTTATTGATCAAAAGATACCTAAAGAAGAAAGAGATAGATGGCCTATTTTAGTAGATTCTTGTGATAAAGTTATTTGGATTCCAGGAATAAAAAAATCAAAATATACTAAACAAAAAAATGAAACGTATGATATAATACTTAAATATGATTAACAAGGAGATTTTTTATGAAAAAGAAAAACGTTAGACAAGGATTTTTACCTTATTTATTCTTAATTATTTTTATGATTGTAGTATATGTAATTTTTACTACAGCAAATAAAAAAGTTAATAAAATATCATATGATGAATTTGTTGGAGATTTAAGAAGTGGAAAAGTTACAGAACTTGAAATAACTCCTAAATCTAGAGCAAATGTATATAGTTTAAGTGGTAAATTAGAAGGATACGAAGAAAATGAAACATTTACTTTAATAGTACCTATGTCTGATTCAGTAATAGCTGATATTTTAGATGTAGATAGTAATGAAAAATTAGGATACAAAGTAAAAGTTCATTCTGATCCTGAAACAAGTACTTTGGTATTAGTACTTGCTGAAGTATTACCAATTGTATTAATAGTTGGTGTAGGTATTTGGTTCTTTAGTAGACAAGTTAATGTTAATTCTAAATCAATTGATTTTGGTAGAAGTAAAGCAAGGCTTGCTAATGGAGAAGGTGGAGTAACATTTAAAGATGTTGCAGGCCTTGATGAAGAAAAAGAAGAAGTTAGTGAACTTATTGATTTCTTAAAGACTCCTAAGAAGTTCCAAGAAATGGGAGCTAGAATTCCTAAAGGAGTTCTACTAGTTGGTCCTCCTGGAACTGGTAAAACATTACTTGCTAAAGCAGTAGCTGGAGAGGCAAACGTTCCATTCTATTATATTAGTGGATCTGATTTCGTAGAATTATTTGTAGGTATTGGTGCTAGCCGTGTTAGAGATATGTTTAAACAAGCTAAACAAAACGCACCATGCTTAATCTTTATAGATGAAATTGATGCTGTAGGACGTCAAAGAGGTTCTGGTATTGGTGGAGGTCATGATGAACGTGAACAAACTCTTAACCAATTACTAACTGAAATGGATGGATTTGGTACTAATGAAGGTATCATTGTTATTGCTGCTACAAACCGTGCTGATGTACTTGATCCAGCATTACTTCGTCCAGGAAGATTTGATAGACAAGTTACAGTTAATCTTCCAGATATTAAAGGAAGAGAAGAAATACTAGCAGTTCATGCTAGAAATAAAGTATTAGGTCGTGGAGTAACATTATCTAATTTAGCTAAGAGAACTCCAGGATTTAGTGGAGCCGATCTAGAAAACTTACTTAATGAAGCTGCTTTACTTGCAGTTAGACGTAATAAAGAAGCAATTACTATGGCAGAAATAGATGAAGCTACAGATCGTGTTATTATGGGACCTGCTAAACATAGTAAGAAATATACTGAAAAAGAAAAGCGTATGGTTGCATTCCATGAAGCAGGACATGCTGTTATTGGTATAAAGTTATCTAATGCTAGCGAAGTACAAAAGGTTACAATTATTCCTCGTGGACAAGCTGGTGGATATAACTTAATGGTTCCAAAAGAAGAAACATATACAGCAACTAAATCAGAATTATTAGAACAAATTACTGGTCTTCTTGGTGGACGTGTTGCTGAAGAATTAACTTTTGGAGAAATATCAACAGGAGCACACAACGACTTAGAAAAAGCTACTAAGATAGCAAGAAGTATGGTTACTGAATATGGTATGAGTGATCTTGGACTTGTTCAACTTGAACAAAGACAAGGAGAAGTATTCTTAGGTAGAGACTACACAAAGAGTCGTAATTTCTCTAATGAAGTAGCTCATGAAATAGACCTTGAAATGAATAAGATTATGAATGGATGCTATGAACAAGCTAAAAAGATTCTTGCAGATGAAAAGAACTTACTAACATTAATTGCTGATTCATTGCTTGAATATGAAACATTAACTAAAGAACAAATTGAATACTTAGTTGAAAATGGACATATGCCTGAAGTTGAATCATTAAGTGATTTTAATGTAACAGAACTTAAATCTCGTGCTAAAGAAGCAGGAATTAAGGGATATAATAAATTAAATAAAGAAGAATTAATTGATGCTTTAGATAATTTAGATAAAGAAGAAAAAGAGAAAAAAGAAGAACCTAAAGAAGATTAATTCTTCTTTTTTTTATGATTATTTGTTATAATTTAGGGACAGGAAGTGCTACTATGTGGAAAATTGGTAATATAGATATTAATAATAGAGTTGTTTTAGCACCTATGGCTGGAATATCAAATTCTGCATATCGCAGAATTTGTAAAGAAATGGGTTGTGGTCTTGTTTATGCTGAAATGGTTAGTGACAAAGCTATTACATTTGGCAATAATAAAACAATAGATATGTTACAAATGAAAGATGAAGAAAGACCTATTGCTCAACAAATATTTGGTAGTGATAAAGAATCGTTTGTAGAAGCAGCTAAGTTTATTTATGAAAACATGCACCCTGATATTATAGATATAAATATGGGATGTCCTGTACCTAAAGTATCAGTACGTGCACAAGCTGGAGCGTCATTATTAAAAAATCCAGATAAAATAAAAGAAATAGTGTCTGCAGTAGTAGAAGCAGTACCTATTCCTGTAACAGTTAAAATACGTAGTGGATGGGATCAAAATAGTATTAATGCAGTAAAAGTTGCTAAGGTAATAGAAAGTGCTGGTGCAAGCGCAATTACTATTCATGGTCGAACTCGTAGTCAGGGTTATTCTGGTAAAGCTGATCTTGATATTATTAAAAAAGTTAAAGAAGCAGTTTCTATTCCTGTAATTGGTAATGGAGATATAGTAGACTATCAAAGCGCTAAAAAGATGTTAGATTATACTGGAGTAGATGCTGTTATGATAGGTCGTGCTGCTCAAGGTAATCCATGGATCTTTAAAGAAATAAATGAATATTTAGAAAATGGTACTATTATAGATAAACCTACAATATCTGAAAGAATAGATATGATTTATAAACATATAGATTATTTAAAAGAAATAAAACCGGAAAAACTTGTATGTTTAGAAATGCGTAATCATATAGGTTGGTATTTAAAAGGTATTAAAAATTCTTCAGAAATAAAGAATAAAATATATCAAACAACATCTATAAATGATATAATTTCTATATTAGAAGAATATAAGAAAGAATTAGGTGATTAATATGTTATTTAGAAGAATAGGTGCTTATATAATAGATATTATTATAATTACTTTGGTTATTGCAGTTGTGGGTATGTTTTTACCTAATAACTCTAAAGCAGATGAAAAAATAGTTGAAGAAGTTAAGTCTGTTATAAAAGGAGAAAAAACAACAGATGAAGATGTTCAAAAGATAAAAGATGCTGCTTATGATATGGCTAAAGGAGGAATTGTTACTTCTTTAATGACTATAGTAGTATATTTCCTTTACTTTGTAATTGTTCCACTTTATAATAGTGGACAAACTCCTGGAAAAATGTTGGCTAAAATACGAATAAAATCTAAGAAAGATAAGCTAAGTTTATGGCAACTTACTTTAAGAGGGGCATTTATCTATTCATATTTATTTAGTTTAATAGATGTATTATTACTTGTTACTTTAAGTAAAAATTCATATTTTAGTATAGGTGGAGCGCTTTCTTATGTTCAATCAATCTTATTATTTATATGTTTCTTAATGATTCTATTTAATGGAGGAATTGGATTACATGATTTAGTTTCATCTACAGTAGTAGTTATGGATGTAGAAGAAGGAGAAGTTGAAGTAAGTAATGTTTCTAAATGGAAAGAAAAAGAAAAGACTTCAACAAAAAAGGGAATTAATAGTGAAAGAGTAAAAAATCATACAAAAAGGAAAGGTGAGTAAAGATGAATGAATTTACAGAACAAGAATTAGTTAGAAGAGGAAAAATGGAGGATCTAAAGAAATTAGGATTAGATCCATTTGGTCAAAGATTTGATCGTGATAGTTTTGCCGCTGATATAAAAGAAAAATATAAAGATGTAGATCATGATGCATTTGAAAATATGGATGATACTGCAACTGTAGCTGGTAGAATTATGTTTATTAGAAGAATGGGAAAAGCATCATTCTTTACTATTCAAGATAAAACAGGAAATATTCAAATATATATTTCAATTAATGATATTGGTGAAGATAGTTATAATCTATTTAAGACTGCTGATATTGGTGATATAGTTGGTGTTCATGGGAAAATAATGAAGACTAAAACAGGTGAAGTTACTATTAAATGTTTAGAATATACTCATTTAGTAAAAGCATTAAGACCTCTACCTGAAAAGTTTCATGGTCTTACTGATGTAGAAGAAAGATATCGTCGTAGATATGTTGACTTAATTATGAATGAAGAAGCTAAAAGAGTAGCTTTACTTAGACCAAGAATTATTAGAACTATTCAAAATTATATGGATGGACTTGGATTTATTGAAGTAGAAACTCCTATTTTAACATCACTTTTAACTGGTGCTAGTGCAAGACCATTTGTAACTCATCATAATACTCAAGATATTGATATGTACTTAAGAATTGCTCTAGAACTTCCATTAAAAAGATTACTTGTTGGAGGACTTGAAGCAGTATATGAAATAGGTAGAGTATTTAGAAATGAGGGAATGGATCCTCAACATAATCCAGAGTTTACATTAATGGAAGCATATCTTGCTTATAGTAATCTAGAAGGAATGATGGATTTAACTGAAGAGATGTTTAAAACTATTGGTAAAGAAGTATTTGGTAAAACAACATACAACTATTTAGGAAATGAAATTAATCTAGATGGTAAATGGAAAAGAGTATCTATGGTAGAAGCTATTAAGGAGCAAACTGGAATAGATTTCAGTAAAGAAATGACTGATGAAGAAGCTGTTAAGCTTGCTGAAGAACATGGTATTGAACTTGATGAACACGAAAAATGTTTTGGACATGTAGTTAATCTATTCTTTGAAAAATATGTAGAAGATACATTAATTCAACCAACTTTCTTATATGGACATCCAGTAGAAATTTCTCCACTTACAAAGAGAAATCCTAAAGATCCTAGATTTGTAGATCGTTTTGAATTATTCATTTCAGGAAAAGAGTTCGCTAATGCATATACAGAACTTAATGATCCAGTAGATCAATTATCTAGATTTGAAGATCAATTAAAGGAAAGAGATCTTGGTAATGAAGAAGCTAATGATATTGATTACGACTTTGTAGAAGCTCTAGAATATGGTATGCCTCCTGCTGGTGGTATTGGATATGGAATAGATAGATTATGTATGTTCTTCCTAGAACAAGAATCTATTAGAGATGTTCTATTATTCCCTACTATGAAAGAGAGAAGTAAATAAAAAAGGAATTAAAAATTCCTTTTTTTTTTGCAAAATATATACTAAAAGTGTTAATTTGTGTATAATTATAAGTAGGAGGTTTTAAAGTATGAAAAATAAGGTTAAGAAATATAGTATATTTAAAGTTGTATGTGTTGCTTTAGCTGTAGTAATTTTATTAACTTGGATTTTCAAAACTACATCTGTAGATCCATATGGAACTGGATTAGTTAAAGATGAAAGAATTCAAGTAGGATTATTCGATTTATTTAATTATCTTACGGCTTTACCACAAGCATTTGGATATATTCCTCTATATGTACTTGCTGTTGGAGGTTTCTATGGTGTTTTATATAAAACAAATGGATATAGAAACTTACTAGATAAGTTAGTATATAAATATGAGGAAAGAGAATGGGTATTCCTAACATTAGTAATGATTATTTTCTCAGTACTTACTTCTGTTGCTGGAATTAACTTTGCTCTAATTCTTTTATTCCCAATGGTGTTCGCAACAATGATGTTAATGGGTTATAGTAAGACTACAGCTGTAATGACTACTGTAGGATCTGTATCTGTAGGTATGCTTGGTAATACTTATTCTGTTATGGATGCACAAGCTCTTATTAATTCATTCTTCAACTTATCAGCATCAACTGATATAGTTGTTAGAATAATTACATTAGTACTTGCATTAATTCTATTAATTGTAAATGTATTAATGTATGCAAAGAAACATAAGAGTGATTCTCCAAGAAATGGATATTTATATCCTGAATCAGATGATAAAACAGCTAAATCTTGGCCAATAACATTAGCATTTGATTTTATGTTAATAATTATGGTTTTAGCTTGTATGTCATGGGTTAATGCATTTAATAAAGATGTATTTACTAATGCTCTTACTTCTGTACAAGAGTTTAAGATATTTGGATTCCCAATATTTGCTAAGATTCTTGGTAGTGGAGTAGTTGCATTTGGATCTTGGTCATATACTCAATTAATTTGTTTAATTGTTGTTATGACATTAATTGTTGCATTTATGTGTAAATTAAAAGTAGACGAAGCAATCGATGGTTATGTAGCAGGATTATCAAGAGCAGTAAGACCAGCATTAATGGCTGCGTTCGTGTTTGTATTCGTTTATATCTCTGCATATCATCCAGTTTTACTTACAATTATTGATCCACTTATGAAATTAACTAAATCATTTAACTGGATCGCAGTAATTACTACTTCTGTTGCATCTGTAATCTCACATTTCTTTAATGTAGAATTATATTATTCAGCATATAACATGGTTCAATATGCAGAATTATTATTTACAGATACAAAAGTATATCATGTAATTGCTTATCTATTACAAACTACTTATGGTTTAGCTTCTATATTTGTTCCAACAAGTTTAGTTTTAGTAACAACTTTATCTTATGCTGGAGTTAAATATACTAAGTACCTAAAAGCAGTTTGGAAATTATTACTTGAATTATTTGTTTTAATTGTAATAGTTGGAATTATCTTATTATAATTAAATAATTAAAAGTATAAGGAAAAACATCAATTACCAATAATAATATAATTGGACTTGATGTTTTTATTTTGCTACAATTATATTGGTGATTTAAATGGATACAAAGGTATTAAAAATGAATTTAAATAACTATCTGGAATCAGTTAATAATCTATGGAGGGATCTTTGACGTAGATTCTAAATTAGTAAGAATAGATGAATTAACAAAGAAAACTCATGAACCAGAATTCTGGAATGATAAAAATAAATCAGAAGAGATAATTAATGAAATAAATGGATTAAAATCTATTACTGATGAAATAACTTCTTTAAAGAAAGAGTTAGAAAATGATTTAGAGATGTTAGAACTTCTTGAATCGGAGAATAATGAAGATATATATACTTTGATAGAAAATAATATTGAAACTTATCCTGATAAGATATCTTCTTTAGAAGTTAAGACTCTTCTTAATGAAGAATATGATCAAAATAATTGTATTTTAGAAGTACATTCTGGAGCAGGAGGTACTGAAGCATGTGATTGGGCTAATATGTTATATCGTATGTATACTAGATTTTGTGATATTCATGGTTTTAAGTATGAAGTAATAGATCAAGTAGATGGTGAAGAAGCAGGAATTAAGACGGTTGTTTTATCTATTAAAGGTAAATATGCTTATGGATACTTAAAATGTGAAAAAGGAGTACATAGACTAGTTAGGCTTTCTCCTTTTGATAGTAATCATCGCCGTCATACATCTTTCGCTTCGGTTGATGTAATACCTGAAATTAAAAATGATATAAATATTGAGATAGATCCTAATGATATTAGAATCGATGTATATCGTGCTAGTGGTCATGGTGGACAAGGAGTTAATACTACTCCTTCAGCTGTTAGAATCACTCATTTTCCTAGTGGTATAGTTGTTACTTGTCAAAATGAGCGTAGTCAGATTCAAAATAAAGAAGAAGCTATGACTGTATTAAAAAGTAAACTTAAATTAATAGAAATAGAAAAAGAAAAGGAACGTATGGCGGAAATAAGAGGAGAACATATGAATATTGAGTTTGGTTCTCAAATAAGAAGTTATGTACTTCATCCATATTCTCTTGTTAAAGATCATCGTACTAATGTAGAAACATCTAATACTACTAAAGTTTTAGATGGAGATATTGATCTATTTATTAATGCTTATCTTAGAATTAAATAGTTTACACAGATAGACTATCTAGGTAGAAAGACCATAATATTTATGGTATAATGATAATATGATAAGGTGGTGGTAATTTGGAACTTATTAACATCAAAGACGTTAATGTCAGATATAAAAATGGAGTTAATGCTATTCACGATTTATCTGTTAAGATAAAAAAGGGTGATTTCGTATTTGTAATAGGTGGTTCAGGATCAGGAAAGAGTACTTTTATTAAAATGCTTTATCGTGAAATAAAACCATCTAGTGGAGAAATAATATTAGGTGGATTAAATGTTGCTAAATTAAGAAATAGCAAGGTTTATAAATTAAGAAGAAAGTTAGGTATAGTTTTCCAAGATTATAGATTGTTACCAAAACTAACTGTATATGAAAATGTTTCATTTGCTTTAGAGTGTATTGGTACAGAAAAGAAAGAAATAAGACAAAGAGTTCTAAAAGCTTTAGATTTAGTAGGACTTAAATCTAAAACTAGAGTATATCCAGATCAATTAGCTGGAGGAGAACAACAAAGGGTTGCGATTGCTAGAGCAATAGTAAATAGTCCAAAGTTATTAATATGTGATGAACCTACTGGTAACCTAGATCCAGAAAGAAGTATGGAGATAGTTAAATTACTAGAAAATATTAATAAGACTACTGGTACTACTGTTATTATGGCAACTCATGATAAAGAAATAGTTAATAAAATGAATAAAAGAGTACTTGTCCTTAAAGATGGATATTTAATAAAAGATTTTGAGAAAGGAAAGTATTACGATGAAGATAATTAGAATGTTATTTAGAGGTATTAGAGATGCCTTCAAAAGTGTATTTAGAAACTTTTCTTTATCATTTGCATCTGTTTCTTGTATAAGTATTACACTTATAGTAATAGCTTGTTCATTAATTCTTTCATATAATGTTAGAAATATTACTTCAGCTATAGAAAGAGATGTTACAGTAGTAGTATTTATTGATAAAGGTGCTACTGATTTAGACTTGGAACAAATAGATGCTCAACTTAGAAATATTAAAAATATTGAATCTATTACTTTAAAAACTAAAGAACAAGAAAAAGAAGAATTTATGGAACAATCAGAAGTATTTAGAAATATTATGTCTGATTGGGAAAGTGATGAATCTCCTTTAAAAGATAGTTTTATGATTAAAGTAGTAGATATAAGAGAAATAGGTAAAACAGTAGAAGAAATTAAAAAGATAGATAAAGTCTTTATGGTTAATTATGGAGAAGGTACTGTTGAAAAAATGGTAAGTGTATTTACTTTTATTGAAAGAGTTACTATTGGCATAGTAATTGCACTTGTATTTGTTAATATTTTCTTAATAATTAATACTATTAAACTAGCAATATTTGCTAGAAAGAAAGAAATCTCTATTATGAGATTAGTTGGTGCTTCTAACTTTTCAATTAAGTACCCATTTGTTATTGAAGGAATGGTTATTGGAATGATAGGAGCAGTAGTACCTATTCTATTAGTTGTTTATGGATATACATATATATATGAATATTTTGATGGAGTATTATTTAGTTCTATTCTAGAACTTGTACCACCACAACCATTTATATATATAGTTTCATTAATAGTATTAGTAATTGGTATGTTAGTAGGTATGATTGGTAGTAGTAGAGCTGTTAGAAAGTACTTAAAGGTGTAATTATGAAAAGATTATTTCCGTTTGCACTATTATTAATATTCCTAATACCAGTTAATACTAAAGCTATTACTTTAAAAGATTACAAAGATAAACTAGCTAAATATAAAGCTGCTTATGAAGAGAATCAAAGACAAATTAATAAAACTCAATCTGAAATAAATTCTGCTAATAGTAAAATTAGTTCTATGAAGAAAGAAATGATTAGTTTATCTAGTGAAATAAGTAAACTAAAAGATGATGTTATTAAATATAATGAAGAGATAGATAAGAAAGAATTAGAAATAAAGAAACTAGTAGAGTATATGCAACTTTCTGGAGGACAAAATTTATATTTAGATTATGCTTTTGAAGCAGATAATGTAACTGATTTAATATATAGAATGTCTGTTGTAGAACAAATAACAGATTATAATAAGGATTCTATTGCAGAACTAAATGATCTTATTACTGCAGCTAAGAAAAGACAAGCAGAGATAAATAAGAGAGAAAAGGAACTGGATGAAAAGCAAGATGAATTAGGTGATTTAGTTGCTTCTTTAGGAGAAAATAAAGATTCGTTATCAGAGTCTGGTGTAAGTATAAGTAAACAAATAAAGATTTATGAAAATCAAGTTAAGACTTATCAAAAACTAGGATGTAAAGATAATGATGTTATAGGTAAAGATTGTGCTGTTACTAATGCAGCTGGTGTATGGAGACGTCCTGTTACTAAAGGATATGTTACTAGTGAATTTAAATATCGTAATGGTAAATTACATAGAGCTGTAGATGTATCTAATAGAGATAATCCATATGGTACTAAAATTTATGCAGTAGCTAATGGTAGAATTACTTCTATTTATAAGGATACCTATGGTGCTTTAGTAGTATTAATTGAACATACTTATAATGGTAAGTATTATACTTCTAACTATTGTCATATGAGTAAATATAATCCAGCTATTTATGAAGGTATGAAAGTTACTTCTGATACTTGGATTGGATATATGGGTATGACTGGACAAGCTACTGGACCACATCTACATTTAGAGATATTCCCTTGTAGACTATATAACTTATCTGATAAGAACTGTTCTACATGGAGTAAGTACGTAGCATATGCTGCTACATTATATAGTCAAGGTTATAAAGGACCTAGAGGACTTATAAGTATGCCTGCAGCTGGAGTTACATGGACATCGAGATAAAAGACCTTAGGGTCTTTTTTTGTTGCATATTTTTAGAAAATAGATATAATATGTCGAGAAAGGTTTCGATAACTATGTATAAAAGAGATAATTTGGGATTTATTGATTTAGATGCTTTAGGATGTACTTTAATCAAAAATCAAATTGTAATAATTGATGGGCATACTTATTATTATAAAGACAGTACAGTTGGAGCATTTAAAGAATTGGTAGTAGATGAACTAGCTAAAGGATTTAATTTTAAATGTGCATTTTATGATTTAGCATCTTTTGATGGAAGATGTGGATTAATAAGCAAAGATTTAGATAGTGATGGACAAAGTTTTATGCCGATGGAAGATTTATTATCTATTTTTTTGGATACAAAAAATTATATTACTTTAAGTAAACACAATAACTTAGATGACATAGGTCTTGTATTAAGTTATTATTATCCTGAAGATGTAGTTCAAAGGTTATTATCACAATTGGACGAATTATATTTATTTGATCTTATGATTGGAAATCCGGATCGTAATTGTTCTAATTATGGACTTGTTACTAGAGATGGAGTAGTAGATGTTGTAATATTTGATAATGAATTAGCTTTTGATACTGATGTCTTATATGATGATAAAAATTTACTTAGAAGAAAAGGTAATGGTAAGGATGATCCTAATGATGTAAGTTCTTCTTTTGTTAAAGAGAAGTTAAAACTAATATCAGATGATAATATTGAAAGAATTTTTGGTCAAGTTGAAGCCAAAATAGGAACTCCAATTAATAGTGGGATAAAAAGTGAGTTTAGAACATTTTTTAGAAGAAGTGGAACACTTTTAAGTAAAAGATTTAGTAATTCTAATGTAAAACAAGTATAAAATATGGTAGTATTATACTAGATTAGGAGAATAATATGAGAGAACAAGGACAAAAAAGAGCACTTACAGTTTTTATAGCTTTATGTATACAAATTTTATTCACAATGATTGTTTATATTTATTTTGCTAGATACTCTTTAACTGTTGAAATAATTCTCAGAGTAATAAGTTTACTCTTTGTATTTATGTTCTTTAAAGATAGTAGAAAGTTAAGTAATAATATTTTTTATATCCTATTATTTATATTGTTCCCGGTTTTAGGATCAATATTATTTGTTCTATTTAGTAATAATATTTTTGGTAGTAGATTAGTAAGAAACATTAATAAGAATGCTAACATAACTAAAGATTATCTTAAACAAGATGAAAAGATTCTTGAAGAAATAGATAATGAAGATAAAAGCATATATCCTCAAGCCCAATATATTTCTAAACAAGGAGGGTACCCTATTTATAATAATAGTAAAGTTACTTACTTTAAAAGTGGAGAAGATGCATTCCCAGATATATTAAAAGAATTAAAGAAAGCTAAGAAATATATCTTCTTAGAGTACTTTATAATTGGATTTGGTAATATGTGGGATCAAGTACTAGATATTTTAAAGGAAAAAGTTTCTGAAGGAGTAGAAGTAAGAGTTATCTATGATGATGTAGGATCTCTACAAGTACTTCCTAAACATTATGATAAAGTTTTAGAAGAAATGGGAATTAAGTGTATTTGTTTTAATCAGTTTAATTTATTTTTTAAAATGATTTTCAATAATAGAGATCATCGTAAGATAATGGTTATAGATGGAATTGTTTCTTATACTGGTGGAATAAATATTGCTGATGAATACATAAATGTTATAGAAAGATTTGGTTATTGGAAAGATAATTGCTTAAAGATAGAAGGAGAAGCAACTTGGAATTTTACTGTAGCTTTCTTAAAAATGTGGAATGTATGTAGAAAACTAGGTAAATCTTTTATATCTTATAAACCAGACTATATTAGTTATAAAAATACTGGATATGTTGCACCTTATTGTTCTAATCCATTAAAAAAGGACTCTATAGGTGAAGCAGTATACTTAAATATGATTAATCAATCTAGTAAATACTTATACATAATGACTCCATATTTAATAATAGATAATGATATGATTAAGGCATTAGTTAATGCTAAAAAAAGAGGAGTAGATGTAAAAATAATGACTCCTGGTATTCCTGATAAGAAAATAGTATATAGTGTTACTAAGTCAAACTATGATGTGCTTTTAAAAAATGAAATAGAAATATATGAATATACTCCAGGATTTTTACATAGTAAGATGTTTTTATCAGATGATAAAGTAGCGTCTATTGGTACAATTAACTTAGATTATCGTAGTCTAGACCAACACTTTGAATGTTCTTGTTTTATTTATAATGATAAAGTATTAAAAGATATTAAAGAAGATGCATTAGATACGATAAAAGCAAGCAAAGAAATAACTTTAAAAAGTCATAAAGCAGGATTGTTAAAAGGTATATATAGAGGAATACTAAAAGTATTTGCTCCTCTTTTATAGGTGATTTATGAGTAGATTTGAAAGATTAGAAAAGATAGTAGATAAAGATTCAATTAATAAAATAAATAATTCCGCTGTACTAGTATTAGGAATAGGTGGAGTAGGTGGGTATGTTGTTGAATCGTTAGTTCGTTCTGGTATAGGGACTGTTATTATAGTTGATAAAGATAGAGTGGATGAAACTAATATAAATAGACAAATAATTGCTTTAGACTCTACTATTGGAAAGAATAAAGTAGATGTATTTGAAGAAAGAATACACGATATAAATCCTAATTGTAAGGTAATAAAGATTAACGATTTTATAGGTAAAGATAATATAGATATCTTATTTAAAGAACCTATAGATTTTCTAGTAGATGCATGTGATACTACATCTACTAAAATAATGGTTATGGAAGAATGCTTAAGAAGAAAGATAAAGTTTATAACTTCCATGGGTACTGGTAATAAATTTCATCCAGAATTATTAGAAATTACTGATATTAGAAAAACAGTAAATGATCCTCTAGCTAAAATAATTCGTAAATATGTTAAAGATAATAAAATTAATGATAAGATTATGGTTCTTTCATCTAGAGAAGTACCGGTTCATATAGGAGATAGAGTAGTTGGTTCAACATCATGTGTACCTCCTGTCGCTGGATTATTGATTGCTAGTTATATAATTAATAGTATTATTAATAAGTAAATTTACAAATATAAATAAGCACATAAGTGCTTTTTTTATTTATTTATGATATATATAAACTAGAAGGTGAAGATATGAAGAAAAAGAGTAAAAAGGAAAAGAATACTAAGTTAAATTTAGTATGCACTATATTTTTAACATTCTTTGTTTATTGTATAATTGGTTGGTTATATGAAGTTATATGGTTATATATATTAGATGGTAATCTAACTAATAGAGGATTTTTATTCGGTCCATATTTACCTATATATGGATTTGGAATGCTTCTATTACTTGCACTTCTAAGTAATATTATGAAGAAAAAGATATCTTTAAATAATAAGTTATCTATACCCGCATTATTAATTGCTTTCTTATTTATATTTATAGTAGTAATAGAATATACAGTACCTAGAATATATAAGATAACTACTTTCTTTAACTGTTTCAAATTATATTTATTAATCTATTTATTAATAAGTGCAATATTTATATTTGTTTTAAAGGCTTTAATACCTAAGAAAACTCAAGAAAAGATTAATCTAACTCCACTAGTAGTATTTATCTTAATATTTATAATTACAACAGTAGTAGAGTTTGTAGCTCATTATATGTTAGATGTTCATTATGGAATACTTCTATGGGATTATAGTAAAGATTATTTAAATCTAAATAGAAGAGTATGTTTTGATGCTAGTAGAAACTTTGCGATAGGTGGGACTTTCTTATTATATGTAGTTCAACCTAAATTAGAAAAACTATTTAATAATATGAAAATTAACAAAAAATTATTCTATACTATTCTATTCGGATCAGTAATGATAATAGATTTCTTTATTAAACTATTTGTTAAATAAGACTACTTTACAGTAGTCTTTTATTTTTTTAAAAATTTAGCACTCTCTTGTTGACTTTGCTAAAATATGGTGCTACTATATAATTGTAAAAAGAAAAAGATCTTTTTATAGGTATTATATTATATGTAATGAAAGGAAGTAGATGTATATGATGTTAGTACCAAGAAATGATTTTGACCTT
The DNA here is from genome assembly GCA_946402315.1 of uncultured Clostridium sp. Lineage (GTDB taxonomy): Bacteria > Bacillota_I > Bacilli_A > RF39 > UBA660 > RUG11788. The sequence continues at coordinate 73,318 of CAMIWC010000001.1, read as the reverse complement.
TTTGATGAATTTTTCGGAGATCCATTTTTTAACCCACCAGTTAGAAATGCAGTTCCTGCTAAATTAATGAAGACTGATATAGTTGAACATGATAAAAACTATGAAGTATTAGTTGATCTTCCAGGATATGACAAGAAAAATATAGAAGTAAATGTAGATAATGGATATCTAAATATTCACGCTAAAATAGAAAAAGAAGAAGATGAAAAAGATAAAGATAAAGATAAATTCGTAAGACGTGAAAGATTCTTTGGAGAATGTTCAAGAAGTTTCTTCTTAGGAGAAGATGTTAAACAAGAAGATATTAAAGCATCATTTAAGAATGGTACATTATCTGTTATTGTTCCAAAAGTTGATGAGAAAAAACAATTACCAGAGAAGAAAACAATCGAAATCGAGTAAAAGTAAAGGACTTGTTAATTCAAGTCCTTTTTTAGTTTTTTAAAGATATTTAGTGATATACTAAATATGTAGGTGATAGTATGAGTAAAAAAAGAAGAAAAAAGAAAAAATCACTAAAACTAATTCCAATTATTATAATATTAGTATTATGTATTATTGGTATTTCATTTATTTTATTTACTAATTCTAAAAAGTTAGTAGTACAATCTATTGATACTAAAGATGTACCTTTAAATGAAGAAATATATAATACTGATTTTATAGAAAAAGTAAAAAATGGAGAAATAATTACTAAAAAAGAAAAGATAGATACTTCTAAAATAGGTAAACAAACTATTAAAGTAGTTATAAAGAATTATTATAAAAAAGAAAAAGAATATAAATTTACTTTAAATGTAATAGATATTACTAAACCAGTAATTACTTTTAAAAAAGAATTAAGTACTACTCAAGGTACTAAAATTGACTTACTAAAAGATGTAAAAGTAGAAGATGATTCAAAGGAAAAGATAGAAGTTAAAGTAGAAGGTACATATGATATTAATAAAATAGGTAATTATAATTTAGAGTATGTTGCTAAAGATTCTAGTGGTAATGAAGCTAGAGAAAAGTTCACTTTAAAAGTAACAGAAAAACCAAAGACTACTAATGGTTGTGAAACAACTTATTTTACTACTAGTAAGGGATTTAGTGGTGTTACTAAAAATTGTATTACTTATATAGATGGATATTTAATTGCTAATAAAACATATTCTCTTCCATCTAGTTATGGACCTGGACTTACTAAAGAATTTATGACTGCTTATAATAAAATGAAGGCTGCTTACGATGAAGTTGGTAAAACTGGTAAATTTGGAAATGAGTATAAAACATTAACTATTAAGAGTGGATTTAGATCATATTCTACTCAAAAAAGTGTTTATAATAACTGGGTTAATAAAGATGGTAAAGCTAAAGCTGATACTTATTCTGCTCGTCCAGGATATAGTGAACATCAATCAGGACTCGCAGCTGACTTAAATCATGTTGGATCTAATTTTGATAATACTGAATCTGCTAAATGGTTAGAACAAAACTGTTGGAAATATGGATTTATTCTTAGATATCCTAAAGGTAAAGATAATGAAACTGGATATATCTATGAATCATGGCATTTTAGATATGTAGGAGTAGATTTAGCTACTAAACTATATAACAATGGTGACTGGATAACTATGGAAGCTTATTTTGGTATAACTAGCCAATATAAATAACAAGGGAATTACCCTTGTTTTTATTTTTAATATTTATAATTAATGATATAATAATTTATAGTAAGAATAGAGGTGAGAAATATGAAGAGAACTTTAAGATATATGTTCACTTTCATATTACTATTTGTTACTATTCCTAAAGTATATGCTACTAATATAGTTAATTATGATGCTGATGGAATATGTGAAGCAGTTAAAACTAATAAAACAATTCGTGTAGGTGTATATGGATATTATGATAAAAAGATTCATTATATGGAATCTCCTACTAGTGATTGTAATAACTTATCTGTTTTTAATAAAAAGAAAGAGAGTATTAAAAAAGGAGAAACATATGTTAGATTTAGTAGAGCAGCAGCAGCTAATACAATCTATATAGATGATGTTTTAGTTAAGAATAAAAAGGCACAAGGTAAATACTCTTATTTTTATATCTCTAATAGAAATAAAGTAGATCCTCCTAATTCAACTAAAACATTAAATCCAGGAGAAAAAATATTTGTTTATTTAAATATTAATGATAAAAAAATAAAAAGTAATACTCATAAAGATTTAAGAATATCTATGGATGTAGGTATTATGAATGGTACTGATACTGAAATTCAAGGATATAATACAATGGCAATTTATGTATATACTGATAAAAAAACATATGGACCATTCTCTATAGTTGATTATAAATATTTAAATGTTTTAACAGAAAAAACTAGTGAAGGAAAATCATATAACATAACAACATATAGAATGACTTCATCTAATTTAGTAGCTAATATCCCTTCAGGAGAAACTATTAAAGCTATAAGAGTATATCCATATTATCATTACACAGTTAATAAAGGATCATTTAGATTATTTAATATTTCAGTAGATGGATATAGTAAATATGATAATGGTAAAAAATATGTTACTGTTGAAAGTGCATCTAATATAATTAGACATAATGTAGTTAATAATATGTTAGAAAATGCTACTGTTAAATGGAATCTAGGAGGTACTACTAAACTACACTTCTATCACCATTATTCATCAAGTCCTAATCTATTAAATCCTAGTAAAACTAATCTATATGGTATTCCATATGTTAACTCAGTAAATACTACTATAAGTCAATTTACTCATCATGGAAAAGTAAATAATGTTAGTGATGCTAAAAAGAATGATACATCTTATTTTACTTATGAATTATCTTCTGTATATTTAACTGATACAACTACTAGAAAAGGAAAAACTATAAAAGCTGGAGATAAGATTAAAAATAATGTTTTATATGCTTATGAAACAAATAAAGATAAAGATGATGATTTAACTATTACTAGAGGACAAGAATTAAATAATGCATCATTAGATTTTGTTCTAAACAATCCTGGATATATGTTGGGACTAGATTGTTCTTCTTCTACTTATTTAGCGGCAGGAAGAGAAATACCTACAATTAGTTCATTAGCTTATTCAAACAAGTATTATTCTAATGGATTTGTTCAAATAGTTAATAATAAGATGAAGATTACTGCTGATAAAGTAGAGAAATATCTAAGAGAAAAAGGTATTCTTAAAAAAGATCAAATAATGACTGTTGATCTATATAAACAATATTATGATAACTATTTAAAAGATACATATGATAAAACAGAATTTTATGAGAATTATGGATTATTAATTCCAGGAGATTTTCTTGTCTCACAAGGACATGTAAGAATGGTAACAGGGTATTCTCATGTACAATGTAATAATAAGAAAGATGGAAAAGTATTAACAACTAATAAATACAAAAAAGGATTCTGCGATGATTATGGTGGTATCAATGCTAAGAAGAGTTATGTAATTATTACAGAAGTAGGAGGATTCCCTACTAAAAAATATAATAGTACTAAAGAACGTGTAACCGCAAATAAAACTGGATGGAAATATACTTTAAATCCAAAATTAACTGATTTAACTTCAGTAGATGATCTATATGATACTTCAAAGAAAAGATTGTCTTCATTCCATATAAATGTTATTTATTATTTCTCTGATTTAATAAAAACTAATAAATTATATGTAGGATTTAGATATAAAGAAATAAGTAATCATCTTGCTAAAAAAGAAGTAGAGAAACCAGTAGCAAAATTTGTACTAGATAAAGAATACGATAATAAGAATCAAGAATTATATAATTACTTAGCTAAAACTAAGACATTAAAAGGAAGAATATTTACAAACTATTTAATAGATACTGTAAGATTTGAAATAAATGGTATTAAGTATTATATTTATCCATATCAAACTACTAATTTCTCTTTATATAATATTACAGATACAAAAGTACTTAATGCATTAAAAAAACTAAATTTTAATAAGAGTAATAATATTAAAATTAGTGTTAAATTTGGCCCTAATATAGATAGTGTTAAAACTGCTGCAGGAGCTGATAAAGATGGATATATTAAAGTAATAGATACTACTAATATGACTCAATATAAACCAGTATATACTACAGGAATAAAAATAGATAAGACAAGTGCTAAAGTAAATGTCGGAAAGACTGTTACTTTAAAAGCAACTGTTACACCTGATAATGCTGATGATAAAACCGTTATTTGGTCTAGTAGTGATAAAAAGATTGCAACTGTAGATAGTAATGGAAAAGTAAAGGGTATAAGTAATGGTACAGTTACTATTACAGCTAAAACTAATGATACTGGTAAGAAAGCAACTGCTAAAATAACAGTTAAAACTCCAGTAACAGGAGTAAAACTTTCAAAAAGTAAAACTACTATTAATAAAGGTAGATATGAAACAGTAAAAGCAACTGTATTACCAGAAACCGCATCAGATCAAAGTGTTTCTTGGTCTAGTAGTGATAATACAGTAGCTAAAGTAGATGAAAATGGAAAGATTACAGCTGTTAAGAATGGAACAGCTACTATAACTGTAACAACTACAGATGGAGGTAAAACAGCTTCAGTAGAAGTTACAGTAGTAACACCTACAGTAGCAGTAACAGGAGTTACATTAAATAAAACAGCAATTAGTATTGATATAGGTCAAACAGAAAAAGTAACAGCTACAGTTAAACCATCAAATGCAACTAATAAGGGAGTAGTATTTACTAGTGATGATTCTAGTGTTGCGACAGTAGATAATGATGGATTAATTACTGGTATAGGTGTAGGTACTACTAATGTAAAAGTTACAACTAATGATGGAGGTAAAACAGCAACAGTAGCGGTAGAAGTAAAACCAATAAAAGTAAAATCTATTTCTTTAAATATAAGTGAAGTATCATTAGAAATGGGAGAAACATATTCCTTTATAGCAACAATTACTCCAACAACTGCAACTAATAAAAAGGTTATTTGGAGTAGCGCAAGTACTAAAGTAGCAACCGTAGATCAAAATGGTAAGGTTACAACTAAAGGAGAAGGGATGACTACTATAACTGCTAAGACAGAGGATGGTGGAAAAACTGCTACTGCTAAAGTATATGTAAGTAAAAAAGAACCTATAGATGAAGGAAAAGAAGATGAAGAAGATGATGATGAGGAAGAGGAAACAGTAGTTGAACCTCCTAAACCAACAACGCCAACGACACCAACTGATCCTTCTAAGCCGACAACACCAACGACTCCTACAACGCCAACAGATCCAAGTAAACCAACAGATCCAACTCCTACTGATCCAGAAGATCCTGTAGAGGCAGAAGAACCAACTGAAGAAGAAGTGGAAGAAGAAACAACTAAGAAAAAAGAAAAGAAGAAAAAGAAAGAACAATCTAAAACAGCAAAGTATATAACAATAGCTGTAGTTGCTTTTGGATCAACTGCGATAATTGGTGGAGTAGTAGCATTTATAAAATTTAAACAATAAAAAATATAAAAGATTTAAACAATTTGTTTAAGTCTTTTTTTGTAGTATAATACAAGAGAAATGAGGTGATAATATGTTCGAATTAGTATCAAGTTACAAACCATCAGGAGATCAACCAGAAGCTATTAAAAGTTTAGTTGATGGATTAAATGAAGGAAAGAAAGCACAAGTTCTTTTAGGAGTAACTGGTTCAGGAAAAACTTTTACAATGGCTAATGTTATTAAAGAAGTTAATAAACCAACACTTGTACTAGCTCACAACAAGACTTTAGCTGGACAATTATATTCAGAATTTAAAGAACTATTTCCTAATAATCATGTTTGTTACTTTGTAAGTTACTACGACTATTACCAACCAGAAGCCTATGTACCTCAAACTGATACATATATAGAAAAAGATGCATCTATAAACGATGAAATAGATGAACTAAGACATGCTGCAACAAGTGCTCTTATTTCAAGTAGAGATGTAATTGTTGTCGCTTCCGTTTCTTGTATCTATGGATTAGGGGACAGAGAAGAATATGAAAAACATATGCTTACTTTAAATGTAGGAGATAACGTAGAAAGAGACTATGTCATGAATAAGTTAGTAGATATGTTATATGAAAGAAATGATATTGATTTTAAAAGAGGAACATTTAGAGTAAGAGGAGATGTTTTAGAGGTTATACCAGCTAGTGAATATAGTAATGGATATCGTATAGAATTTTTTGGGGACGAAATAGATCGTATCAGTGAAATAGATACATTAACAGGAACTATAAAAGTTAATAAAAAAAGTATATCTCTTTTCCCGGCAAGTCACTTTGTAGTAGGAGATGAAAAACTACAAGCTGCAATAACAAGAATTGAAGATGAGTTAGAAGAAAGAATTAAATACTTTAAAGATAATAATAAACTACTTGAAGCAGAACGTATTGAACAAAGAACTAAATATGATTTAGAAATGTTAAAAGCAACAGGATTCTGTACAGGAATAGAAAACTATTCAAGACCACTTGCGGGTAGAAAAGAAGGCGAAACTCCAACAACTCTTATGGACTTCTTCCCAAAGGATTACTTATTAATTGTAGATGAATCACACGTAACACTTCCACAAGTTAGAGGAATGTATAATGGTGATAGAGCTAGAAAAATGAATCTAGTTGAATATGGATTTAGACTTCCTAGTGCGTTAGACAATAGACCACTTAAATTTGAAGAATTTGAGTCTAAAGTAAACCAAGCGATTTATGTATCCGCTACTCCTGGAGATTATGAACTTGAAAAAACTAATAACAAGTTCGTAGAACAATTAATAAGACCAACTGGACTTTTAGATCCAATAATAGAGGTAAGAAAAAGTACTGGTCAAATAGATGATTTAGTAGGAGAAGTTAGAGAAAGAATTAAAAGAAATGAAAGAACTCTTATTACAACACTTACTATTCATATGGCAGAAGAATTAACTAACTACTTAAAAGAATTAGATATAAAAGTAGCGTACCTTCATTCAGAAGTTAAAACATTAGAACGTATGAGAACTATTAGAGATCTTCGTTTAGGTAAATATGATTGTATTGTAGGAATTAACCTATTACGTGAAGGATTAGATATACCAGAAGTAAGTTTAATTGCCATACTAGATGCAGATAAAGAAGGATTCTTAAGAAGTGAAAGAAGTTTAATTCAAACTATTGGTAGATGTGCAAGAAACGAACATGGTAAATGTATCATGTATGCTGATAATATGACTGATTCAATGAAGGCTGCAATAAATGAAACTCAAAGACGTCGTACTATACAAGAAGCATATAATAATGAACATGGAATTGTACCTAAAACTATTATTAAAGAAATTAGAGATCTAATTTCTAATATAGATGAAACTTCTAGTGATAAACCTAAGAAACAAACTAAGTTAGAAAGAGAAAAGACTATTGAAGCATTAGAACAAGAAATGAGAGAAGCTGCTCGTAACTTAGATTTTGAAAGAGCTATGGAAATAAGAGATATCTTATTCGAAATGAAGAGTGAATAATGAAAAAGTTTAAAAAGATATATATAGAAATAACTAATGCTTGTAATCTATCTTGTAGTTTTTGTCCTAAAACAAAAAGAAAAATAGAATATATGAGTCCAAATAATTTTAAAGATGTAATAGATAAAATAAAAGATTATACTGATTATATTTATCTACATGTTAAAGGAGAACCTCTACTTCATCCAAACCTAGATGAAATACTATCTATTTGTGATAAAGAAAATATAAAAGTACAAATTACAACAAATGGAACTCTTTTAAAAAATAAAAAAGAAATGTTACTTAAACATAATATTCGTCAAATAAATATATCTCTTCATTCAGAAAATGATATACCTACATACTTTGAAGATGTATTTAATACTTGTAATGATTTATCTAAGAATACTTATATTTGTTATCGTATTTGGACTTTAAAAAATAATAAGTTTTCAAAAAAATCCACAGACATTGTTAATAAAATTATTTTTTACTATAATTTATCCCCAGATATTGTTAATAAAATATATAGTGATAAAGATATAACTATATCTAAAAATATATTCTTAAGTAAATCTAATATCTTTGATTGGCCAGAACTAGATAATAATGAATCAAGTGATGGTTTCTGTTTGGGATTAGATACACATATAGGAATATTAGTAGATGGAACAGTTATACCGTGTTGTCTAGACGGAGAAGGAATAATAAATCTAGGTAATATATTCACAGAAACTGTGGATGAAATATTAACTAAAGAACTAACTAAAAACATAATAGATAACTTTAAAAACAATAAAGCTTATCATCCATTATGTAAGAAATGTACATACAAGAATAAGTTTAAATAAAAAAATAGAACCAGAAAATGGTTAAGTGAGCTTGGGCTATCATTGCCTGTGTCACAAAACCAAACTGGTTCTATAAAAGGAAACAAGCAAATTAAACGGCTCATAGGCCAAGCTTGTTTCACTTGAAAATGAACCAACAAGAATTGCTAATAACAATTCATCTAAAGTTGCTCCATTTGCGGTAATTATACTAGATTAAATAAATAATGTCAAAAAATAAGATTAATTAAAAATATAAAACTGTAAATAATGAAATAGCATATAATTATGAGCAAGAAGGTGTTTTTGCTTTAAGAACAGCTAATAATGTGTATATAAGCAAAGTTTATGATGGCAAGATAAAACCAATAATAAAAATAAAAGCAGGAACAAATACTGAATTAGTAAATGCTTTACAAAAAGGAGAAATAAATTATGACAGAGTTAGAAGAAATCTTAATAGTATTATTGCAGGACAATGGGATGCCAAAGGAATCACAAACTGGTATAATACTAATGTTAAGAACAGTAGAACAACAAGCAACAATGATAGAATTTCTAGTCAAGAACAAAAATCTAACAGCAAATCAAATAACAGAGAAAGCAATAGAAATATACAAAGGGGATCAGTAAGCATGAAAGAAAAAGTAGAATGGTTTTTTGGGATAATACTAATAATATTTTTAACACCAATAACTTTGATAAAATATCATATGACACCAATGAAAATTTTGAAAGAAGCAATAAAGGAGGAGCATTAGGCTCCTTTTAATAATGTTCTTTTTTTAATATTTGTGGTATCATATTACTGATTTGAGGTGGAACTATGGATGAGATTATTATTAAGGGTGCAAGAGAAAATAACTTAAAAAACATTAATTTAACTCTACCTAAGAATAAATTTATAGTTATGACAGGTGTATCTGGTTCAGGAAAGAGTAGTTTAGCATTTGATACTATTTATGCAGAAGGACAAAGAAGATATGTAGAAAGTCTTAATGCATATGCTAGACAATTTTTAGGTGGTACAGAAAAACCTGATGTTGATTCTATTGAAGGATTAAGTCCTGCTATAAGTATTGATCAAAAAACTACTAATAAGAATCCTCGTTCTACTGTTGGTACTGTTACTGAAATATATGATTACTTAAGACTTTTATATGCTAGAATTGGAGTGCCTTATTGTCCTAATCATAATATTCCTATTTCTAGTCAAAGTATTGATGAAATAGTTAATAAAGTACTTGAGTATCCAGAAGGTACTAAACTTGTTATTATGAGTCCAGTTGTTCATGGAGAAAAAGGAGAACATAAAGATCTTTTTGAAAAATTAAAAGCTGATGGATATAGTCGTGTTAGAGTTAATGGAGAACAAAGAGATTTAATAGAAGATATTACATTAGAAAAGAATAAAAAAGATGATATTGATGTAATTATAGATAGATTAATTATTAAAGATGGAATTAGAACTAGATTATTTGATTCTATAGAAACTGCTACTAAATTATCTAAAGGAAAAGTAATCGTAGAGATTGTCGGAGATAAAGAAATATTATTTAGTGAAGCTTTTGCTTGTCCTCATTGTGATTTCTCTATTCCTGAACTTGAACCTAGAATGTTTAGTTTTAATGCACCTTTTGGAGCTTGTCCTGATTGTAATGGATTAGGTATTAAACTTACAATTGATGAGAATTTAGTTATTCCTGATAGAACTTTATCTATTAATGAAGGATGTATTAAAACATTAAATGATGATAAAGATAGTTTAGATTTTAAAAAGTTTGAATGTGTATGTAAGCATTACAAAGTAGATTTAGATAAACCTTTCCATAAATTAACTAAATATCAACAACAAATGATTCTTTATGGAAGCGATGAAGTTATTAACTTTAAATATAATAGTAAGAGTGGTAATCAATATAATACAAAAGACTATTATGAAGGTATTATTAATAACTTACAAAGAAGATATATGGAAACATCTAGTGAATGGATTAGAGATTGGCTTGAGAATTACATGATGGAACAAGAATGTGAAACTTGTCATGGAGCTAGACTTGCAGACTTTGTTTTATCTGTTAAAGTAGGTAAGAAAAATATTTATGAAATGACACAAATGAGTATTAAAGATTTATTAGAATTCTTAAATAATTTAAAACTTACTGAGTCTCAAGAACAAATTGCAAAACTTCTTTTACAAGAAATTAAAAACAGATTAACTTTCTTAACTAATGTTGGTCTTGAATATTTAACTCTTAGTCGTATGGCTGGTACATTGTCTGGTGGAGAAAGTCAAAGAATTAGACTTGCTACTCAAGTAGGATCAAGATTAACTGGAGTTTTATATGTACTAGATGAACCATCTATTGGACTTCATCAAAGAGATAATAATAAGTTAATTAATACTTTAAAAGAAATGAGAGACTTAGGTAATACATTAATTGTTGTTGAACATGACAGTGATACAATGATGGCTTGTGATTATTTAGTTGATATTGGACCTCATGCAGGAGACGATGGTGGAGAAATAGTTGCTTGTGGAACACCAGAAGAAGTAATGAAAAATCCAAATAGTATTACAGGACAATATTTAAGTGGAAAATTAAAAATAGATGTACCTAAAAAACGTAGAAAAGGTATTGGTAAGAAGATAGATATTATAGGGGCCGCTGAAAACAACTTAAAGAATATTGATGTATCTATTCCTCTTGGAACATTTACTTGTGTAACTGGAGTATCTGGTTCAGGTAAAAGTAGTTTAATTATGTCTACTCTTGCACCAGCTGCTCGTGAATATGTTTATAAGAGTAAAGTTCATATTGGTAAAAATAAAAAGATAGATGGACTTAAAAATATAGATAAGATTGTAGAGATTACTCAAAATCCTATTGGTCGTACTCCAAGAAGTAATCCAGCTACTTACGTTGGTGTCTTTGATGATATTAGAGATTTATTTACTACTACAAAAGATGCTAAGATGTACGGATATGGTAAAAATAGATTCTCATTCAACGTTAAAGGTGGACGTTGCGAAGCTTGTCGTGGGGACGGAGTAAAAAGAATAGAAATGCATTTCTTACCAGATGTATATATTCCTTGTGAAGTATGTCATGGTACTCGTTATAATAGCGAGACTCTAAATATTAAATATAAAGATAAGAATATTGCTGAAGTACTTGATATGCGTGTTAGTGAAGCTTTAAAATTCTTTGATGCAATACCTAAAATTAAAAATGCTCTTCAAGTTATGGAAGATGTTGGACTTGGTTATGTTAAACTTGGACAAAGTGCTACTACCCTTTCTGGTGGTGAAGCTGGAAGGGTTAAACTTGCTAAAGAATTACAAAAGAAAGCTACGGGTAAAACTCTATTTATTATGGATGAACCTACTACTGGACTTCATATAGATGACATCAAGAAGCTTCTTGCAATAATTAATAAAATAGTAGATAATAAAGATACAGTAATAGTAATAGAACATAACTTAGATATGATAAAAACTGCAGATTATATTATTGATTTAGGACCTGAAGGTGGAGATGGTGGAGGTACTGTTGTAGCCTGTGGTACTCCTGAAGAAATAATTAAAAATAAAAACTCTTATACAGGAGAGTATTTAAAGAAAGTGATGTAATATGGCTAAAAAGAAAAATAAGAAAAAGAAAGATAATATAGTTACGGAAATATTAATCTTTATCGTTAACTTAATTGTTTATACCGGAGTGTTTTTATTAGTAAATGCAATGTTTGATTCTTTTGTAATAGATCATAATCATATATTTATTTATTCTGCTATAGCAGTAATATTAATATCATTGCTTAATAAGACAGTTAAACCAGTTTTAGTAAAATTAACTATTCCTTTAACTGCTATTACTTTAGGATTATTTTACTTCGTAATAAATATGTTTATATTAAAGATAGTAGAATGGGTAATGTTAGGTAAAATTAAATTTGAATCATTACCAATCTTATTCTTTATATCTATAGTATTCTCAGTATTAAACTTTATTGCAAATGATATATTTATAAAACCTGTAGAAAAAAAGATTAAAAAGATGTCTTAGGAGATGATTATATGAGTAGAATTGCTTTAGATTTAGGATTTATTCAAATCTATTGGTACTCAATAATGATAGCGCTTGCTCTTCTTGTAGGAAGTACTATTATGATGCTTGAATGTAGAAGACAAAAAATGGATGAAGATAAATTTGTTAACTTAATGTTCTGGGGTGTTATCTCAGCAATTATTGGTGCTAGATTATACTATGTTTTATTTAACTGGTCTTACTACCAACAACATTTTATAGAAATATTTGAAGTATGGAATGGTGGACTTGCTATTCATGGTGGAATAATAGGTGGAGGATTATTTGTTCTATATTATTGTCATAAATATAAGATGAACTGGTTAAAAACAATAGATATTATTGTATTAGGGTTAATCCTAGGACAAGCAGTAGGTAGATGGGGCAATTTCTTTAACCAAGAAGCTCATGGAGGAATAGTTACTCTTGAATATCTACAAAATATGCATATACCAGAATTTGTTATTAATGGTATGAAGATTGGTGGAGTATATTATGAACCATTATTCTTATATGAATCTATATTATGTGTTATTGGTTTTATAATTCTTACTATTGTTAAAAGATTTAGATATATCAAAGTAGGACAATTAACAGCTTTATATATGATTTGGTATGGTATAGGTAGATTTATTATTGAATCCAAAAGAACTGATAGCTTAATGTTAGGTAGTTTTAGAGTAGCTCAAATAGTATCTGCTTTAATGGTAGTAGTTGGTATACTATTATTTGTATATAAATTAAGAAAATCTATATTAGATGATTTATATAACACTAAATATAATCCTAGTTTGTAAAAAAGAGTAATAATACTCTTTTTTTGTTATAATTAAAATAGGTGGTTTTATGATAGATAGAACAAGAGAAAGAAATATAAATGCTTTTTTAGAAAATAGTGGTCAAAATTATGTAGATCCTAATCTTAGGAGATTTATTGATTCTGTTCCTAGTATTAAAAGTATCAAAGATTTAAAAGATTTAGATAGATTAGTATTTAGTTATATGAGACATGATAATAATCCTGTTCTTCAAAGAGAGAAATTTGCTAAATCAGCTAGTGATATTTTTGCTAGAGGTACTTATAGTGGTTGTTCTGATATTGGAATATTATTCTCTTCTATTTTAAGAGAAAAAGGTATACCTACTGTTTATATAGAAAGTGCTGAAGCTAGTTGGTTAGATGATGTTAGAAATGGAAAAGATAATGGTATGAGAGGACATATCTTTTTAGAATTACAATTAGGTAATCAATCTGTTTTATATGATCCTTCATGGCATAAAGTATATAATGGTTATGATAGAAATAATCCTAATCTACCTAGAGGATTAATAGCTTTTTCTAAAGGATTAAATCCTAGTGATGTTGGAGTATCAAGTATTAGAGATGAAAGGAATTCAGCTTTAAGAGAAATAGGTAATGTTAGTTATACTGATCCTAATTATTCTTTTGTAGATTTAAGAGAACAAAGACAAAGATTTAGATTTACTAATTTAAGAATTTTTAATAAATCGACAAATCTAAATCATAATGGTTTGTCTAATAGTTATAATAATGCTGGAAAAAACAAATAATAATTGACTTAAAAATACTTATGTGTTATTTTAATTGTGACACGTAGGTGTTTTTATTTTGGTAAAATATTGATGAGGGGATATTATGGAAAAAGAAACTAAGAAAAAGAAAAAAACAACTAGTACTAAAAAAGAAACTACTAAAAAAGTAAAGGTAGAAAAGAAAGTTAAAAAAGTAGAAACTAAAGAAGAAACTGATAATGTTAAAAAAGAAGGATTTTTAAAATCAGTATGGCATGAAATGAAACAAGTAACATGGCCTAATAAGAGACAAATGGTTACTTATAGTATTGCAACTATTATATTAATAATTTTCTTCTCTTTATACTTCTTAGGAATTGAAGCAGTATTTGCTTGGGTTAAAGAAGTAGTAAAGAATGCGTTCTAGGAGGAAGTTATGGACAAGCAATGGTATGTAGTTAATACTTATTCAGGACATGAGAGTAAAGTTAAAGAAAAACTTGAAATGCGTGCTGAATCAATGGATATGAAAGATTACATTTTCCGTGTAATCATTCCTGAACAAAAAGAAGTTGAAGTAAAAGATGGAGTAACTAAAGAAAAAGTTAAGAAGATGTTCCCAGGATATGTACTTATAGAAATGATTATGAGTGATGAAGCTTGGTATGTTGTTCGTAATACTCCAGGAGTTACTGGATTTATCGGATCTAGTGGTAAAGGTGCTAAACCTACACCATTACAACCATATGAAGTAGATAATATTCTTCGTAATATGGGAATCAGTAGAATTGATGTAGATGTAGATCTTAAAGAAGGTAGTAAAGTTAAGATTGTTGCTGGGCCATTTAATGGAATGTTTGGTACAGTTGAATCTATTGAAACTGATAAAGTAATTTTAAATGTAGATTTATTTGGACAAGCTACTTCAGTAGAAGTTGAAATGAATCAAATTGAAGTTGCTGGATAATTTGTTTTATCCCTTGATTTTTAAATATCGATATGTTATTATTGAAGCGCTATATCGATTTATATAGTTGATAAGTGGGAAGCGCGGATGCTATTTGGACCACTCGCGAAAACGAGAAAAATTTTAGGAGGTGTTTTTCGTGGCAAAAGAAGTTGTAAAGGAAATTAACTTACAAATTGAAGCAGGAAAGGCTACAGCTGCTCCACCAGTTGGTACAGCTTTAGGACCAGCAGGAGTTAACTTACAAGAATTCTGTACTAAATACAATGAAGCAACAAGAGATAAAATGGGAGATGTTGTACCAGTAGTTGTTACAGTATATGATGATAGAAGTTTTGATTTCGTAATTAAAACTCCACCTGCAGCATTTTTATTAAAGAAATATGCAAAAATAAGTAAAGGATCTAGTAAAGGAGCTAATGAAAAAGTAGCAACTCTTACAAAAGATCAAATTAGAGAAATTGCAGAGATTAAATTACCAGATTTAAATGCTTACACAATTGAAGAAGCTATGAAAATAATTGAAGGTACTGCACGTAACATGGGTATCGAAGTTAAAGAGTAATAGTTAAAAGAAAAAATATAAAAAGTAACATATAGGTTTAGACCTATGTGGGAGGAATATCCGCTTTTACCACATAAGGAGGAAATAATATGAAAAATAGAGGTAAAAAGTATATAGAAGCTGCTAAAAAGATCGAAAAAGGTAAATTATATACTAAAGAAGAAGCAGCAAAATTAATTAAAGAAACTTCTGTTAGTAAATTTGTTTCAACTGTTGAAATTGCTATGAACTTAAACTTAGATACTAAGAAAGCAGATCAACAATTAAGAGGAGCTTTAGTTCTTCCTCATGGAACAGGAAAAAACAAGAAGGTTTTAGTTCTTGCTAAAGGAGCAAAAGCTACTGAAGCTGAAAAAGCTGGAGCTGACTTCGTTGGTGAGATGGATATGATCGAAAAGATCGAAAAAGAAAACTGGTTTGGATTTGACGTAATTATTGCTACTCCAGACATGATGCCTGCGTTAGGAAAATTAGGAAAGGTATTAGGACCTCGTGGATTAATGCCAAACCCTAAAACTGGAACAGTTACAATGGAAATTGAAAAAGCAGTTAATGAAGTTAAGGCTGGACGTGTTGAATATAGAACAGACACATTTGGAAATGTTCATGGTATAATTGGTAATACTAATTTTACTGAAGAACAATTAGTAGAAAATATGGATGCATTTGTTGGTAATATCTTAAGATTAAAACCACAAGCAGTAAAAGGTGAATATGTTAAAAATATTTCAGTTTCTACTACAATGGGTCCTGGAATTAAAGTTAGTGCAAATTCTTTTGACAAATAATCACTAACCATATATAATATAAATTGATTTTGGTGCCATAGACAGTAGGTATAAAAATAAATCCTACCGAGGACTAATTATTACTTAAATAGTATTAGAAGGTCTTCGTTTATGACGAGGACTTTTTTATGGCACTTTTAAATATAATAGGAGGTGTTAAAGTGGCAAATGAAAAGATCTTAGCTATGAAACAAGAAGTAATTGATGAAATTAAAGATCGTGTTTCAAATAGTGCATCAGTAATTTTATTTGATTATCGTGGAATTACAGATAAAGAAGCAAAAGAATTAAGAATGAAATTAAAAGAAAATGATGCAGATTATAAAGTATATAAAAATACTTTAATGGCTAGAGCTTTATCTGATTTAAACATTAACATTGATGACAGTTTAGTTGGACCTAGTGCTATGGCATTTGGTACTGACCAAATTGGAGCAGTTAAAGTATTATCAGATTTTGCTAAAAAGAACCAAGCATTAGTTTTAAAAGTTGGAATTATTGATGGAGAAGTATCTGATAAAGAAAAATTAGATAAACTTGCAAGTATTCCATCAAGAGAAGGATTACTTACTATGCTTGCTGGTGGTATGATTGGTATCGCTAGAGACTTATCTATCTGCTTAAATTTATATGCAGAACAAAAAGAAGAAAAATAATTAAAAAAATATAATATTAGGAGGAAATAAAAATGGCTAAATTAACTAGAGATGAATTTATAAGTGCTTTAAAAGAAATGAACCTTTTAGAAATTAAAGAATTAGTAGACGCAATGAAAGAAGAATTTGGAGTAGATCCAAGTGCTGTAGCAGTAGCTGCTGCACCAGCTGCTGGAGATGCTGCTGATGCTGCACCAAGCATTGTTACTGTATCATTAGTAAATGCTGGAGCTGCTAAAATCAACGTTATCAAAGTAATTAAAGAAATTACTGGATTAGGATTAGCTGACTCAAAAGCAATCGCTGATAACGGTGGAGCTATTAAAGAAGGTATTTCTGTAGACGAAGCAAATGAAATCAAAGCTAAATTAGAAGAAGCTGGAGCAGAAGTTGAAGTTAAATAATCAACTTCTTTTTCTTTGTAAAAAGAAATGTAAAAAATGTCTTGAATAATTATTGATTTAAGTGTAAAATTATATTATTCTTGATTAAGAAAGGAGAGTTAACTATATTTTCTTATATAGTTAACTCTTTTATTTTCTAATATAATATTAACAGTTGCTAAAAATCTATATTATTTATGTAAATTAAAGGTGTTTTTTATTGACTTGTTGTCTATAATATGCTATTAATATAAATTGGCAACGTATTATTTGTTAATATTATGTTCTTTGTTAATTATATTGTTAGGGGTGAATTTTAGTGGCATATAAGATAATTAATTGTGGTGACCACCGTAAAAGAAGAAGCTTTTCTCGCATAAAAAACACATATGAATTAAAAGATTTATTAGAAATACAAAAGAAGTCTTATCAATGGTTTATTGAAAAAGGTATACAAGAAGTTTTTGAGGACTTATTCCCCGTTGAAAATTTTTCTGGTACTCTATCTTTAGAATTTGGAGATTATCATTTTGATGAACCAAGATATTCTATAAGACAAAGTAAGGATAGAGAGACAACATACGCTGCACCTTTAAAGGTACAAGTACGTCTTTTTAACCATGAAACTGGAGAAGTTAAAGAACAAGAAATATTCTTAGGTGACATGCCTATGATGACTGATTCTGGTACATTTGTTATAAATGGAGCAGAACGTGTTATTGTGTCTCAATTAGTAAGATCACCTAGTGTATATTTTAATAGAGAAGTAGATAAGAACGGACGTGTATCAATCACTTCTCAAATTATACCAACTCGTGGTACTTGGTTAGAGTTTGAAACAGATGCTAGAGATGTTTTATACGTAAGAATTGATAGAACTAGAAAAGTTCCTATCACTACATTATTACGTGCTTTTGGTTTGTCTTCAGATGAAGAGATTTTAGAAGTGTTTGGTAAAAATGAATACTTAGAAAATACATTAGCAAAAGATTCTACTAGAAATACTGATGAAGCTTTAATTGAAATCTATGAAAAGTTACGTCCAGGCGAGCCAAGTACACTTGATTCTTCTAAGAACCAAATTATTACTAGATTCTTTGATGAATTTAGATATGATTTAGCAAAAGTAGGACGTTATAAATTTAATCGTAAGTTAAATGTATTAGACCGTGTATTAGGACTAACTTTAGCTGAAGATATTAAAGACGGCAAGAAAGTTATAGCTGAAAAAGGTACAGTTGTAGATAAGGATGTATTAGAGCTTATTAAACCTGTATTTGAAAACGGTTATAATGTTACAAAAGTTAAAATTAATGAAGACTTAGATAATAATGATCGTATTCAAACTATTAAAGTATATGACCCTAACGATAAGAAGAAAGTTCTTACTTTAATTGGTAACGATCAAGAAATTACTCTAAAGAGATTAACTATTCCAGATGTATATGCTTCTGTATCTTATTACCTAAACTTATTAGGTGGGTTTGGTAATTTCGATGAAATTGACCACTTAGGAAACAGACGTATTCGTCAAGTTGGAGAATTATTACAAAATCAATTTAGAATAGGTGTAGCTCGTATGGAAAGAGTTATTCGTGAAAGAATGACTACTCAAGATATGGAAGAAGTTACTCCTAAAACATTAATAAATATAAGGCCAATAACTGCTGCAATGAAGGAGTTCTTTGGTAGTTCACAATTATCACAATTCATGGATCAAACTAACCCAATTGCTGAACTTACAAATAAGAGACGTTTATCTGCTTTAGGTCCAGGAGGTCTTTCTAGAGATCGTGCTGGTACTGAAGTTCGTGACGTTAATACTTCTCACTATGGTAGAATTTGTCCTATTGAGTCACCAGAAGGACAAAACATTGGACTTATTACATCACTTGCAAGTTATGCAAAAATAGATGAATATGGATTTATTCTTACTCCATATAGAAAAGTAGTTAATAAGAAACTTACTGATCAAGTAGATTATTTAACTGCCGATGAAGAAGAAGAATTAATTATTTCACTTGCTACTAATAAATTAAATGATAAAGATGAAATGATAGAGGAATTAGTTCCTGCTAGATATAGAGGAGAAAATATTTTAGTTAAACCTGAACAAGTAGATTATGTAGACGTATCTCCTCAACAAGTTGTTGCTGTTACTACAAGTTGTATTCCATTCTTAGAGCATGACGATGCAACTCGTGCTTTGATGGGAGCTAACATGCAACGTCAATCTGTACCATTATTAAAGGCAGAAGCTCCTTTAGTTGGAACAGGTGTTGAATATGTAGCAGCAAGAGACTCTGGAGCTGTAGTAGTTGCTAAAGCTGATGGAGTAGTAGAGTATGTAGATGCTCGTAAGATTGTTGTTAAGAATAAAGGTGGAAAAGATGAGTACTTCTTAGCTAACTTTGAATTATCAAATGCTGGTACTTGTCAACATCAAAGACCTATAGTTAAAGTTGGAGATAAAGTTAAAGCAGGACATGTTATCGCAGATGGACCTTCAACTGATCAAGGAGAACTTGCTTTAGGTAAGAACGTAGTTGTAGCATTCATGACATTTAATGGATATAACTATGAGGATGCTGTTATTTTAAATGAAAATCTTGTTAAAGATGATGTATATACTGGTATTCACTTAGAAGACTTTGAAATGCAATGCCGTGAAACTAAGTTAGGACCAGAAGAAATTACAAGAGACATCCCTAATGTTAGTGATGAAGCTCGTAAGAACTTAGATGAAAATGGTATTGTAATAGTTGGTACTGAGGTTAAAGAAGGAGATATCCTTGTTGGTAAAGTTACTCCTAAGGGAATGGCTGAACTTACTTCAGAAGAAAAATTATTACATGCAATATTTGGAGAAAAGACTCGTGAAGTTAGAGATACATCTCTTCGTGTACCTCATGGTGGAGATGGTATTGTTCACGATGTTAAAATCTTCTCTCGTAAAGATAATGATGAATTACCAGCTGGAGTATCTAAAGTAATTCGTGTATATATTGCACAAAAGAGAAAGATTCAAGTTGGAGATAAGATGAGTGGACGTCATGGTAATAAAGGTGTTATTTCATTAATTCTTCCACAAGAAGATATGCCTTACTTACCAGATGGTACACCAGTAGATATTATGTTAAATCCACAAGGTGTTCCTTCTCGTATGAACTTAGGACAAATCCTAGAATTACACTTAGGTATGGCTGCTAAAAAGTTAGGTGTTCATGTAGCAACTCCAGTATTCGATGGAGCTAATACAAATGACATCGCTGAAATGATGAAAGAAGCTGGAATGGAACCTGATGGTAAGACAGTACTTTACGATGGACGTACTGGAGAACCATTTGATAATAGAGTTTGTGTTGGAGTAATGTACATGATTAAACTTCACCACATGGTTGATGATAAGTTACATGCTCGTTCAACTGGACCTTACTCATTAGTTACTCAACAACCACTTGGTGGTAAAGCTCAAATGGGTGGACAAAGATTTGGAGAAATGGAAGTTTGGGCACTAGAAGCTTATGGTGCAGCTCATGTTCTTCAAGAAATCTTAACAGTTAAATCAGATGATGTTCTAGGTCGTGTTAAAGTATATGAAGCTTTAGTTAAAGGAGAAGACTTTGAAATTACTGGTATTCCAGAATCATTTAGAGTACTTATGAAAGAACTACAAGCTTTAGGATTAAATTTAAGTATAATTGATGATCAAAATAAAGAATATCAATTAAAAGAAATAGAAGATCAAGAGTATAAAGAAGATATGAATCTTAATATAGATGATATAGATATTCCTGCTAGACAAATAATTCCTGATCCAGAGACTCCTGAAGAAGTTCTTGAAGAGGAAGAAGAGGAATATGAAGATGATCTAGATTCTATAGATGATACGGAGTTCGATGCCGAAGAAGAACTGTTCTTCGAAACAGGACTTGAGAAGGGGGATGAATAATTATGATAGCAGTTAATTCATTTGACGCTTTAAAAATAGGAATTGCATCTCCTGAAATGATTCGTAGTTGGTCATATGGTGAAGTTAAAAAACCAGAAACTATCAACTATAGAACTCTTAAACCAGAACGTGATGGTCTTTTCTGCGAAAAGATATTCGGACCTACAAAAGACTTTGAGTGTTCTTGTGGTAAATATAAGAGAATAAGATATAAAAATATTATTTGTGATAGATGTGGAGTAGAAGTTACTCGTTCAAAAGTTAGACGTGAAAGAATGGGACATATTGAACTAGCTTCTCCTGTATCACATATTTGGTTCTTTAAAGGAGTTCCTTCTCGTATGGGATTAGTTCTTGATATGAGTCCAAGGGATCTAGAAGAAGTATTATACTTTGTTAGTTATGTTGTTATTGATAAAGGTGTTGCACCTCTAGAAGATAAACAAACATTATCAGAAAAAGAGTACCGTCAATTCTATGAGAAATATGGTACTGGATTTAAAGTAGGTATGGGTGCTGAAGCTATTAAAGAACTACTTAAGAAAGTTGATCTTGAAAAAGAAATCGCAGAGATTACTGCTGAACTTGAAAACGCTCAAGGTCAAAAGAGAACTAGATTAGTTAAGAGATTAGATGTACTTAATGCTTTCTATAAATCAAATCAACGTCCTGAATGGATGATACTAGATGTAATTCCAGTTATTCCACCAGAACTTAGACCAATGATTCAATTAGATGGTGGTAGATTTGCCACATCTGACTTAAATGATCTATATAGACGTGTAATTAACCGTAACAATCGTTTAAAGAAATTAATCGCTTTAAATGCTCCAGGAATCATTATTCAAAACGAAAAACGTATGTTACAAGAAGCAGTAGACGCTTTATTTGACAACGGACGTCGTGGAAGAAGTATTACTGGTGCTGGAAATCGTGCTCTTAAGTCACTTTCTAGTATGTTAAAAGGTAAACAAGGTAGATTCCGTCAAAACTTATTAGGTAAACGTGTTGACTACTCTGGACGTTCAGTTATCGTAGTTGGACCAAGCCTAAAGATGTATCAATGTGGTATTCCTAAAGAAATGGCTCTTGAATTATTTAAACCACATGTAATACATGGATTAGTAGAAAAAGATATTGCTCATAATATCAAAGCCGCTAAGAGATTAATAGATAATAGAGATCCTCAAGTATGGGATATCGTTGAAGAAGTTATTAAAGAACATCCTGTTATGTTAAACCGTGCACCAACTCTTCACCGTTTAGGAATTCAAGCATTTGAACCAGTATTAATTGGTGGTAAAGCAATTAGACTTCACCCATTAGTATGTACTGCCTTCAATGCTGACTTCGACGGAGACCAAATGGCTGTACACGTACCTTTAAGTTTAGAAGCTCAAGCAGAAGCAAGACTTCTAATGTTAGGTGCTAATAACATTCTATCTCCAAAAGATGGTAGTCCAATCGTTACTCCATCACAAGATATGGTATTAGGTAACTATTACATAACTATGGAAAAAACAGGACTTCCAGGAGAAGGAAGAGTATTTAAAAATGCTAATGAAGCTTTAATGGCTTATGAAAGAAGAGAAATAACTCTTCATACAAGAATTGCTATTCCAGTTGATTCATTTAAACATAAATTATTTATTGAATCACAAAAAGGTAAATATCTTGTAACTACTGTTGGTAAGATTAAGTTTAATGAAATATTACCAGATTCATTTGCTTATATTAATGAACCAACTGCAGATAATATTCAAAATATGACTCCTAATAAATACTTTATAGAACAAGGAGAAAATATTCCTGAAGTTATCAAAAATATGCCTCTTGTTAAACCATTTGCAAAAGGTACACTAGAAAGTATAATTGCTCAAATATTTAAGAGATATAGAACTACTGAAACATCTATCATGCTTGATAAGATGAAAGATTTAGGATTTAAATATTCTACAATTGCTGGTGTAACTATTTCTATTAGTGACGTTGTTACAAGTAACAATAAGAACGAAATAATAGATGAAGCTAATAAAATGGTTGATAAGATTAATAAACAATATAATCGTGGATTAATAACTGAAGAAGAAAGATTTGAGAAAGTTATTGCTACATGGGATGGAGCTAAGAACAGTGTTCAAAAAGAATTATCTTCTATAGCTGATGCTCAAGTAGATAACCCAATCTTCATGATGATGCACTCTAAAGCACGTGGATCAATTGGACAATTTACTCAAGTTGCTGGTATGCGTGGTATCATGGCTAAACCAGATGGTACTCCAGTTGAAATACCAATTACATCTAACTTCCGTGAAGGATTATCAGTTGCTGAATTCTTCTTATCTACACATGGTGCTCGTAAAGGTTCAGCAGATACTGCCTTAAAGACAGCTGACTCTGGATACTTAACAAGACGTTTAGTAGATGTATCACAAAACATTATTGTTCGTGAAGAAGACTGTGGTACTGAAAATGGTGTTGTTGTTAAAGACTTTATTAATGACAAGACTGGTGAAGTAATTGAAAAATTATATGATCGTATTGTTGGAAGATATTCTAATAAGAAGATTATTAATCCTGAAACAAAGAAAGTTATTTGTGAAAAATTAGATTTAATTACTGAATCAATAGCTGAAAAGATTATTGCTGCAGGAATTACTGAAGTAGAAATTAGAACATGCTTAACTTGTAATACAGTTAATGGAGTATGTAAGAAATGTTACGGACGTAACCTTGCTACTGGTAACTTAGCTGAAATTGGAGAAGCTGTAGGAGTTATGGCTGCTCAAGCTATTGGTGAACCAGGAACACAATTAACAATGCGTACTTTCCATAATGGTGGAGTTGCTGGTGAAGACGATATTACTCAAGGTCTTCCTCGTGTTCAAGAATTATTTGAAGCTCGTATACCAAAAGGAAAAGCTTGTATTGCAGAAATTGATGGTAAAGTAGAAAAAATTGATGATGACCATGGTAAGTTTAGAATCAGCATCAAGAATGAAAAAGAAACTAAAGAACATGTTACTAACTATGGTGTTAAATTAAGAGTAGAAGTTGGAGATAACGTTGTAGCTGGAGATAAGTTAAGTGAAGGTGCTATATCACCAAAAGAATTATTAACAGTAACTGACCCTCTAACTACTCAAGAATATATCTTAAAAGAAGTTCAAGGCGTATATCGTGGTCAAGGTGTTGATATTTCTGATAAACATATCGAAATTATTGCTAGACGTATGATATCTAAGATTAGAATTGTAGAATCTGGAGATACAATGTTCCTTCCAGGATTACTTGTTAACTATCGTGAATTTAATGAAGGAAATAAAGAAGTAATAATTAAAGGTAAGAAACCAGCTGTTGGTAAACCAGTGCTTCTTGGTATTACTAAAGCATCTCTTGGTACTGAATCATTCTTAGCTGCTGCATCATTCCAAGAAACAACAAGAATTCTTACAGATGCATCAATTAATGGTAAGACAGATACTCTTGAAGGATTAAAAGAAAACGTTATTATAGGTAAATTAATTCCAGCTGGTACTGGTGTTAAAACATACCGTAACGTAGAATATGAGTTAGCTTCTCAATTTGTTGATGAGGAACCTCTTGATAAATTAGAAGATGAATTTATGGAATAATAAATAAAAGATAAAGTTAAACTTTATCTTTTTTTATTTATATTATATAATTGAAACAGGTGAGTGTTATGAAATTAAATAATAAAGGATGGGGACTTAGTACATTTCTACTATTCTTACTTATGTTTTTTATAACTTTAATTATATTAGTAATAGTTGGTAATATTATTTCTGGTGATGAATCTAGAAAAATTATTGAGGGAATAGAACAAACAAGATAATAAAAAAACTAGCTATTGCTAGTTTTTTTTATTTTTTCTTAGCTTCTTTTTTTAATAGATCTCTTATTTCTTCTAATAAGATAGCTTCATCTGTTTTTGGAGCTGGACCTTCATCCTTTTTCTTTTTACCAGCAGATAACATTTTGTTAAATCCTTTAAGTAATAAGAATAGAACAAATGCCATAATGATGAAGTTAATAACAGCAGTTATAAATGCACCGTAATTGATGTATTGACCACCATAGATCTTAACCATTCCACCAACTTCTGTACCACCAATACCATTAATCATTGGATTAATAATATTTTCAGTTAATGCAGTAACAATATTACCGAATGCAGCACCAATAATTACACCGATAGCCATATCCATAACGTTACCACGCATTACGAAGTCTCTGAATTCTTTCATAAAACTTTTCATTATTTCACCTCTCTGTAAAGATTATAACATATTTTGATATATTTGTATTGACTTTAAATAACCATTTTGATATATTATCTATGTTTGTTGAATTAGGTTTTGCTGCGGCAAAATTTATATTTAATATTAAAAATGACACACCCGGAGATGTGTAAGGAAAGGAGAATTGTTTTATATGACTACAATGAATCAATTAGTTAAAAAAGGTAGAGGTTCTAAAGTAAGAAAACCTAAATCACCTGTTTTAAGATATGGATTAAATAGTATTCAAAAGAAAAGAACTACACAAATTTCACCACAAAAGCGTGGAGTATGTACTCGTGTTGGAACAATGACACCTAAGAAACCAAACTCAGCACTTCGTAAATATGCTCGTGTACGTTTAAGTAATGGTACTGAAGTAACATGTTATATTCCAGGAATTGGTCACAATTTACAAGAGCACAGCGTTGTATTAATTCGTGGAGGACGTGTTAAGGACTTAATCGGAGTTCGTTATCATATTATAAGAGGTACTTTAGATACTGCTGGTGTTAAAGATAGAAAAAAAGCTCGTAGTAAATATGGTGCTAAAAAACCTAAAAAATAAAATATAAATTAGACATAAGAAAGGAGGATATATATGCGTAAAAGACGTGCGGTAAAAAGAGATGTATTACCAGATCCTATATATAATTCAAAAGTAATTACTAAATTAATAAATACTATTATGTTAGATGGTAAAAAAGGAATTGCTCAAACTATTCTTTATCAAGCATTTGATACAGTAAAAGAGAAAACTGGAAAAGATCCAATGGAAGTATTTAACCAAGCAATGGAAAATATTACTCCACAATTAGAAGTTAAATCTCGTAGAGTTGGTGGTTCCAATTACCAAGTACCAATCGAAGTTACTCCTGCAAGAGGACAAGCTTTAGCACTTCGTTGGTTAGTTAAATTTGCTAGAGATAGAGGAGGTCGTGGTATGGCCGACAATCTAGCTAATGAATTAATTGATGCTTCAAACGGAATGGGTGGAGCAGTTAAAAAACGTGAAGATACACATAGAATGGCAGAAGCTAATAAAGCATTTGCACATTATCGTTGGTAGAAAGGAGAAAATAGTATGGCACGTGAAACATCATTATTACAAACAAGAAACTTTGGTATAATGGCTCATATCGATGCAGGTAAAACTACTTGTACTGAACGTGTTCTTTTCCATACACATAAGATTCATAAGATTGGTGAAACTCATGAAGGTGAATCTCAAATGGACTGGATGGAACAAGAAAAAGAGCGTGGTATAACTATTACTTCTGCAGCAACTACTGCTTACTGGAAAGGATATAGATTAAACATTATCGATACTCCAGGACACGTAGACTTTACTGTAGAAGTTAGCCGTAGTTTAAGAGTTCTAGATGGTGCTATTGCATTACTAGATGCTCAAGCTGGTGTTGAACCACAAACTGAAACAGTATGGCGTCAAGCTACTGAATTCAAAGTTCCAAGATTAATATTTGCTAATAAGATGGATAAGATGGGGGCTAACTTTGAATATACACTAGGAACAATTTCTTCAAGATTAGGTGTTAATGCTAAACCAATTGAATGGCCTATTGGAGCTGAAGATCAATTCAATGGTGTAATTGACTTAGTTACAATGAAAGCATATCAATTTGATGGTAAAGAAGAAGAGGAAGCTAAAGAAATAGAAATTCCAGCTGACTTAAAAGCAATTGCTGAAGAAAAAAGAGCAGATTTAATTGAAACAGTTGCTGTATACGATGAAGAATTAATGGAAAAATACCTTGAAGGTGAAGATTTACCAGTAGACTTAATTAAAAAGGCTATTAGAAAAGGTACTTTAGCTGTTGAGTTCTTCCCAGTAATGTGTGGTACTGCTTTAGGAAACATGGGAGTTAAACCATTACTAGATGCAGTTATCGATTATTTACCATCACCACTTGATGTTGAATCAATCAAAGGTGTTGAACCAAGAACTGGAAATGAAATTGCTAGACATCCTAGTGACGATGAACCATTTAGTGCATTAGCATTTAAAGTTATGACAGATCCGTTTGTTGGACGTTTAACATTCTTCAGAGTTTATTCAGGACACTTAAGTAGTGGTTCTTATGTAATGAACTCTAGTAAAGATACTAAAGAAAGAATTGGACGTATCTTACTTATGCATGCTAACTCTCGTACAGAAATTTCTGATGTATATACTGGAGATATAGCTGCTGCAGTAGGACTTAAAAACACTACTACTGGAGATACTTTATGTGATGAAAAGAAACAAATAATTCTTGAATCTATGGAGTTCCCAGAACCAGTTATCCAATTAGCTGTTGAACCAAAATCAAAAGCTGATCAAGATAAAATGGCATTAGCTCTTCAAAAATTAGCTGAAGAGGATCCTACATTTAAAGTTTCAACTAATCATGAAACTGGACAAACTGTTATCGCTGGTATGGGTGAATTACACCTAGATGTATTAGTAGACAGAATGAAGAGAGAATTTAGTGTTGAAGCTAATATTGGACAACCACAAGTTGCTTATCGTGAAACTATCAAGAAAGCTGCTGATTGTGAAGGTAAGTATATTAAACAATCTGGTGGACGTGGACAATATGGACATGTATGGATTAAATTTGAACCAAATCCTGATAAAGGATATGAATTCGTTGATGCTATCGTAGGTGGAGTTGTTCCTCGTGAATATATTCCTGTAACTGATAAAGGACTACAAGAAGCATTAGATAGTGGTATTTTAGCAGGATACCCTATGATTGACGTTAAAGCTACTCTATTTGATGGATCATACCATGAAGTAGACTCTAGTGAAATGGCTTTCAAAATTGCTGCTAGTATGGCTTTAAAAGAAGCTAAAAATAAATGTGATCCTGTATTACTTGAACCAATAATGAAAGTTGATGTAACAGTACCAGATGAGTATTTTGGTAACGTTATGGGAGACTTAACAAGCCGTAGAGGTAAACCATTAGGACAAGAATCAGTTGGAAACGCTGTTAGATTATCTGCAATGGTACCTTTAGCTGAAATGTTTGGTTATGCTACAAGCTTAAGAAGTAATTCACAAGGAAGAGGTAACTTCGTTATGACATTTGACCACTATGAAGAAGTTCCAAGAAATATTGCTGAGACAATAATTAAGAAAAGTGGTAACTAAAATAATAACAAGATAAGTCTTGATATTATAAATAAAAATAGTTGATAAATATTCAATTATTAGTTAAAATAAAGTAGTAATAAAAAAAGGAGGAAATAAAAATGGCAAAAGAAAAATTTGACAGAAGCAAACCACATGTTAATATTGGTACTATTGGACACGTTGACCATGGTAAAACAACATTAACTGCTGCTATTACAAAGAGACAAGCTGAAAAATTTGGTGGAGAATTCGTTGATTATGCTAACATCGACAAAGCACCAGAAGAAAGAGAACGTGGAATTACAATCAATACTGCCCATGTAGAATATCAAACTGCAACTCGTCACTATGCTCACGTAGACTGTCCAGGACATGCTGACTACGTTAAGAACATGATCACAGGAGCTGCTCAAATGGATGGAGCAATCTTAGTTATTGCTGCTACAGATGGACCAATGCAACAAACTCGTGAACATATTCTATTATCTCGTCAAGTTGGTGTACCTAAGATGGTTGTATTCTTAAATAAATGTGACCAAGTTGATGATCCTGAACTTTTAGATTTAGTTGAAATGGAAGTTCGTGAATTATTAAACGAATATGATTACGATGGAGACAACACTCCAATCATCAGAGGATCTGCTCTTAAAGCTCTTGAAGGAGATCCTGAAGCAGTTAAAGCTATTGATGACTTAATGGATGCTGTTGATACATGGATCCCAACTCCAGAACGTGATACTGACAAACCATTCTTAATGAGTATTGAAGACGTATTCACAATCACTGGACGTGGAACTGTTGTTACTGGACGTGTAGAAAGAGGACAAATTACATTAAATGAAACAGTTGAAATCGTTGGTATTAAACCTACTAAATCAACAGTTGTAACTGGAATCGAAATGTTCAGAAAACAATTAGACGCTGCTCAAGCAGGAGACAATGCTGGAATCTTACTTCGTGGTATTGCTCGTGAAGAAGTAGAAAGAGGACAAGTTTTAGCTAAACCAGGAAGCGTTACACCTCATAAGAAATTTACTGCACAAGTATATGTTCTTACTAAAGATGAAGGTGGAAGACATACTCCATTCTTTGCTAACTATAGACCACAATTCTATTTCAGAACTACAGATGTTACTGGTGTAATCGAATTACCAAGTGGTGTAGATATGGTTATGCCTGGAGACAATGTAGAAATTACTGTTGAATTAATTCACCCAATTGCTATCGAAAATGGTACTAAATTCTCTATCCGTGAAGGTGGAAGAACTGTTGGTGCTGGTAACGTTACATCAATTGTTGAATAATTTAAAAATAAGCTTCGAAAGAAGCTTTTTTTTGTATAAAAAAAGATGAATTATTATTCATCTTTTTTACCATCTAAGATTCTTCTTATATTATGAATTCTCCAATCTATTGGTGGTATTGCTGAACGACAATACTCACATTTGTCACCAGTTACAGTAGCACCACAGTTTGGACATTTAATGATTTCTTCTTTACCAAAATCTTTTCTAAATATTATTTCAAATTTTTCGGTAATAGGTTGATATCTATTACCACTTATAACAAATCCTTGTTTATTAATAGTATAAGATATATAACTTATTTCGATAAATACTGAAGCTGATTGTTTAGCTATTGTACTATCTAGTTCATATACAATAATCTTATTTCTTTTAATATCTTTAATAATCTTCTTTTTACCTACTTCTAAATCTAGTTTAATACCAGTTGAATAATTATTATACATTTGAGGAGTAGATAATCTTTTCATCTTATCATAATCTAGATCGTTATAAGCATATTCAAAATCTTCAAATATTTGATAGAACTTATTCTTAAATCCATGAAGATTATCAGTATTAAACTTTTGTAATTGTTCCGGTCCTACATCTTCATAGATATTTCTTCTTTTTCTTTCTTCATAATCATATTTATAAACAACGTTATTTTTAAAGAATGAATGATTATTCTCTCTTCTTACTGAATGAGTAAATACTTTTATTATGAAATAAAATATAAAGAAATATATAAATACTTGGAAGAATCCAACAAACATCATAAATATTCCTATTCCTACGCTTGCATCCATGTTTTCACCTACTTCTTAAAATTCTTATATAATGAATAAACTCCATTATTTACTACTAGGTTAAATTCACCTATATATTCATTTCCTATAGAGTTATATCCAAATTTCATTTCATTTAATCCACGATATTGATTTTGTTTAGGATCAAATACACCAGCTATAGCACCTAGATTAAATGATTCTATATTACTACCAGCATATTTCTCTATGATTTTCCATTTTATTAAGTAGTTAGTACATAGATTACTATATTTTTTATCATAACCTTCAGCTAAAAGGAACAATTTATTTTTAAATTTTAAGACAACGCTACAACCTACAACTATACCTTCTGGTTTATCTCTTAATAGTTGTGTTGCTTCTACCATATAACGTTTATATGAACTAAGTAGTTTATCTGATTCCATTTTTTTATTAAGAACACCACTCATATTCTTACCTTTATATCCATTATTTTGAATTATATTAGTAAGATAATCATTTAATTCTAATTCTTTTTCATATAAGTACTTAGTATTTTCTACATATGTCTTAGTATTAATTTTTGCATAATATATTTCTATATTATCTCCAAATAAGTTATGAAATTCTTCATAATACCTTAAATTAACTGTATCTTTATCTTGAATATATGGGAATATACTAGCAAAGTCATATTTATTATCTTTATAGACACTTAATCCATACTTAGTAGCTTTTCTAAGTTTATTACGTGTTTGTTTAGTTAAACCTTTAAATAGTTCTTCGGTACTTTTTCTTAAATCTAGTTCTGCTTCCCATCTAGGTTTTACTGATTCAAAATAAGAATTAAATCCACAATGAGTAAAACCAGCATTTTTTAAAGTAGTTAGTACTTGATTTATATTATTATTTTGAGCAAGTATTCTACCTTTTCTATCTCTTTTACTACATATAATTAATGGATCCATTTTAAATAATAAGAAATGTTCTTTATTTAAGAATGTTTTTAATGTTTTTAAAGCGTTTGATACTAATTGTGTATCATTATAATTAATAATTAGTCCTCTAGGAGAATAAGCATATTTAAATCCCATAAAAATAGGTTTACTGAAGTATAACATTGCACCAACTAAAGAACCATTTTCTTCAAAGCCAATATACTCATCTTTAAGACCAAATTTGCTTAATAAACGACCATATCCAGCAGATTGAAAATAACTACAGTAATTAATACTAATGATAAATTTATCAAAAGATTCAGGAGATAATTTAACTACTTTCATGCCTTCCCCTCCAATAACATCATTATATCATAGATATAATTAAAAATAACTATGTAATATTTGATTTTTTTCTTAAAATATGGTAAATTAGATGAGCAGAGGAGGGAATAATATGCAAGTATTTTTAATTATTTTATCAATTACCCTAATAGCTATAGTATTATTACAAAGTAGTAAAGCAGAAGATGCTTCTCAAATTATTTCTGGAGGAGATTCTGATTTATTTAGTCAAAGAAAAGAAAGAGGTTCAGAACTATTTATTAGTAGATTAACATTAGTTCTAGGACTATTATTTTTCGTTATTAGTTTAGTAATGGAATTTATGTAGACTTTAATAAGTCTTTTTTTTTGTAAAAAATTAGTAATTTATCAATAAATATAATATAATTAACATAGAAGAGGTGCGCTAATGAAAGAGAGAATACTAGAGGTACTAAAAAATACTAATAAAGCATTAACTTTAGAAGAACTAGATGTTAAGTTAGGTATTGGTAATGTAGATGATACTAAATTATTAATGGAATCTTTAAATGAATTAGAAGAATCTGGAGATATTTATAGATCTAATAAAAACAGATATATGATATTTGAAAATGGTCCATTAAAAAAAGGTACTATTTCTATTAATAAAAAGGGATTTGGATTTGTAGAAGTAGATGGATATGATGATATATTTATATCTATTGATAATATTAATAATGCACTTCACAATGATTTAGTAGTAGTAGAAATATTAAAAAGAAAAGATGATGGTAAATTAGAAGGAAGAGTAGTAAGAGTACTTAAAAGAGAACTAAATACCATTGTTGGAGAAGTTCAATTTAAGAAAAAAGATATTTATGTTATTCCTGATGATAAAAGAATCAAATTAGAACTAGTAATAGATAGAAATAAAAAAGATAATCTTGGTTTAGTAGATGGACATAAAGTATTAGTTACTTTAAAGAAACAAGTAAATAAAAATAAATACTTATGTAAGTTAGATAAGATTATAGGGCATAAAAATGATCCGGGAGTAGATATATTATCTATTATCTATGATCATAATATTAAAGATACATTTGATGAAGAAACCTTAGCAGAACTTCCTAATATTCCAGAAGAAGTAGATGAAAAAGACTTAGTAGGTAGAAAAGATTTAACTAATGAAATGATATTTACTATAGATGGTGATGATACTAAAGATATAGATGATGCGATATCATTAGATGTACTAGAAAATGGACATTATCGTTTAGGAGTACATATTGCTGATGTAACGCATTATGTTAAAGAAGGTAGTGCTCTTGATAAAGAAGCACAAGTAAGAGGTACTAGTGTATATCTAGTAGATAGAGTTATACCAATGTATCCACATAAGTTATCTAATGGAATATGTTCATTAAATCCTAATGTTATTAGATTAGCAATTTCTTGTGTAATGGAAATTGATGAAAAAGGAAATACTGTTGATTATGAGATATTTGAAAGTTATATCAAGTCTCGTATTCAAATGA
Source organism: uncultured Clostridium sp. (assembly GCA_946402315.1). Taxonomy (GTDB): domain Bacteria; phylum Bacillota_I; class Bacilli_A; order RF39; family UBA660; genus RUG11788. Next base: position 39,775 of record CAMIWC010000001.1, on the reverse strand, counting down.
CTTATAAGAATGTTAATAAAGTTATTGAAGAGGATATTGTGCCTGTTGGATATGAAGAATTTGCAGATAAGTTAAAACAAATGAATGAACTATCTAAAATTATTCGTAAGAATAAAGATGATAGAGGATATATTAATTTTGATGTAGATGAAGCTAAAATATTAGTTGATGAGAATTGTCATCCATATGAAATTACTCTACGTAATAGAGGTAGAGGAGAAAATATGATAGAAGACTTTATGATATGCGCTAATGAATGTGTAGCGACACATATCTTCTATATGCAACTACCATTTATTTATCGTGTGCATGAAGAACCTAAAGAAGAAAAGATTAGTGGATTCTTATCATATTTATCTGCTATGGGAATCAGTGTTAATGGAAAAGTAAATGATGTTAGACCTAAAACTATACAAAGATTACTTCACAGTTTTGAAGATGATCCAAGATATCCTGTTTTAGCAAATCAATTACTTAGAAGTATGCAAAAAGCTATATACCTTCCTGATAATTTAGGACACTATGGATTAGCTAGTAAATGTTATACACACTTTACTAGTCCAATTAGACGTTATCCTGATACAACAGTTCATAGATTATTAAGAACTTATCTATTCAAAGGTGAAATTAGTACTGATACTATTAAGAAATGGGAAATGAAACTTCCTGAAATAGCTGATCATTCATCTGAAATGGAGAGAGAAGCAGTAGATTGTGAACGTGATGTAGATGATATGAAAATGGCTGAATATATGGAAGATCATATTGGAGATGAGTTTGTTGGTATGATTACTGGTGTAGCTAACTTTGGTATGTTTGTAGGACTTCCTAATCTAATAGAGGGAATGGTTAGAGTTACTGAAATGAATGATTATTATAATTTTGATGAAGTAAGTCAAACTCTAATAGGAGAAAGAACACATAAAAGATATTCTTTAGGAGATAAAGTACGTGTTAAAGTAGTAAGAGCTTCTAAAGAAGAAAGGTCTATTGATTTTATATTAGTAGAGGGGGATAAACATGAAAAGGAGAAAGAAGAGAGTTAAATTAAAAAGAAAAGTATGGTCTTTTCTATATATACTAGTTTTTGTAGTTAGTATTATCTTTGGTTCATTTGCTTTTTATAAGAAACCAGTACCTATTGTTGATAAGACTGATAAATTAAAAGCAGATGTAGAAGTATATCCAATTAAAGAAGAGAAACTAACTATCGTAATGGTAGGAGATTGTTTAATACATCCACCAATTTACGAGGATGCTAAGACTGGTAATGGATATGATTTTAAACCAATGTTATCTTTAATTAAACCAATTATAAGTAAGTATGATTTAGCTTATTATAATCAAGAATCAATCTTAGCTGGTACAAAAAATTTTAAATTAAGTGGATATCCACAATTTAATTCACCGCAAGAAGTAGGAGATGCCTTTATTGATGCGGGATTTAATTTAGTAAGTCTTGCTAATAATCATACTATGGATAAGTATGAAAAAGGAGTTAAATCTTCAGTAGAATATTGGCGTACAAAAGACGTTTATTGGACTGGACAAGCTTTATCTGAAGAAGAAAGAACTAATAATATAAGAGTAGAAGAAAAAAATGGTATTAAGTATGCATTTCTATCTTATACTACTGTTACCAATGGATTAGTTCCAGCAAAAGGTAAAGAGTACTTATCTAATATTTATTCAAATGAAAAAGCTAAAAAAGACATAGACTTGATTAAAGATAAAGTAGATGTTATATTAGTTGCTATGCACTGGGGAGTAGAATATCAAACTAGTGGAGTCTCACAAGAACAAAAGACTATTGCTAAGTATTTAGCTTCTTTAGGTGTAGATATAATTATAGGTGCACATCCTCATGTAGTACAACCAGCTGAATATATAGATGATACATTAGTAATATATTCTCTTGGTAACTTTATAGCTAGCCAAAGTAATAATACTGGTGCTACTGCTGCTGAAAAAGCTACGGGACTTATGATGAGTGCTACTATAATAAAAACAACTAATACTAAAACTGGTAAATCTGAAGTAAAAGTAGTAGATCCTACTGCAAGTTTTACTTATGCATATAAGACTGCTGCTAAAACCAATTATAAGATTTATCCATATAATAAATTAAATAATAATTTATTCTCTGGATATAAGACTCAATACGAAAAATTAAAGAAAAGGATGACTAGTTTAGATAGTAGAATTAAAGTAGAAAGTCTGGAGTAAGTATATGGAAATATTAAATAGAAAAGCAAGACATGATTATTTTATAGAAGATGAGTTTGAATGTGGACTAGTACTTACTGGTACAGAAATCAAATCTATTAGAGATGGTAAATGTAATATAGGCGATTCATATGCTATTGTAAGAAATGGAGAACTATTTATTCTAAATATGTTTATAGGGCATTATGATAAAGGTAATATCTTTAATCACGATGAAACTCGTACTAGAAAATTATTAATGCATAAAGATGAAATAAAGAAACTTAATAATAAGATTAAATTAGATGGATTTACTCTTATACCATTAAAGATTTATTTTAAAAAGAATAAAGCCAAAGTAGCTTTAGGATTATGCAAAGGTAAAAAGAACTTTGATAAAAGAGAAACTATAAAAGAAAGAGATATTAAAAGACAAATAGATAAAAGACTTAAAAGAGGCTAATATTTGTCTTTTTTCTTTGTTTATGATATAATTTATACACATATGGGGTCGACTAGGTTTCGACGGGATTTAGTGGGCTTAGATGGCAAGTAGATGGCAATCTATAAATGCAAATTAAATATAACTGGAAACAAAGTAAAAACTGTACTAGCTAACATGTTTGGTTCTCGCCAAGCTGTTGCTTTTGCCTAATAATTTAAAGGTGTACGCTCTTTTATATCTTGCTTGTGGGATATATTAGGGTTCATTTTAACAAGATATATTATTGTTTAGTCTAGAAACAATAATGAATTCTATAGACTAGTTATAAGATAGTTCGTCAATTAGCTTTTCTTATAATGAAACTGAGTAGTTGACTAAACTTGTAGAAGTCTAAGAATCATGGATTTCGGACGGGAGTTCAATTCTCCCCGGCTCCACCATGGAGAATTGAACTAACAGAAATGTTAGTTTTTTATTGCATAAAAAAACGAGCATTGCTCGTATTTTATATATATTTTCCATAAAAGTCATATGGATTATCTTTTTTATAAATGATATCTACATCATTAATAGGAAGTGCTTTTTCTAAAAATTCCTTTACTCCTTCATTAGTTAATAACTCTTCAAGAGGAGGTCCGTTTGGCTCTTCTCGTTCTATTTTTACTCCATCTTTAGTAACAAACGACAACACGGGATAGTGTTTATTATCCCTTTCTATAAATTGTGTAATTAATCCAGAAACTTTTTCCTTATTTTTATTAAAAAACATATAATCATCTTCCTCCTTAAATATTGTTCATATACCAATTAACTGTTTCTTTAGAATAATTATTTAGTACATAATCTACATCTTCTAAACTAGATTGACCAACGCTATATTTAATATTTTTAAATGTATCTAAATAGTTTCTTTCCATATTATCCTCAAATATAATTATACTTTTATCATTGTAATAATTATAGTTTTATAAAGATAGTTTACATTGTTATAAATATAATAAATGGACTATAATCGTTATTTTTTATATAATTTAAGTAGGGTAAAAGGTGTATTTATGATTAATAAAAAAATATTATTAATATTATTACTTTTATTTATACCAATTATTGCTAGTGCTGAAACATGTGATTCTTCTAAAGTAGTAGTTGATTCTATTACTATGGAAGAAAAAACAGATACTGTAATAGAAAATAGTCCTGCTACTGCAACTGATAAAAAAATTAAGTTCGATATAGTTATGTCTGATGCAGGAGGAAGTATTAAATATAAAGTAGTAGTTAAAAATACTTCTTCAGTTGATTATGAAATAGATGAAAATAGTTTTGAACTAGATTCAGATTATTTAGATTATTCACTTGTGTTTGAAGATGAATCAAATATAGTTAAAGCAAATTCTACAAAAACATTTTATATAACAATTAAATATGTTAAAGAAATACCATATTATGAAACAAATAAAGGTATATATAATGATAATAATACTACGACAGTAAATTTAGTTAATGATAGTGTTGTTAATAATCCAGAAACAGGAGTTAATTCTTATTTATCAATAATTGTCTTTGTATCAGTATTATGCTTTATTACATACATTTTAGTAAGTAAAAAGAAATACAATAGATTAATTATAATTATACTTAGTTTATCTTTATTAATACCGATAAGTATAAACGCTATATGTAAATGTGATATTACTATTGAATCAAAAGTTACAATAGTAAATGAATTAGGAATAGGCGATGAAATAGCATTTGGTTCAGAACATTTCTATGTAGTAAATACTAATGATAATAAAACACTATTACTTGCTAAATATAACTTATTAGTTGGATTTGATGTAGAATATAGCTTCGATGAATACGATAGAGAAACATTAATAAAGACTTATAATGAAAGTGATCCGGGATATGGACTACAAAATAGTAAGGCAGATGGATTTGATTGGACTACTGATTATAGAACGGCTGTAGTTGCTTTCTCTAGTACAAATTATTGGGATGATGGTGATGGAAATTTGTTAAGTCCATATAATGCAAATGGAGTTGCATATTATGGTAATCCAAGCCCTTATATTTATAATAAAAACTTAAAAGATGTTGAACAAATTCAAGATAATAATGCCGTTTATCCAAAAATACAAGATAATGGTTATACAATTGCTTATTATGTAGAAAACTATGTAGCAAAACTAAAAGAAATAGGTGCTCCAAGTACAATAGAAGGAAGATTATTATCATATGAAGAAGCGATGGAACTGAAAGAAATTGAAGCAAAGTATGAAATAAAAGATATAGATGTATGTATTACACATAGTAAGGAAATACTAATAACTGATTTTTATAATAGTCAAGAAGAAGCTGAATATGCATCTATAGAATGGTGTAATGGTAGAGATGTAGATGGATTAACAATTGGTAAATTAGTTGCGGCTGGCGGATTAGAAAAATATTATGATGAAGTAGGAATTACTAATGTGCAAGGAGCAACTCATTGGGCTAGTACAAGCTATTGGTTTGGAAGTGCTTTTGATAGTAGATCTGCATGGGGTGCTCATAAGTATGGTGGTATTGAGTTCTATTATGCAGAAAGTGCTTATCGTTTGGGAGTAAGACCAGTAATAGAAATTGATACAAGTTATTTAAAATAAGAGATGAGTTGAACTCATCTTTTTTTATCTGTATTTTTTGTTATAATTATATTAGGTGATTATATGGAAGATAATACAAAAAAAGCAGGATGTATTTTATATAATAAAGATAAAGATCAAATAGCGTTAGTCTATCGTAAGAAGTATGGAGATATATCTTTCCCTAAAGGGCACTTAGAAGCAGGAGAAACGCTTCCAGAATGTGCTTTAAGAGAGTTAGAAGAAGAAACATCTAGAAAGAGTCATCTAGCATCTGATAAAGAGATAGGTACAATGTATTATGTAACTCAAGAAGATGAAAAAGTTGAGGTATATATTTATCTAGCTTTAGATGATGGAAAAAGTGATAAAATATCCCCTGATCCAGAAATACTCGTTTGGGTTGAATTTGATGATGTAGCTGAAGCATTATCATATGATAACTTAATAGAATTTTGGAACAGAGTTAAACCTAAAGTAAAAGAATTGATAGAAAAACAATAAAAAATAAAAGGAACATTTAAATGTTCCTTTTTTTGTTAAGTAATTACATTTATTTTGATTTATTGCTTTCTTCTTCTAAATTCTCATTTCTTTTTATGTCCAATATAACTGGTAAAACTATAGGTCTTCTTCCAGTTAATTCATAAATGAATGGAAATAAGTCAGCTACTATTTGGCTCTTTATTGTATTGAAGTTAGCACTACGATCTTTTAGTTTTGAATTAATTGATTTAGTAGCAACATCTTCAATTTGTTTAATTAAGTCTTCGTTTTCATTTACTAGGATAAATCCTCTAGAAGTAATATTTGGTTTAATTAGTAGTTCGCGTTTACGCATATCTACATTAGCAATAACTACTATTATTCCATCACTTGCCATAATCTTTCTATCTCTTAGTACAGCACCATTAACTTCACCAAGAGAGTTTCCATCAACATAAGTATCAGAATCTGGTACTGGATCACCTTTAGTAATTTCATGATTCTTTAGAATTAGAGTATCTCCATTTCTAAGAATAAATGTATTTTCTTTAGGCATACCACATTCAATACCAATATTAGCATGTTTTTTAAGCATTCTATAGTCTCCATGGAATGGCATAAGGTATTTTGGCTTCATTAATCTAATCATAAGTTTTAACTCTTCTTCATTACCATGTCCTGATGAATGGATATCAGAAAGCGCAGTATTAGTAAATACTTTAACTCCTTGTAAATATAACTTATTAATAGTATTTCCAATTGCTTGTGCATTTCCTGGTATTGCAGATGATGAGAATACTACGATATCATCTGGTCTTAACTTTATTTGTTTATGAGTACCATTTGCTATTCTAGATAAAGCAGCTAATGGTTCTCCTTGAGTACCAGTACATAATATACATACATCTCCTGGTGGTAATTGATTAGCTTCATCAGCATTTATAAAGATACTAGCATGATCAATATATCCACCTTTTAAAGAAATAGTTAAGTTGTTTTCCATACTTCTTCCAAATGTACATATCTTACGATTATGTTTGAAACATGTTTCTACTATATGTTTTAAACGATATATATTTGAAGCGAATGTTGCGATTATAATTCTTCTATTAGTATATTTATCAAATATATCATTTAAAGCATTATCTACTTTAGCTTCACTTGTACTAACTCCTGGAGATAAAGCATTAGTTGATTCTCCAATAAGTAAATCGACACCTTCTTCACCAATTCTAGCCATTTTATGTAGATCAGCTACTGGTCCGATTGGTGTCATATCAAATTTATAGTCTCCAGTAGTTACAATATTACCATCCGGAGTTTTAATTAGTATTCCATGTGAATCTGGAATAGAGTGTGTTGTTCTAAAAAATTCTATTTGTAAGTTTTTAAATTTTAATATAGTTTGGTCATCATAAACTTTTAAATTGTCATATCTCATATTACGATCAGCTAATTTCATCGCAATTAGTTCTTTAGCTTGATTTGGAGCATATATTTCAGGAATATTTATGTTTTGAATAACATACGGTATTCCCCCTATATGATCCTCATGTCCGTGAGTAATAATTAAAGCCCTAATTTTATCTTCATTTTCTTTTAAGAAGGTAAAATCAGGAAGTATATAATCTATTCCAAAAAGTCCCCATTCTGGAAATTCAATTCCCGCATCTATAATAACAATTTCATCACCATGCATTACACAATACATGTTTTTTCCTATTGACCCCAAACCACCTAAAACTATTACTTTAGTTTCGTTTTGGTCTTTCATAATTTCTCCTTTCTTTTTAATAGTAAGAACTATAACGTATAAATTATATTATGAATTAGTTCTTTTGTCTAGTAAAAAAGAGTTTATTAAAAAACTCTTTTTATGGTGTATTATCAGTATTATCATCAGTACTATCATCAGTAGTTTCTGCTGGTTCAGTACTTTTATATACATTAATTGTTAATGTAATAGTCTTAGGATTACATAGATCTACTCTTTTCTTGCGATGATAACTTTGTTTAGTAATTTTTCCATCAGAACTCTTATTACTTACTTGTACTTCATTCCATATAATAGTAAATCCATTTTGATTAGCCCATGATTCAGCACTTGCTTTAGTATAAGTAGTAAAGTCAGGAACTAATGTATATAGAGTAGTACTAGTCGTTGGATTCTTCCCAATTACATTGGTTTCATAGTTTTCACCAAGCTTATAACTAAATGACGTTTGAGTTGTTTCTTTCATTAATCCAAGATTAATCTTCATAGCGTCGATAATTGCTTTTTTACTAGATTGATTAGGAATATAGTTATATAATTCTAAACTACTTCTTTCATCAAATATAATTTGATTAGCACCAGCTAAATATAGTTTTTGTATAGATACTATATCTCCATCTTTATCTTTCTTAGTAGTCATTATATCTTTAGCTACATTATAGAAAGATAAAATTGTATCTCTAGACATATTAGTATCTAAGTTATTAAAAATACTATCTAAGATATCATAGACTTCTCCAATACTATTAATCTTTTTAGCTTTATTAATAATACCTTGAATAACTAATTGTTGATTTTGACCTCTTATAAAGTCATTTCTAGTTCCTTGTGAATATTCTTCTCCACATTTTTTTGCATTATTTTTTCTATTACGAGAAAGAGCTAAAGCTTGTTCTCCATTTAATGTTTGTTTTCCTTTTTTAACATAAATAGTACTCTTTCCCCATTTTCTCTTACTATCTTGTTCACAGAAGGAATAAGGAACATCTACTTCAACTCCACCTAATGCATCAACTAGATCTACTAATCCTTTAAAGTTTATCTTTGCATAGTAATCAATCTTTATACCAGTAAACTTTTCTACTGTACTAATTACACAAGAAGCTCCATGAGAAGCTGCATGAGTTATCTTGTTATCAACATTATTCATACAAGTAACAGGTACATAAGTATCTCTTGGGATACTTAACATAGTAACATTTAAAGTAGTAGGATTAAATGTAATCATCATAATAGAGTCTCCATTAAATGAATTAGCATTTTTTATACCATCACTACTAGAATCTACTCCCATTAAAAGAATTGTAAATGGTTTAGATACATCAGCAGAAGAAGCTCTTAATTCATCATCTTTTTTCTCTTCTTTTAAAGAAGAAATTATTACTTTAGTATCATCTTCTATATCTTCAAATTCTTCTATAGAATTGTACATAGTAACATATCCACTAGGTAAGAAGACATAATCTACTTTATTATTATATAAATCATTTATCATAGTTAAATAATCATCATAAGGAACTAATTCATTATTCTTATCTAGATTATATTTATTAACTATTTCCATAGGTAGAACATAAGCTTCTGTATCAGTCTTATCACTACCTATACCTATTTTAGATTTATATATGTCATTAACGTTACCCACTTTATTTGTTGATAAAGTTACTAATGAAGTAGTTAAAGTAACTGTTTTCTTGTTCATATTATCTATTTTAGATATTACATAATGAATATTAGCACCTAGAACAATATATATAATAATAAGAATAAGTAAGAAGAATCTTTTAATACCCTTCTTAATTCTTTTCTTTTTTCTGTTTCTCTTAAATAGATTAATAATCATAATTAAGTTAATTAAAGTAATAATAGCTATAACAATCATTCTAAGAACAGTTTCTATTTTCTTAAGTTTAAGTAACTCATATATTAAAAATATAGACGCTAATAAAGATAGAATTATAAAAATAATATCTATCTTTATTGATCTTTTATTTCTTTTTTTAGTGTTTTCTCTTGTACTCATGATGTTTAATCACCTTTTTTCTTAGTACTCTTTTTCTTTGAAGTATTCTTTTTAGAAGTCTTTTTTATTTCAGTAGTATCTTCTAAGATATTAGCCATTTCTTCTGTATCTTCTTCTGGTTCTTCTTTAACTTCTTCTACTTCAACTTCTCCTTCTTCGATAACAGGCATTTTTTTAGTACTTTTCTTTTTTCCTTTAGATAGTATTATAACTAAAAGGACTAAATATGTTAAGAAGATAAATCCTAATAAATAAACAATTATAATTTTATATAGACTAGTATTATCTTCTTTATCAGTCTTTTCTTCTTTAGATTCTTCTTTTAAATATCTTTGAATAGTTTTATCTTGTTCATCATATCTATATATAGTTTCTTCTCCAGTATCAAGATTAATACCATAGAAATAGTGATAAGAAGTACTATCCAATTTATAAGTATTAACTTTAGTATCATTTAATAATAGTTCTTCTTTAGAAATATTATTTTCTATTTCTTTATTCTCTATATAAATATTTAAAGTAGAGAATGAGTACTCATTATAAGGAATAAATTCATCATCTTTATAGATAAATAAGGAAATATTTCCTTCATTATCTTTAAGACCTAGTAATGTAAGATTTGCTTTTTCATTAATAAATCCAGGAAGAGTAACATCTTTATATTCTACTTCAGTAGAAGCAAATGTATTATTAGGTTCTTTTAAAAGTTTTGCTTTTCTAACGATAGTATATTCAACATTATCAACAGTAACTTTAATAGGATCTAGTTCTTTTACATTAGCAGTAATTGTATATACTCTTTCTGAGCCATTTTCAGCCACTACACTAACTCTAATAGTATTCTTACCATCTTCTACACTATGTTTACCTAATCCTGATACAGAGGCTCTAGAATCAGCTTTAGAACCTTTTACATTAATAGATTCTGTATTAGCGGGAAGTTCTACAGTATAAGAAGTAGTATTCTTATTGAATGAAGGTGAAAGAGTTGCTCCTTCTACACTTAAACTAGATAAGTAGTTATTACTTGATTTAGATGCTTCATATTCTTTTTGAGTAATTATTTTAACAGCTTTAGATCCATTAAAACTTAAACAGTTAGAAGCACAGATTTGACCACTTATTTTAACTGTAGGATTACCACTAGCTTTAGCTTTAAACTTTAAAGTAATTGTTTTACTTTTTTCTCCATTTAAGATCATAGCAGCATTACTAGTTCCTGATCCACTTACATATGATAGTTTAGATGAGTCATAACTAACTGAATAAGCCATAGAATAACTTGCTTGTGATGAATTAATTTTAAAAGTAAAAGTTACGTAATTACCTACAACTACTTGAGAAGTACTAGTTGAACTATTAATACTAGCACCAGCTGCTTCTACAGGAATTAAAGACGCTAAAAATATAAATAGCGTCATAAATGTACTTAATAATATCTTTTTACCCATTTTATCCTCCTATGATTGTGAAATATTAGCTTTCTTTAATAAATGCATTTGTACTTTAGAAAGATCTAGTATATCTACTGAACCGTTTCTACTAACATCACCAGCTTGAGCATAAGCACCAGTTAATGATTTTTTCTTCAATAAATGCATTTGTACTAAAGATAAATCAAGAACAGTAATTTCTCCATCTCCACTAACATCACCATAAATTATTACAGTATATGTTTTAGTAGAATCTCCTGAAGTAATAGTTACTTTATCTCCAGTTACAATAGAACCACTAGTTTTAGCTTTATTATCTTTATCTTTTATATTAATACTTGCATAAGAGTTACCTTTTTGTAGTTTATTAATCATTCCTTCTACAGTAGTACCTAATGTAACATTATAAATATATGTAGAATTCTTTATCTTATATCCAGAAGTAGTAACAGTAGCTTCAGCAGTAGGATAATTTATAGTAGGTGTATCTGGATTTGTATTAGGATCGGTATTATTACCATTTCCATCATCTCCAGTATCATTACCATCATTTGTATTAGTTACATTAAATGTAATTGTATATGTTTTCTTAGTACCATCTTGAGCTGTTACAATAACTGATTTTTGAGTACCATTAGTAGTAATATTAAATGTACCATTACCACTAATAGATGAAGTAGTAGCAACTGCAGTACTTGCGATTGTAACATTACCGCTTGTAGGAAGAGTTACACTATAATTAGTTTTAGCTCCATCAAAGTTAGTTACTGATGTACCATTAACAGTTAATGTCTTTAAATAGTTGTTTGGGTTTCCTTTAGCTGGAAGTGAAGTAGATTCAGGAATACCAGCATAAATAGGAATTTGGAATACTATAGGTAAATCCATTATTCCCATACTTTTATATGAACTAGCAGTAGTAGATGAACTTGATACTACACCAGTTATATTAGTCATATATTGATGCCAATATCCATATTTAGCTTTAGGAGTAGTATTCCATTTTTGGAAATATGGAGTATTTTGACCAGTTCCTACATAACCACTATTAATCCAAGAAGCTCCACCTATAATAGCTTTTTGTTTTGTATTCCATCCTTTTTGTTTAGCGTAAGCTAATCCATTACATACAGGCATAGATGAACTTGTTGCACCTATATTATAGAAATTATAGTATCCAGTATAATCTACTGAACAAGTACTACTACAAGTACCACTTACAGCACATCCTGTACCTTCAAGTCCTACTTCTTGACGAGTAAGAGCTGCTAAGAAAAGTGGATTAACGTTATATTGAGATGCAGCAGTTATATAATGTACTGTTAAACTAGAAAAGAAATTACTATATAGTATCTTTTTAACAGCTGCTTCTGTTTGATAAGCAGAATAATAATTTAAATCTTCAAACATAAAGATATGTGTTTCATCTAACCAATTTCTAGGATCCATATAATAAGCAATAGTTTCTCTTTTAGCTTGATACCAAGAAGATCCATCTTTTGGAGTATATTTATTTGTATACCAGTTATAACATCCATCAGCAGTGCTTAAATATCCTTGATATGATGTTTGCATTAAACTAGTACCAACTGTATCTTCATTATTTAATGATACAGTCCAATTATCTCTAGTTTGTATTCCTACAAAGATCCAGTTTGGATGTTTTTGATGTAATGCTCTTAGTTTTACTTTATAACTTTCAGGAAATCCTTGACTATCTAGATAAGCTTCAAACTCTTCCGCAGTCATTTGACTCATTTCAGTTTCTGGAATCTCAATAGTTGTAGTAGAAACTTCTAAATATCTACTACATATATATCCAGTTTTTCCTGAATAAGTAGTTTTATACCATTTACCAGTAGAACATCCTGTAGAAGAATCCGTAGTATTAACTAAACCACCTTCGATAGTAAGTATAGTATTATGAGGAATTGTTACTAAACTTGTATAACTAGTTCCTGCACCTTTTCTTAGTTTTACACCATCAGTAGCGGTAACTCTACCAGTAGTAATAGTATCTGCATGTACAAATAAACTTAAATTTAAAGAGATGAACATCATTAAAAATACTTGAAATAATATAGTAATTTTCTTTAATTTCATATAATCATCTCCTTTATGTATATTTACTCACTATAATTTTATCACAAAATGATAAATCTTTGGGCTTAGGTGTAAAACTTATTAATTATATGACATATTTTGACATTTTAAAAAACGTATGTTATAATGAATCTCGTTCCGCATGAAAAGGGGGTATATTAATATGGCAAGAGATAGAAATGAAGAAGAAGAATTAGATGAAGAAATGGAAGATGGAGAATCACTTCCTGAAGGAGTTAAAGTAACTAATGTTAATCACCATAAACTTGGAGGTTTAGGTAAATGCGTTATAACATTAATGTGTTTAGGTGTATTAGCTGGTGGAATTTGTTATTTAGAATCTGACCTACCTGTACATAATAAATCAGTTGGACAAGTTTTATCAGCTGAAGCATCATATACTGTATTAGATGAAGTTATTGCTAATTTTGATGGGGATAGAGAAGACGGTCTAGTAGCTAGATTGGATAATTATGAAACATTAATTAAAATATCAGAAAGATTACATGAATATGATTTAGCAAGTATTACTGATGGATTACAAGCATTTGAAATTCCTGAATCAATAAATGTTGATGAGTTAGAAGGAAAATTAGATGAATTTGATGCTTACCTTAGAAGAGGAGTTAGTAATAGAATATTATCCAAAGATTCTGAAGCTTTCGTTAGATTAGCATTATATTTAGCAGCTCAAGAAAAAGCAGTAAATTTAGTTATTCAAGGTGATGCATTCCAAGATTTAGCTGACTTAAAACTTAGAGCTTTAAAAGCAAAAGTGGCTGATAGTTGTAATTTCCCTTCTGAAGAAACTGATAATATGAGATTAGCTTCATATGATGGAGAGAGAATGTTACAATATACTGGAGGAACTGGAACTGTTTATTATGTTAGATTTGGTGACAGTGCTTTTATTTCAGATTATATGAATAGTATATTTGGTGATCAAGCATATTCTGGAGAAGCTACTACAGCATATAACGAAGATCTTAATAAAAGATTTTTAAATGAACTTGATGCTGCTAAGACTTTTATTCAAATGGAAGTAACAGTTAATAGTGATGGAGAATTAGTATTTGCAGCTCCAAAATCAGTTCAAAGAATTACACACATTTTTAGAAGTCCTAAAAACGATACTAATATTGGTTAAAAATAGAGATTTAGTGAGTACTAAATCTTTTTTTGTGTTATAATTTCCTTAGGATAGGTCGTGGTTGTATGAAGAAAAGGGATATTTGGCTATTAATATTTATATTAATAATAGTTGTTGCTGACTATTTTAATATAAATATTTTTTCATATATAGATACGTCTAAACTAGAACAAATAATTAGTCTTGATAATAAAGTTACTAAAACAGAAATAAAACCAGTAAGTACTTCTTCTAAATTAAGAGTTTATTTTATAGATGTAGGAGAAGCAGAATCTATTCTTATTCAAAACTTAGATGAATATATGTTAATAGATGCTGGAAATAATGTCGATGGTAAAAAGTTAGTTAAATTCTTAAAAGATTTAGGTGTTACAGAACTTAAATATTTAGTTAATACTCATCCCCATGAAGATCATATAGGTGGAATGGATAATATAATTAGAGAATTTAAAGTTAAAAAAGTATTTATGCCAGACGTAACAACTAATACTCCTACTTTTACTGAAGTATTATCTGAACTAGAAAAGAAAAAGTTAAAAGTAACTATTCCTAAAACAGGACAAGTATATAAATTAGGTAATGCTGAGTTTAAATTTTTATATACTGGAGTAGATTATGATGATTTAAATAATTCATCTTTAATAATTAAACTTACTTTTGGTAATAATTCATTCTTATTTACTGGAGATACTACTAGTATAGTAGAATCTAAATTATTAGATGATGATATATCTGCTGATGTATTAAAGGTTGCTCATCATGGATCTAGATATAGTACTAGTACTTCTTTTTTACAAAAAGTAAATCCTAAATACGCTGTTATATCTTGCGGAAAGAATAATGATTATGGACATCCTCATAAAGAGACTTTAAAAGCCTTAAAGAAAGAAAAGGTTAAAGTATATCGTACTGATTATTTAGGAACTATTTTATTTGAATCAAATGGTAATAAGATTAGTATTAAATCAATAGATACTGATACTGATGGAGGTTAATATGAAATATGTTATTGATAGAATTGAAGGAGATATAGTAACAGCATTTGAATTAGATACAGATAAAGTTATAAAGATAGATAAAAGTTTAATTGGATTTGATCTAAGTGATGGAATGATTATCAATTATGAGAACGGGATTTATTCTTTTGATCAAGAAGAAACAGATAAAAGAACAAAGAAAATAAAGAATAGATTTGATTCTTTAAAAGAATAGAAAAATTAAGTATTATTTGTTATAATACTTTTATCTGCCTGTGTGGTGAAATTGGTAGACGCGTTGGACTCAAAATCCAATGATAGTGATATCGTGCCGGTTCGAGTCCGGCCACAGGCACCATATTGAAATAACAATCTAATAAGATTGTTTTATTTTTGTGATATAATTTATATGTATTTGAGGTGTAGAAATGCAATTATTACAAACTAAAAAAGATATAAATGATGAAGAATATAAATTATATAATGATGATGGTACTCCGGTTGTGGATTTTGATGTTGAAATAAGTGGGGGAGGGAGAGCCCTTATTAGTTATATAACTAGAAAAGAATTTAGAAATAAAGGATATGCTAGTGTAGGACTACAACAATTAAGAGATTCATTATTTGGAGATTCTAATATTATTTTTTTAGAATTAATAAATTTGTCTGGTGATTATAGTAGAAAAGTAGCAGAAAATGCTGGATTCTTTTCTCCAAGTCATAGTCCAGATTATTATGTATGTTTAAATCCAAATGGAGAACATCTTTTAGAACAACAGTTAGAAGGAATGGATATTAGTTCTCTAGAGTTTAAGGAAAAACAAAGAACTTATGCTAAGTTAAAACGATTAAGAGTTAGTGAAACTCAGGCAAAAGAAGAAATGCAAAGTAGATTAGAGGAACTACTACAACATTCTAATGAATGATCTGATGAATATAAAGCAGAAGTTCAATCAGAAATAAGTCATATTCAAGGAATATTTGGTAGTAATACCAATAAACAAAGATAATTAAAAATGATATAATAATATTATATTAAGGAGTGGGTGATATTATGAATTATCTAAATGAAGAAAAATATATTAGAACAAAAAACAAAATAAAATTAATTGGAATCTTAATACTAGTTATAGGATTTTCTATTGGAGGATTTCTAATCTATAAAGGAGTTTCTGGTGGTAGTGCTACTAAACTAGAAGATGAGAAGGCAAAATTAGAAGAAAAGAAAGCTGCTTTAAAAGAAAAAGGAATAACTCCTTCTAATAATTATGAAAATGGGGAAGCGTATGACTTATATATTTTAACGGAAGTACTTAATCCTAGTTATGATCAATGTTGGAGAGATGAATATAAGAATAATTCTTTAACTAAAGATTACTGTAAGATTAAAAATGCAGGAAGCGATTATAACAAACATGTACTTATTGGTGTAGGTGGAATGATTTGTTGGATTTCTTTCATTGTATCAATAATGACTATTGTAACTGCTAAGAGAAGAGAAATTATGGCTTATCATATGCAAAGTGTTATGCCTGTTGGAAAAGAAGCGTTAGAAGATATTCAACCTACTGTTTCTAAGGTATCTAAGAAACATATGGAAGAAATGGGACCTGCTATAGGAGAATTAGCTAAAGAAATTACTAAAGGAGTTAAACAAGGGTTAAAAGATGATGAAAAAGAAGATAAATAATCTTCTTTTTTGATATAATGGAATTGGTGATATTATGAAAAATAAATTACATATAGTTATAGGTATGATTATTGGTATAGCTTTAATTGCAATTTTATCTTCTTTTATCTTTTTAAATAAGTCTTATCGTAATAATGAATTTGTAGGTACTTGGGATTGTAAGGGAGTAGGTAAAACTGCTAAAGGAGATAATTATGTATTAACTATTAAGTTTGATAATAATGGTAAATTCTTATATGGTCCTTATGCCGAATTAGATAAAGAAAGTACTAAAGGTACATATGAAGTAAAAGAAAAAGATAAAAAAGATAATTATACTATTATTCTTAAATTTAATAAAAAAGAAGAAGAATTAAAAGCGGTTATAACTAGAAAAGATAATAAAGTAATTGCTACTTTAACAGATGTAGATGATGCTAGTTATAATTGTTATTTAAGTACTAATAAAAATCCAAATTTAAAATAACACAGTATTGTTGCTGTGTTTTTTTTATTTGTAGTATAATTAAATTGGTGAAGTATATGTTTGAGAATAATAAAATTTTAATACTAGGGTTTGCAAGAAGTGGATATCAAGCAGCAAAACTTTTAATAAAAAGAGGGAATGAAGTATATTTAAATGATTCAAAAACTGAAGATAAAATGGATCAAGAACAAGTTAAAGAACTTAGAGATTTAGGAGTTAACTTAATATTTGGTTCTCATCCTGATGATTTATTAGATTCTAGTTTTGATTACTTAATAAAGAATCCTGGAGTACCAATAGATCATAAATATGTATTAAAAGCTAGAGAACTTGGTGTAGAAGTTATTAATGAAGTAGAAATGGCTTATAGATTACTTCCTGAAGGAGTAGATTTAATAGGTATTACAGGTACTAATGGTAAGACTACTACAACTACTATTACTTATGAAATAATGAAAGCGGCTTATGGAGATAGAGTACATTTAGCTGGTAATATTGGATATCCTTTATCTAGTATTTTAGAAGATGTTAAAACAGGAGATATTATTGTTATAGAATGTTCTTGTCAACAAGGAGAAAACTTTAAATATTTTCATCCTCATGTAGGAGTACTTACTAACTTTAGTGAAGCTCATATAGATTTTATGAAAACATATGAACATTATAAAGAAGTAAAAGCAAGAATGTTTTATGCACAAGATGAACATGATATAGCTATTATGAATTATAGTAATAGTGATGCGATGGAAGAGTTAAAGAATGTTAAGTCTCAAAAGAAATATTTCTCTAGTAAAGAAGATGTTTCTGGATGTCACTTAGTAGGAGATAAGATCTATTATTATGATGAAGAAATAATGGATATTAATGATATTAAAATAAAAGGTATGCATAATGTAGAAAACTGTATGGGTGCTATTATGGCAGTAAAAGAATATGGTGTATCTACAGATATAATTAAAGAAGTAATATCTAACTTTAAAGGAGTAGAACATAGACTTGAATATGTTGCTACTGTTAATGGAGTAGAATATTACAATGATACAGAAGCAACTAATATTAAATGTGCTCAAATAGCACTTGCTTCATTTACTAAACCTACTATTATCTTCTTAGGAGGATTAGAAAGAGGACAATGTTTTGAAGATTTAACTCCGTTTATGGATAATGTTAAAGCAGTTATTGCTATTGGAACATGTCGTGAAAGAGTAGGAGAATTTGCTAGATCTATAAATAAAGATGTATATATTTATGAACATCTAGTAGATGGATTTGATAAAGCAGTAGAAATAGCAACTTCTGGTGATGTAGTATTACTTTCTCCTGGAAGTGCTAGTTGGGATCAATATAAAGAGTGCGAAGTTAGAGGAGCAGAGTTTAAACAAAAAGTAAATGAATTGAGGTAGTTTATGAAAGGTAATATAGGAGTATTTGATTCTGGATTAGGCGGATTATCAGTTCTTAAAGAAATGATGAAGATGTTGCCTAATGAAAACTTTCTTTTTTATGAAGATAGTATTCATAATCCTTATGGAGAAAAGAGTGAAGATGAATTATTAGATATTACATCTAATATTGTAGATTTCTTGCTAGCTAATGATTGTAAGATTATAGTTATTGCTTGTAATACTGCTACTACTTCATGTATGAAAAGATTAAGAGAAAAGTATCCAGATGTTACATTTGTTGGTACTGTACCAGCAGTAAAAGTAGCTTATGATGGTAATTATAAAGAAACAGTAGTATTATCAACTCCTTTTACTAGAAAATCTAAAAGATTAATTGAATTAGTACATGATTATAAAAAAGATGATCAAAATATTTATAATATTTCTGGAGAGAATTTAGCTAATTTAATTGAATTAGATAAAAAACCAGAAATGAGAAAATTAATTAGAAATTTATTAAAAGATTATACATTTGCAGATTCTATAGTGTTGGGATGTACTCATTATTCATTAATTAAAGATGAATTTAGAAAAGTATTACCTAATGCCGTACTATTAGATGGATGTTTAGGAGTATCTAAAGAAGTAAAAAGACAATTAGAGAAACGAGATTTATTAAATTCTCCTGATATAGAGGGTTCTGTTAGAATTATTAATAATAAAGATGAATCTTTAATAGAAAGAAGTTATGAAATACTAAATAAAGAATAGGAGTTTAGTTATGGAAAAGTTGCAAAAAGAAGAAGATTTAGAAGAAGAATTAGAACGATTAAAAGACTATGGTTTTAATATAGATGAACTTATGGCAGAACTTAATGAGGATGAACAAAAGAATTGATTTTAAAACAAAAAATGATATACTTATTTTAGGATAGGAAGGGTGATTTCATGGATTACTATTCTGGTGGAAGTGAATCTAGTTTCAGTAATATGGAACAAAGTGCTCCTAAAGCATCTGGATTCAATAATAAATTCCAAGAAAACTCAAGTATAATATTAATAGTATTTGCGATGATAATAGTTGCTTTAATAGCTGGTTTTATTATATATGGTGTTAATCAAAGTGATGATAATAGTGGTGGACCTGATACTAATAGTTCATTATCAACTTTATCAATAACTGGAGGAACAATTGAACCAACATTTGATCCTAAAGTAACTGAATATACTATTTACTTAGATGAAGATATAGAATATTTAGAAGAAGAAATGGTTGTATTTACTTGTAAAGCTGCTAGTAGTAAGTCTACTGTAACTGGTTGTGATGTAATAGTAGATATGACTGATAAGAAGAAAGAAGAACATATAGTTAAGGTTACAGCTGAAGATACTAGTGTAACGAGATATTATTTTACAATAATGAGAAGATAAATATTGATTATCTTCTTTTTTTTGTAGTACTATTTAAGTATAAGGTAGGAATGCTGAAATAGCTCAGCCGGTAGAGCAACTCTCTCGTAAGGAGTAGGTCACGGGTTCGAATCCTGTTTTCAGCACCACTTAGAGAATAAACGGAGGTAAATATGTTTAGTTTAAAAGGAAGAGTTGCTGTTGTAACTGGTGCAAGTAGTGGTTTAGGAATGCAAATGAGTAGAGCTTTTGCAGATCAAGGAGCTGATTTAGTAATACTTGCAAGAAGGGTAGAAAGATTAGAAGAATTTAAGAAAGAATTAGAATTAAAAGGAGTAAAAGTACTAGCTCTAAAATGTGATGTAACATCTACTGAGGATATTAATAATGCTGCTAGTATGGCTGAACAAGTATTTGGTAAAGTAGATATTTTAGTAAATTGTGCTGGAGCTTCTAAAGATAAAGGTGTACTAGAAATGGCTGATGATGAATGGGATTTCACTATTGCAACTGATTTAACTAGTGTATTTAAAGTAACTAGAGCTTTTGCTAATATAATGAAGAAGAATAATTATGGAAGAATAATTAATATTGCTTCTATGTATGGATTAGTAGGAAATACTGCACTTCATACAGTAGCATATCATTCATCTAAAGGTGGAGTAGTTAACTTTACAAGAGCTGTAGCTGCAGAACTTGCTACATCAGGAATTACTTGTAACGCAATTTGTCCAGGATACTTTGAAACAGAACTTACAAAAGCAGTACTTGATACAGAAGATTTTCAAACTTATATGAAAGGAACTGTGCCAATGCAAAGATATGGACATGAAGGAGAACTTAATGCTGGAGCTATCTTCTTAGCTAGTGAAGAAGCAAGTTATGTAACTGGTGTAATCTTACCAATAGATGGTGGATATACTTGTGTTTAGATAACGAAGAACTGTAAAAAGTTCTTTTTTTTTTACAAATTTTAAAAAAAGTGTTGACTTTCTGTTTTGTTATTAATAAAATGTTAATAACAAGTGATGAACTTGTATTAATTAAAAGTTTTGTTTTTAACAAAATGATAATAAGTCATCACTTTTATATTAATTTATGTTATTAACAAATTGTTAAAAAGAAAGAAGGAATGAATATGATAAAAGAATTAGTTATTAACATTGACATGGTAAATGGATTTGTAAAAGAAGGACCTTTAGCAGCCCCTTCAATAATGAGAGTAGTACCAAGACAAATTGAAATACTTGAAGAAGCAAAAAGAGACAAAGACACAGAAATAATCTTTATAAGAGATTGCCATACTAAAGATTCAGTTGAATTTAAAAGTTTTGGACCTCACTGTTTAGAAGAAACAAGTGAAACAGAAATAATTGATGAATTACAAGTATATGAAGATAAAACATTCTTCAAGAATTGTACAAACTTAATCTTTGCAGAAGGAATGCAAGAATACTTAAAAGGACAAACAGAACTTAAAAGAGTAAGTGTTATGGGATGTCTATCAGAGATATGTGTACTTAATGGTGCGATAGGGCTTCGTACATTCTTTGATCAAAACAATATGGATGTAGAAGTATGTGTACATGCTGATGCAATTGATACATACAAAGCACCAAATCATGATGCAGATGCAATTAATATCCAAGCAGTTAATATGATGCAAGCAAATGGAATAAAAGTTTTAAGAAAGGAGAGAATGTAAGATGAAACTTTATAACGGATATGAGAGATTAGCTAGAAATTATACTTTAATGACTGATGCCTATGAATTTACAATGGCAAATGGATATTTAGAAGCAGGAAAAGAAAAAGAAGAAGCTGTATTTGATATTTTCTTTAGAAAAATACCAAGTGATGGTGGATATGCTATTATGGCAGGACTTGATAAAGTAATACCATTTATTGAAAATATGAAATTTACTGAACAAGAATTAGATTACTTTAGAAGAAGTGGTTACAGTGAAAAGTTTATTGAATACTTAAAAGGATTTAAGTTTACTGGAGATATTTATGCAGTACCAGATGGTACTCCAGTATTTCCAAATGAACCAATACTAACAGTAAAAGCACCAATTATTGAAGCACAAGTAGTTGAAACAGCATTACTTTCAATTATCAATGGCGCTATGGAACATGCAACTGGTGCTAGAAGAATAATTGAAGCAACTCCAGAAAGAGTAGGGGTAATGGAGTTTGGTGCTAGACGTGCCGATGGATTAGAAGCCGCAATTGATGCATCAATCTATGGAGTTATGGCAGGATGCGTTGGAACAAGCAATGTTATCGCCGCTGATATGCTTGGACTTAAAGCAATGGGTACACAAGCTCATAGTTGGATTGAATCATTTCCAACAGAATATGATGCTTTCTTAAGTTATGCTAAAACTTATCCTGATAATTGTATTTTACTAGTTGATACAATTGATACTTTAAGAAGCGGAATTCCTAATGCTATTAAAGTATTTGAATACATGAGAGAAAACGGAATAAGTACTGATCATATTGGAATCAGAATTGATTCAGGAGATCTTGCTTATCTATCTAAAGAAGCTAGAAAGATGTTAAAAGAAGCTGGATTTCCAGAAGCAAAGATTTGTTTAAGTAATGGACTTAATGCTGAAACTATTGAATCTTTAATTGCTCAAGGTGCTGAATTCGATAGTTTAGGTGTAGGTGATAACATTTCTAAACCAGAAGGAAGAATGGGATGTGTTTATAAAGAAGTTGCACTTGAGGCTAACGGAGAACTAGTACCAAAGATTAAATTATCTAATGACACTATTAAAATAGTTAATCCTGGATTTAAAGAATTATATCGTGCATATGATAAAAATACTGGTTTCGCTCTAGCAGATGTCGTTACTCAAAAAGGAGAACAAATTAGTAAAGATAACTTAGAAATAATTAGTTTAACTGATCAATTAAAAAGAGGAGTAATTAATGATTTTGATTTAGTTAAACTACAAAGACCTATCTTTGTAAGAGGACAACTAGTATATGATGATCCATCTATTGAAGAAAAGAAAAAATATTGTAGTTTAGAAATGGCTAGAATCTATCCAGAAACAAAAAGAATTAGAATGCCACATGGATACTATGTAGATGGTACTAAAGAATACATTGAATTTAAAAATCAAATGATAAATGATGCCAAACAATTAGTAAAGAGGTAATTATGATTAAAGAGTTACAAGGAATAAAAAAATTAGATTATGATAATCCATTACTTGATAAATATTTTATGAAATCATCTAGTGAAAATGAAAAAACTAAATTAAAAGAATTAAATGCTAGAGTATCTTTATTTACAAAAAAAGTATTTGAAGAAGAATATAAACCTTCAAAAG
Organism: uncultured Clostridium sp.; assembly: GCA_946402315.1. Lineage (GTDB taxonomy): Bacteria > Bacillota_I > Bacilli_A > RF39 > UBA660 > RUG11788. The sequence continues at coordinate 16,251 of CAMIWC010000001.1, read as the reverse complement.
ATTATTGGTTTGGATATTTAGATGATTATGGATATTATCAAATGGATGATTTTGATAGAGGATGGTTTGAAGTATTTAATCTAGGAGAAGATATTGATGAAGTAGTATTTGAAGTATTAGATGAACTTTTATATGAAAAGAGTTTAGAATATGAACAAAATAATAGAGAACAATTACAAAGAGAGTTTAATGAAAGATTTGCTGATCAGTATTTAAGACCATTATTTAATTTAGATAATAAATATACTAGAGCTATTCCAATGGTTGAATATGCTTTAGATAAATTTGATAAATACTATGATGGAAAAATACCAGATACTATTATTAAACATTATGAAGATTATTTAACTAGTATTGGTTGGAGTAAAGATCAAGGAATTAGATGGGTATATAATCCTGATGCCAAACAAATGACTCCTGAAAGAAGAGTAAGATTAGATATTATTAATGCCTTAGAAGAATTAAGAACTGTTCATATGAAAAAGGTAGAAGGATCTTCATTTATATCAGTTGAATCATATGAATGTAGTTTAAATAATGGTAAAAAGATTAAAAGAGAAAAAGTACTTAAAAACGGAGAAGATGGAAGTGCAGTTATTGTTTATCCTATTACTGAATATGGAAAAATATTACTTGCATGTGAACCAAGAGTATTTACTGATCAAACAGTAGATATAGGTTTTCCAGCTGGATATATTGAAGACTTTGAATCACCAATAGAAGCTGCTAAAAGAGAACTTTTAGAAGAAACTGGATATGCTCCACAAGAATTAATTAGTTTAGGTAGTTTTTATCCTGATCAAGGTTCAAGTGGTGCTCTTAATCATTACTTTATAGCTTTAGGTTGTAAATGCGTTAGTGAACAACATTTAGATGAAAGTGAATATATAAAACATTTACTAGTTAGTAGTGAAGAATTAAAAGAATTAGTAGATTGTGGATTTATAAAAGGATTAAATACACAATACTTATTATTAAAAGGAGAGAATTATGTTAAAAAAATGGGATGTAGAGAAGACTACAAATGAAATAATTGAATTTATTAGAGATTATTATAAGAAAAATAATATTAAAGGTGCGGTTATTGGTATAAGTGGAGGAAAAGATTCTGGAGTAGTTGCTGGTTTATTTAGTAAAGCACTTGGTCCTGAAAACGTTATTGGTGTATGGCTACCATGTCACTCCAAAGAAGAAGATAAAAAGAATGCTATTTTGGTTAGTAAAAAGTTTGGATTTGAACTACTTGAATATGATCTTACTAATATATATGAAGCATATGTTAAACAAATAAAAGATATTAATGATGTTACAGATGATGATTTATATGATTCAAATCTAAATATTAAACCAAGACTTAGAACTACTACTTTATATTATTATGCTGCAATGTATTCTCATCTTAAAAAAGGACTTTATATAGTTCCAGGAACATCTAATAAATGTGAATTGTATGTTGGATACTTTACTAAAGGAGGAGACTCAGTATCAGATATTAGAGTTTTAGCTGATTTAACAGTAGAAGAAGTAATAAGTGTTGGAGAATATATAGGAGTACCTACTGAAGTAGTTAGAAAAGCTCCAGATGATGGATTATCTAATCAAACCGATGAAGAAAAATTAGGAGTTAAATACTCTGATATAGCTAAAGTAATTAATAAAGAAAAAGTAGATAAAGAGGTATATGAAAAAATAGAAAAATTACATAAAAGAAATGAACATAAATTTATAACACCAACTTATATGAAAGGAGAATAATTATGAGAAGTCTACAGATTGTTACACCACATAAGAAATGTATATTTAACTGTCCATTCTGTATCGCTAAAGCTCATAGTCATAATAATGGTTTCGAAAATATTTATGAAGAGGATTTTAATACTTGGAAATCTAATTTAGAAAATGTAATAAATGAGAATCCTGATCTTAAATATATGGTTATCACTGGTACTAATGAACCTATGCAAAGTAGAGCTTGTGTTAAAGATATTATTGATATAACTAGAAATACTAATCCTGATATTCAAATAGAAATACAAACTAGAATGTATATGCCAGATGATATATATAAATCTGTAGATGTTACTTGTTATTCTATATCTGATTTTAATCTAATAGATAAGATTAAAGTCTTAGGCAATACTATTAGATATGTATTTATACTTACAGATTCTTTTAATAATAAAAGTTTAGAAGATATTATAAGTATTCTTCCTAAAGAAGTATCACAATTAACTTTTAAAGTACTACAAGACTCTAACGGAATAAATAATGAATTAGATACTTGGATTAATCTACATAAGGTGGATGATGATACTTTAAATAAACTTATTGATTCAGTTAATAATTATAAAGGAAACTTATCAATTAGAATGGATCTTAATTGTATGGATTCTACTGATAGATATAAAGTATTTAGAGAGGATGGAATAGTTTATGACGACTGGGACTAAATTAGGAATATATATAGGTAGTTTTAATCCTCCTCATAAAGGACATATTAAAGTAGTAAGATACTTACTTGAAAAGAAATATATTGATCAAGTACTAATCGTACCTACTCTTAATTATTGGGATAAAAATAATTTAGTTGATATAAATGATAGAATCAATATGTTAAAAACATATGAAAATGATATAATAAAAATAGATACGGATTTTAATGAGTATATTTATACTGTAGAATTAATAAAAGAACTAAGTAAAAAGTATAATGATGAATTATATTTAATTCTTGGTGCAGATAATATAGTTAATTTTGATAAATGGAAAGATTATCAAGAATTATTAAAGTATAAGATTATTATAGTTAATAGAGGAGATATAGATATTAATAGCTATATTTCTAAATATAATAGTAATAATTTTATAGTAATAAATGATTTTGAAAATATAGATATATCTTCTACAAAATTAAGAAATAATTTAGATAGTAAATATATTGATAAAGAAGTATTAGATTATATAAAGGAACATAAATTATATGAGAGAAGTAATTGATTATTTAAGAGAAAATAATATTAGTATTAGTACTATGGAATCTTGTACCGGTGGAGGAGTTGCGAATGCAATTACTAACATTGAAGGTGCTAGTGAAGTACTTAAGTTTAGTGCAGTAACTTATTCTAATGAATATAAAATTAAGATGGGTGTTAGTAGTGAAACAATAGATAAGTATTCAGTCTATAGTATGGAAGTAGCTCATGAAATGGCTAAATCTATAAGTAATTTTACTAATTCTAATATAGGAGTAGGTATTACTGGCAAATTAAATCGTGCTGATCCTAATAATAATTATGGTAAAGATAACCAAGTGTTTATATCTATATTCTATAAAGATAATTATTATGATAAAGTATTAGGTGTAGAAAAAGAATCTCGTGCTAAAAACAAAGAAGTAATAATTGAAGAAATAACTAATATGTTAAAGGAGTTATTATGGAAATAAAAAAGATAAAGTTATTTGTTAATAATAATGAAAAATCTAAAATAGTTGCAAATGATTTAGAATTAGAATTAAAGAAATATGGATTTAAGATAGTAGACGATAATCCTGATTTAGCTATATCTATTGGTGGAGATGGTTCATTTCTTAAAACATTAAGAGAAACTAATTTTAATGATAATATTTATTATATTGGTGTTAATTCTGGTACTTTAGGATTCTTACAAGAAATAGATATTAATAATTATTCAGACTTTGTTAAAAGATTAAGTTCTGGTAATTATAGAATAGAAGAATTAGCTGTACAAGAAACTAAGATTATTACTGAAGACGAAATATATACTTATAATAGTTTAAATGAATTAGTAGTAAGAAATAAACACTTTAAGACATTAAGATTACCTATATATGTAGATAAAGAATACTTAGAAGAGTTTGCAGGAGATGGAGTATTAATTAGTACTTCTACTGGATCTACTGCTTATAATATGAGTCTTGGAGGAAGTATAGTGTATAATAGTTTAAAAACATTATCAATTACCCCAATCGCCCCACTTAATAATAGAGTGTTTAGTACTTTAATAAATAGTGTAGTAGTACCTAATGATAAAGTAATTACTATGACTCCATTAGATAATCCTAAATATAAGAATTTATTCTTTATGTTTGATGGAGTAGATATAGAAATAGATAATGTTATTAAAGTAGAAACTAAAGTATGTGAAAAGACTATTAAATGTATTAGAATGAATGATTATCATTTTATTAAACTAGTAAATAATAAAATAATAGGTAAATAGGAGGAAATATGGAATACAAATCTGAAGAAGAATTCTTAAAAGCATATAATCCAAATGATTATGATAGATTATCTTTAACTGCTGATATATTAATATTTAGTGTATCTGATGGAATACAAGATAATTATAGAAAGTTAAATGAAAAATATTTTAGTGTACTTTTAGTTAAAAGAGATACTTATCCTTTTAAAGATAAATGGACTCTTCCTGGAGGATTTGTAAGAATAGATGAAGATATAGAAGATGCTGCTGAAAGAATACTTGCTGATGAAGCTAATATTAAAGATATTTATTTAGAACAATTATATACTTATGGAGATCCTAAAAGAGATCCTCGTATGAGAGTAATATCTACTTCTTATATGGCTTTAATAGATAAGAATAGATTACCTAATACAGTATCTAATAATGCTTCTTGGTTTAATGTATCTGTCCTAGAAGATGAAAAATCTATGAATGTAACTCTAGATAATGGTAATGAAACTATTAAGTTTAAGATAAAGAAAACATTAAAAGAAAAAACTACTGATAGATATAAATATGAAATAGAAGAAAATGATAAAATTGCTTTTGATCATCCATTAGTAATAGCATCTGGTATATCTAGATTAAAGAATAAAATTGAATATACAGATATCGTATTTAATATGATGCCAGAATACTTTACTTTAGGAGAATTACAACAAGTATATGAAGTAATTCTAGGTAAGAAATTACTTGATCCAGCATTTCGTAGAATAATTGCTAAGAAAACAGTAAAAACTGATAAAGTAAGAACTGGTGGAGGACATAGACCTTCAGTATTATTTAAATATAATGATAACCAAAAAAAATAGATGTATAATTACATCTATTTTTCTATATAATTAAATGAGGAAGCTCTAAGTAGTCTATTCATAATAGCTATTCCTAGACCTTCTTTTTTTACGCCTTCTATTATTATTAAATCTGGATTATATTGATCAGCTTTTCTTAAGAGAGAAAAGATATTATGACTTATTTCATCAAGATTATTAATAGAGCCAATACTTATAAAATTATCAAAGTACTTTTTATGTTCATTAAAACCAAGAATAAGAGTATTATCTGTTTTATTTGAATTAATTAAATCAATATAATTATCTTCACTGGTACCATATACAAGTAAACATTTAGTATTAGGTGCATAATGTTTATATTTCATTCCAGGAGATTCTACTTTATCAAGATTATCATTTTTGAAAACATGTTCATCTACTTTAACTATTCCAATTACTTTTTTAATATCTTCTGGAGTAATCTTTCCTGGACGAAGAATAGTAGGTATTCCATCTATTACTTTTACTACAGTAGATTCAATACCTATTTTAGTTTCTCCACCATCTATTATGATATCTACTTTATTATTAAATTCATCTTTAATATCATCTATCTTAGTACCACTAGGACGACTAGATATATTAGCTGAAGGTGCAGCGATAGGGAGATTAATATATTCAATTATTTCTCTGGCAATATCATTTTCTGGAAAACGAATACCAACTGTATCAAGTCCACAAGTAACATTATCTGGAATTATATCTTTCTTCTTTAAAATTATAGTAAATGGTCCAGGCATAAAAGCATCTATTAATTTCTTTTCTATTTCATTTGGTTCTTCTACTAAGGTATTTAACATATCAAAGTTAGATATATGAACTATTAATGGATTATCTTGTGCTCTTCCTTTAGCTATAAAAATACTATTAACAGCATCTTTATCTAATGCATTTGCACCTATTCCATATACTGTTTCAGTAGGAAAAATAACTAGTTCTCCTTTATGAAAAGAAGTGCTAATTTCTTTTAATTGTTCTTCATCAATATTTTCTTTAAAATCAATTATCTTAGTCATTTCAAACACCAGAAAGTATTATAAAATAAAAAGTTGCATTTCTGCAACTTATTCATCAGCTAGATTATCGAAGTATCCTTGAATGAATACTACTGGTGTACCTTTATCTCCTGATCCACTAGTTAAATCACATAATGAACCAATTAAATCAGTATATCTTCTTGGAGTAGTACCTTGAGTAATCATCTTTCCTTTTAATTCTTTATCTTTGTTTCTTATTTCTTCACGCATAGCACGTTCTAGATCTTCTCCAGATACATCAGCTAATTTATTATCAGAAACAAATTTAAGTTTAATTTCATTTGGAGTTCCTTCAAGTCCACTAGTATAGGCTGGAGATACTACTGGATCAGCAAGTTCCCAAATCTTACCTACTGGATCTTTAAATGCTCCATCTCCATATACCATTACTTCTATATGTTTTCCTGTTTTTTCTAATAATTTCTTTTGAACATTTTCTACTAATGTTTGTCCAGTTCTTGGGAATAATTTTAATCTTTCTTCTGTAGATTTATTAGATCCTAGAAGTCCATATTTTTCATTAAATCCAGAACCATTAACAGGAGCTGTCATTATTTCATACATTCCATATACATGAGCTCCCATTTCTTCTAATCTTTTCTTAGTCTTATATCTTGTATGAATATCACAGTTAATTACATCTTTAGTATATTTAACTATTTCTGTTGGGTCATTTGAAAGAATGAATTCTGCTTCACAGTTTTCACTTTCTATTAATTCTTTATAAAACTTAATCATATTGATTCCAGTAAATGGATGTACGAATGTACCAAAGTTCTTCATATAGTCTTCTTCAGTAATAACACTACCTAAATCAAAACTGCTTTTTTCAAATTCTTCTTCATCTAATATTCCGTTACCTACTTCATCGCTTGGGAATGATAATAACATAGTTATTTTATCCATACTTCTTGCGAATGATTTTAAGATAATAGAAAATCTATTTCTACTTAAGATAGGGAATACTATACCTAAATGTCTACTGTCAAATTTAGAATGAATATCTTCTACTATTTGATCTACAGTAACATAATTCCCTTCACTAATACCAACTACTGCTTCAGTAATTGCTACTATATCTTTGTCTCTAAAATTAAATCCTTCTGCTTCACTAGCTTCTAATAGTGAATTAACTACTATATCTTCTAGATTAGCATGTTCTCTTATAATTGGGGTTCTAATCCCTCTTACAACTGTACCTACTTTTCTCATATAATCCTCCTAATTTTATTTTAACATAAAAATAAATAAGTAAATAAAATAATCTCATCATTGGACTTTATTATTTTGTTTTGATATAATGTTTTTGGTGATTTTATGAAGAAGTTTTTCTACAACATGAAAAAATATAATAAATACGCAATTAGATCTGCTAAAGCTGAATTAAAAAGTGAAGTTGCCGATTCTTATTTAAACTGGTTATGGTGGATAATTGAACCATTCTGTTTTATGTTAATATATACATTTATATTTAGTGTAGTATTTAAGTCAAAAGAACTTTACTTTGCATCATTCGTTATGATTGGTCAAGCTTTATGGCAATTCTTTGAAAGAATGCTTACTGGTAGTGTTAAATTAATTCTTAGTAATAGAGATCTAGTAGTAAAAGTATATGTTCCTAAATATATATTATTATATTCTAAATCATTAACTTATTTATTTAAGATGTTTATTTCATTAGTAATTGCGTTTGGATTAATGATGTTCCAACATGTACCATTATCATGGCATGTAATATTTGTAATTCCTACATTATTAGTATTATATCTAGTTACATTTGGAATTAGTTTATTACTAATGCACTTTGGTGTTACATTAAACGATTTATCTAATTTAACTAATATAGCTTTAAAGATGACTTTCTATTTATCAGGAATATTCTTTAATATAAGAACAAGAATAGGTGGTACATTAGGATATTTTATATTAAGATTAAATCCTGCTGCTTTCTTGATGGATGAAATGCGTAAAGCTTTAATATTTGCTGAGATGCCTAATTTTAAATGGTTAGCTATCTGGTTATTAATTGGATTATTATTAACTATTATTGGTATTAGTACAATTAATAAAAATGAAAATAGTTATGCGAAGGTGATCTAATGAAAAAGAGTGATAACAAGAAAAAAACTACTCCTAGAAAGATAGCTATTACTGTTAAAGATCTACATGTTACTTATCGTGGACTTAAGAAAACATCTATAAGAGCATCTTGGAAACATTTAGGGGATAAAGTAGAAAGATTTGAAGCATTAAAAGGAATATCCTTTGAATTAGAAGAAGGTAAAATACTTGGAATAATTGGTAAGAATGGTTCTGGAAAATCTACAATGCTAAGAGCTATTGCTGGAATATTCTCTCCTGATAAAGGTACTATTAATCTTCATGGTAATACTATTTCGCTTCTATCTATAGGAGTTGGATTTAATAGTAAGTTAACTGGTAGAGAAAATATTTACTTATCTGGAATGCTTCTAGGTTTTAGTGAAGAAGAGATTAAATCCAAAGAAGAAGAAATAATTGGTTTTGCTGATATAGGAGACTTTATTGATAAACCTGTAAAAGCTTATTCAAGTGGAATGTATTCTAAACTTGCTTTTGCTATAACTGCTATACTTGAAACAGATATCATGTTAATAGATGAAGTTCTATCTGTTGGAGATGTTACATTTAAGAATAAGAGTTATAACAAGATGAAAGAACTAATCTCAGATGATAAAAGAACAGTTCTTATCGTATCTCATAACTTAGATACAATTAAGAACTTATGCGATGAAATATTATGGATTAATGATGGAGAACAAATAATGGTAGGTAGTGCAGATGAAGTTATTCCAAAATATGAAGAATTCATGGCTAATTTATAAAATACATAGAAATATGTATTTTTTTATTTGGTCTTTTAATTGAAAAAGAATTGTAAAAATGATATCATAGAGAAGAATAGAGGGTGATTATAGTGGGTATAGTTATTAACTTTTTAGAATATGCAGTTAGAGGTATATGGAATTTCTTATGGTTCTTATTCTTCTTTATTATAGCTTTTGCTTGTTTAGGAGTAATTGGAAACAAGAGAGCTAAAAAGAAACAAGAAGAAATGTTAGAAAAGAGAAAGAAATTAGCTGAAGAAGAAGCTGCGAAAGCAAAAGCACAAATGGAAAAGAATGCTCAATTTGGCGGAATAGATACTACTCTAGATCCTACTCTTCAAAAGAAAGAAGAAGAAAAAAAAGCAGAAGCAACTCCAGTAGCTGCTACTCCAGCACCTACACCAACAGAAGCACCTCAACCTGAAGCACAACAAGAAGTTAAAGAAGAAGTACCTGCTGTATTAGATTTAGATGCAGTATCTACTGACAAACCAGCAGAAGCTGCTGCACCAGTAGATAATACTAAACCAATCACTGAAGAGGAAGCTAAACAAGAAGAGGTTCCAGCAGTACTTGTTATTAATGAGGATGGAACATCTGGGTAGACTTTACTAATTTATTAGATTTTTATATAATAAAAAAGCACGCATGGAGGTAATATGAATATTTCTGTAGATTTCATTTTAACAATATTAAATAAAACAGTAGATATATTACTAGTATGGTTAATCTTTTATTACATACTTAAATTAATAAAAGATAACGTTAAGTTAACTCTTATTTTTAAAGGGGTACTTATACTAGTAGCATTGGAAATAGTATCTAGCATTTTCCATTTTAGAACAATTGGAATGTTACTAGAATACATTGTTATGTGGGGACCGCTAGCTATAATTGTAATTTTCCAACCTGAAATAAGAACAGCTCTTGAACAATTAGGAAGAAGCCAATTATTAGGTCGTCATAAAGTATTATCAGTAGATGAAAGAGAAAGACTTGTATATGAAATAGTTACTGCGATGGATCAATTAAGAAAATCAAGAATTGGTGCCTTAATAGTAATTGAAAGAGATGTAAGTCTATCTGATTATATTGAAAAAGCTAAGAAAGTATATGCTGATATAACATCTGATTTATTAGTATCTATTTTCTTCCCTAATAACCCATTACATGATGGTGGAGTTATTATTCAAGGAGATAAAATTAGTTGTGCTGGGGCAGTATTCCCAACTAGTGGAAATGTTAAGAATAATAAACACTTAGGTACAAGACATAGGGCTGGTCTTGGAATAAGTGAAGAAACAGATGCAATTGTCTTAATTGTTTCTGAAGAAACTGGTCGTTTATCAGTATGCTTAAAAGGAGAACTATTCTATAACTTATCAATTGATGATGTTAGAATGACTCTTATTGATGAATTAAGACCAAAACAAGAAAATGATTTTGAAGAATTAACAGAGGAAGAGATTTATGAAGAAAACAAGTAAGAGAAAAAACATATTTAGCCCTATAATAAATTTCTTTGATAAGTATTTAATTAGTCCAATAACTAAGTTTATTCTTTATATTACTGATTATTTTAAAAGTAATAATAAAGGTATTGAAAGAATATTAAATAATAGACAAGCATTAATTATTATTTCACTTGTATTTGCCCTTCTAACATTCTATGTAATAGATCAAAAAGGTGTATCAATTGTTGATGATAATGCTGAAATCTTATATGGTATTCCAGTAACAGCTGTTTATAATGAAGAAGCATATGTTATTGAAGGATTACCTAAAACAGTAGATGTTACATTAATTGGTAAGAAATGGAACGTTTACTTAGCTAAACAATATCCAGCAGATGAGATATCAGTAGATTTATCTGATTTAACTCCTGGAACTCATAAAGTAAATTTGAATTATAAACAAAATGTATCTTCAGTAAACTATAAAGTAGATCCATCTTCAGTAACAGTAGTTGTTTATAAGAAGATGTCATCATCTAGAGAAGTTACAGCTGATGTTATACATAAAGATAATTTAGATAAAAAGTTAAATGTAGACAGTATTACTTTAAATAAAGATAAAGTTACTATTAAAGGTGCTGAATATAAACTTAATGAAGTTGCATCAGTAAAAGCATTAATTGATATTGATCATTTAACTAGTCAAAAAGAAGGAACACAAGTACTAAAAGATATTCCATTAATTGCTTATGATAAGAATGGGGAAATAGTAGATGTTGAAATAGTTCCAGAATCATTAGAAGCTGAAATAGTTATTTCTTCTCCTAGTAAAACAGTACCAATTAAGATTGAAACAGAAGGTACTCTAGAAGGAAAAGCTATTGAGTCCTTAACTCCAAGTGTTAATGAAGTAACATTATATGGTTCACAAGAAGCACTTGATAAGATTGATTATTTACCAGTCAAGATAGATATTTCTGGTATTAAAGATAATAAGAATTATACAGTTAACTTAACTAATCCAATTGGAGTTAGAGATATTAGTGTTAAGACTATTACTGTTAAGTTAGTAGTAGATGAAGTAGTAACTACTGAAGTAGAAAATGTTAAGATTAATATTACAAATCTTGATAAAGGATATACTGCTCAAGCAGCAGATGCTAACTCTTCTTCAATTACAGTAATTGTTAAAGGAAGTAAATCTGTTATAGATAAACTTGATCCAACTACTATTAATGCTACTGTAGACTTACAAGGATTAGGTGTTGGAGAAAGAGAAGTAGAAGTTACAGTAACTGGTACTGATAATAGATTAACTTATACTCCAAGAGTTAAGAAGGTTAAGGTAATTATTTCTAAAAAATAATAAGAACAAGTCTAAATGACTTGTTTTTTTATTGTTATAATTGTTATAATTTATATGGGTGAAGTGTTATGGCAAAAAAGGTTGAAAGTAAAAAGACCGTTAAAAAAACAACTCCTAAAAAAGAGAACATTCATAAAGAACAAAATAGAAGTATAGATAATATTTATAAAAAGAAAAAGAGAAAACAAGATGTTCTAGGAGATTCATTACTTAAACAAAATGCAGAATTATTTAATTTCTTTAAGATATTAATAGGTGTATTAATATTTATTGGAGTTTTTTATTTAATTATTGCTTTTGCTAGAGGAGAAATTGGAAGTAAAAAACAAACTAAAGAAGAAGTAGTACCTAGAACAATACAAAATGAAGAGATTCTAGCAACTTCAGTATTTACAAAAAAAGATAAAGAGTATTATGTATTACTATTTAATAGTAAAGATATAAATGCTAGTAGTTATGCATCTATGTATAATAATTACAAACAAGGAAATCATGATGTATCTATGTTCTATATAGATTTAAATAATGGTTTTAATAAAGATATAGAATCAAAGGAAACAAATCCTAAAGCACAAAATTTTAGTGAATTAAAAGTTTCTTCTCCTACATTAATTCATATTAAGAATGGAAAAAATGTTGGATATTATGAAGATTCAGCTTTTTATGAACAAATGACAAAACTTAATAAAGAATAATAACTCCTTATGGAGTTTTATGCCTCAATAGCTCAGTTGGTTAGAGCACTTGACTGTTAATCAAGGGGTCCTAGGTTCAAGTCCCAGTTGAGGCGCCATATTAAAAATAAATCATTACAAAGTAATGATTTTTTTTATTAGTTATGTTAAAATTGTTTTAGTGTAGATAGGAGTTGTTAAATATGGCTATTAAAAAAGAAGAAAAGACTACTAAGAAGAAAACAACTAAGACTGTTAATAGAGTTAAAGTAGATAAACCTGTTGTAAAAAAGGTAGAAGATAAAGTAGAAGTACAAACTAAGAAAGATGAACCTGTTACTTTTAATCTTATAGAAGTAATAATTATTATGATTATTACTGCAGTATTTGGATTATTAGTAGGTAGTACAGTAACATTCTTTAAAACAAATGTCTTAAAGACTAAATCTAATCCTGAAAAGTTTGATGAATTCTTAGAAGTATATGATGAATTAATGGAAAATTATTATGAAGACTTAGATGGTGATCAATTAATCGAAGCTGGTATTAAAGGAATGATGGATTATTTAGACGATAATTATTCTGAATACTTAGATCAACAAGAAACAGATGATTTATTAGAACAACTTGAAGGATCATTTACTGGATTAGGAGTAGTTATTACAACTAATGAAGCTGGAGAATCATATATCATTACTGTGTTAAAAAATAGTCCTGCTGAAAGAGCTAAATTTGAAGTAGGAGATGTCTTTGTAGAAGTAGATGGTACTGATGTTATTGGAATGAATCAAGAAGAATTAACCGGTTTAATTAAAGGTGCTGCTGGAACAAAATGTACTGTTAAAGTTAGAAGAAATAATGAAATAAAAGAACTTACATTTACTAGAGGAACAGTAGAAATACCTTCAGTAGAATCAGAACTTAGAGAAGGTAATATTGGTTATATAACTATTGAGTTATTTGCTAAAAATACAAGAGAGCAATTAGAAACAGAAATTACTAATTTAATAGAACAAGGTGCTGAATATTTTGTATTAGATGTTCGTAATAATTCTGGTGGATTATTAACTAGTGCTGAAGAAATATCATCTTTATTCCTAGAAAAAGGGGATATTATATATCAATTAAGTGAACACGGAGAAGTAACTTCTATTAAGAATACATCTGATAAGAGATATAGTTTAAAAATGGCAATTCTTATTAACGGAAATTCAGCTTCAGGAGCAGAAATCTTTGCTGCAGCACTTAATGAAAATTTAGGAGTTCCACTTGTTGGAACTAAGACTTTCGGTAAAGGAACTGTTCAAGTAACTAAGAATTTATCTAATGGAAGTATGATTAAATATACTGTTCAAGAATGGTTAACACCAAATGGAAACCATATAAATAAAGCTGGAATTAATCCAACATACTATATAGAATATAATGGAACAAGTGATAATCAATACGCTAAAGCAGTAGACATATTGACAAAATAGAAGGAGTAATCCTTCTTTTTTTTAATAAAAATAGACCATTTGTTTGACTTTTTTAAAAAAATGTGTTAATATATACGGCAATAAACAAATTTGGGGGGAATTTATATGAAAAAATTAATAAGATCATTCTTATTATTGTTTATTGCTTTATTTTCATTTAGTGGTTTAACTGCTTTTGCTGAAAGTGCACCTCAAACTATTCAAACTGCTTCATCATTTGAAACAGTTCCAGGATATATTAATGGTGTACAATTCAGTATTAAGAAAACTACTACTGGAAAATATCTATATTGTACAGATTATCACAAATCTTCACCTAAGAACATGACACTTACTCTTGTTGGAGAACAAGATGCTGGTATGACTTATCTTATGGTAAATGGTTACCCTAATAAAAGTATTACTGGTAATAGTAAATATGATTACTATATTACTCAATCTGCAGTGTGGTGGTATTTAGACCTTACAACTGGATCAAGTAACTTATCTGAATCTTTCAAAACAACTGCTCCAGATCCATATGGACTAAGACCTCACATGAAAAAATTAGCTGAAAATGCTGTAAAAGCTAAGAATGCTGGATATCCTACACCAACTCTTGGTATGTCTAAGAATACAATTTCATTTAGTTTATCAAGTGATGGTAAATATTACATTTCTAATGCTGTTACTGTTTCAGCTACATCAATTAAAGGTAAAATTAGTTTATCTTTAAGTGGTGCTCCATCAGGATCAGTAATTATTGATGCTAATGGAAATACAGTAACTAGTGTTAGTTCAGGAGCTGCTGTTAGAATCAAAGTCCCTGTAGCTAATATTACTAGTCTAGAAACAAGTATTACATTAAAAGCTAGTGCTACTGGTAGTGTACAAAAATCATACTTATACAAACCATCTAACAGTAATTACCAATCAGTAACTATGGCTGTATTATTTACAGAAGAAAAAGCATTAAGTGCTTCAAGAACTGTTACATTAAAAGATACAGAAGTACAAATTACTAAAGTAGATGCTGAAACTGGTAAAAACCTAGCTGGTGCTAAAATGAAACTTACAAACTCAGCTGGTAAAGTAGTTGCTTCATGGACTACTACAACTAAAGCTTATGTAATTAAACATTTAGCTCCTGGAAAATATACATTAGAAGAAACAGAAGCTCCTAATGGATATAAATTAAGTGATGCTAAAGTTGAAGTAACAATTACTGCTGGTAAAGTAGTAACTGCTAAATTTAACAATAGTAAACAAGATCCAACTAAAGTAACAATTATTAAAAGAGATAAAGAAACAAATGAAACTTTAGCTGGTGCTAAATTCGAAATGAAAAACTCTAAAGGAGAAGTAGTTGCTTCATGGACTTCTACAACAAATGGACATTATGTAAAAGGTCTTCCTGAAGGAAAATATACAATTGAAGAAGTTGAGGCTCCTGCTGGATACATTAGAGATACTGAAATTAAAACAGTAACATTAAAATATGGTAAAGATATTACTGTAACTTTCTATAATGAAAAAATTAAACCTACAAAAGTAACAATTATTAAAAGAGATGCTAATACAGGAGAAACACTAGCTGGTGCTAAATTCGAAATGAGAGACTCAGCTGGTAAAGTAGTAGCGTCTTGGACATCTACAACTAATGGACATTATATAAAAGGTTTACCAGAAGGAAAGTATACTATTAAAGAAATAGAAGCTCCTGCTGGATACTTTGTAAGAGAAGATGAACAAGTTGTTACATTAAAAGCTGGTGAAGAAATAACTGTTACATTCTATAACGTTAAGAAACCAGATGAATTAACAATAGTTAAAATCTTAAAGATCGATGGTGAAACTGGAAATCCACTTGCTGGTGCTGACCTTGTATTAAAAGATGCTGATGGTAACATCATTGAATCTTGGACAACAACTACTGAAGAAAAAGTATTTACAAACTTAGCTGCTGGTACATATTACTTATCAGAAACTAAAGCTCCTAATAATTACACAATATCTGATGAAGTAATAGAAATCGAAGTTAAAAATGATGGAAATACTATTGAAATAGTATTTAGAAATATTCCTAAAGTTAAAGTTCCTGATACTGGATCTGAACAATCTATTATAACTGTTATTGCTGGAGCAATATTCATTATAATTGGTGGAACAGTTCTATTCATTAATACAAAAAGAGAAGCTTAATAAATGAAAAAAAGAAAATCAATTTCAAGAGGAATATTAATATTAATTTTAGGAATATCATTAATATCATATAATTACTTCTTAGAAAAAAAAGA